>NZ_JBPCKQ010000001.1:0-7982 GCF_051004135.1 Ornithinimicrobium sp.
CGTTCGGGCTGCGTGGAAGCGAGTTCTTCGTGGTAGGCGACAGCACCGTCAGAACCGCACCGACTCTGTCGCCTTGTACTTCCACGTCCGACCCTGCAGACGCGGGCGGCGACAACGCCTGTCACCCACCCCCTCTGGGTGGGTCATGGATGAGTGCCAGTTTCGACAAGGCGACCGCGATCTGTGCATCCCGACCAGCCGCGGCGTGCTGGTAGCGGAGAGCGGCGGCCGGGGTGGAATGTCCAAGCCGGGCCATCAGCTCGGCAAGTGTGGCGCCCGTCTGAGCGGCCAGCGTCGCACCGGTGTGCCGGAGGTCGTGCAGCCGTAGGTCCGGCCGGCCCGCGGTGGTTCGAGCCTTGTTGTAGGTTTTCGTCAGCTCGGTGTGCATCATGTGGCGCGAGTCGCCGGGGCGGCGCGGGAACAACAAGGCGTTAGCCGCGGGTCCGGTATGGGTGTCCAAGTGCGAAACTATGGCCGGCAACAGGTGCGGGGGGACAGCGACCGCCCGCACCCCGGCATGAGATTTGGGCAGTCCTATCAGGTCCTGGCCAGCGACGCGCACCACGGCTCGGGATACCGCGATCAGACCGCGGTCGGTGTCGATGTCACCCCGGCGAAGCTCGGCCAGCTCTCCGTAGCGCAGCCCGCACCAGCCCGCCAATAGCACCAGCAGTTGCAACCGCCCGGGCATGGCGGCCGCGATGCTCACCAACTCATCGGGCGTGGCGATCTGGATTCGGCGAGCCCTGGACGCTCGTCCGGCGCCGCGTACCTGACATGGATTGGCCGGGAGCAGTTGTTCCTCCACGGCCTGGCCCAAGATCGTCCGCAGGAGCGAATAGGCATGGGCGCGCTGGGTGGGGTGACGTGGGTCGAGTTGCCCATACCAATCGGCCACGATCTCGGGCGTAATGCTCCCCAGCGGCCGAGCGCCCAGGCCGGGCAGGATGACTCGCTCAACCAAGGACAGGTACAAGACCCGCGTGCGTGGCCGCAGCGGCTCGCCACGCACCCTACGGCGGTCCACGGCGCCCGGGGCGTAGTCGGCCAAGGTCGCCCCGGCTCGCGTGGCTCGCTGCCGTTCCTTTGGGGGCGTCCAGGCGTTGCTCGTCAGCAGCCTGCGCTCGGCCGCCAACCACTCCTCCGCATCCAGGCGCGTGTCGAACGTGTACGGCGCCGAGTAGCGTTGGAGGTCCGGCCCCACGTAGCTCGCCTGCACGCGGCGTGAGGGCAGTACCCGAATCGCGCCGAATCCTCGGCGGATCGGTCGCTTCCTCGGCTTGCCCATCGAGGCTCCTCACTCTTGATGCCGTGCAACTTACGTGCCACAGGGGTGCCACATCCTGCCCGCTCGTGTCCGCTCTTGACCTAGGGTTACAGTCCGCGTCGGTGCTGTTCAGAGCCCTAATAGGGGCCTGACCAGGCAACTTGACTGTAATCCGCCCGACAGCTTCGAGTCCTGCCGGGGGCGCACTCAGGGCTCAAGACTGTCTCGCCCGAAGCCCATCCAGAGGTCTGGTCTCAGGTCTCGCATCGCATGTCACGGCGATTCCTTTTGTGGAGGACCGCGACAGGAGGCAGGCTTGCCCCCGTGACGGACACGGATGCAGGCGCGGCCCTGCTGACCTCGGTCGAGAGGTTGCGCGAGTCGGCGGAGGTGGTGCGGCTGCCTCTGGAGCTGCCCGACGTCGACGAGGCCCGGTCGGCCCGCTCCGCACTGGTCCAGCAGCTCGACGACTATGTGCTGCCCCGGTTGCGCTCCCTCGACGCGCCACTGCTCGCTGTGGTCGGCGGATCGACCGGGGCCGGCAAATCGACGCTGGTCAACAGTGTCGTCGGCGAGGTCGTCAGCCGACCCGGCGTGCTGCGACCGACGACCCGCGCCTCGGTGCTGGTGCACCACCCCGAGGATGTCGCCTGGTTCACCGGCACCCGGATCCTGCCTGGGCTGGCTCGGCTGACCGGCGGCCCGACCGAGACCGCCGACCCGTCGTCGGTGCGGATGGTCGCCTCCGCCGCGCTGCCCCGTGGGCTGGCCCTACTCGACGCCCCCGACATCGACTCGGTGGTGCAGGCCAACCGCGACCTGGCCCGGCAGCTGCTCGCCGCAGCGGACCTGTGGGTCTTCGTCACCACCGCTGCCCGGTATGCCGACGCCGTCCCGTGGGACCTGCTGCGTCAGGCCTCGCAGCGGGGCACGTCAGTCGCGATCGTGCTGGACCGGGTGCCGCCCGAAGCGATCACCGAAGTGCGGTTGCACCTGTCCCAGATGCTGGGCGAACAGGGCCTGGGGGATGCGCCCCTGTTCACCGTTGCCGAAGGAGGGCTCGACGAGCGGGGCCTGCTGCCCGAGCGGGACACCAGCCGGCTCTCCGGGTGGCTGCACAGCCTGGCCGGCGATGCCCGAGCCCGTTCGGTGGTGATCCGCCGGACCCTGGACGGGGCGCTGAGCTCGCTGTCGGCCCGGGCGACCGAGCTCATCGAGGCAGGTGAGGCCCAGGTGGCCTCCAGGGACGGGCTGCGCCAGCTGGCGCACACGGCATACCGCGACGCCCTGGACGGCGTCGAGGAGGGGATGGAGGACGGCTCGCTGCTGCGCGGCGAGGTGTTGGCGCGCTGGCAGGAGCTGGTCGGGACCGGGGAGTTCCTGCGCCAGGTGGAGGCGGGCATCGCCCGGCTGCGCGACCGGGTCACCGCATTCGTGACCGGCCGACCGGTGGCGACGGAGCCGTTGGGGGAGGCCCTGCAGTCGGGCGCAGCGGCCCTGGTCATCTCACACACCCAGGTCGCGGCGAGCACCGCGACGCGGGCGTGGCGCAGCACGCCCGGCGGGGCCCCGCTCGTGCAAGTGCATCCCGAGCTGGGCAAGGGTGCCCCGGATCTGCCGGAGCGGGTGGAGCGGCTGATCCGGGACTGGCAGGGCGAGGTGCTCGACATGGTGCGTGAGGAGGCGGGTGGCCGGCGCTCGACGGCCCGCTATCTGGCGTTCGGGGTCAACGGCCTGGCGGTGCTGCTGATGCTGCTGGCTTTCAGCGCCACGGCCGGTCTGAGCGGAGCCGAGGTCGCGATCGCCGGCGGCTCGGCCGTGCTGGCGCAGCGACTCCTCGAAGCGGTGTTCGGCGACCAGGCGGTCCGCGAGATGTCCCGCAAGGCGCGGCAGGCCCTGCTGCTGCGGGTGGAGACGCTGCTGCGTCGCGAGCGTGGACGCTTCGACGGTGTGCTCGACGAGGTGCCGCTGTCGCGCTCGGCCATCGCCGAGACTCGCGCCGCCGCCGACGACGTGGAGCGGGCGCGATGAGCACCGCATTCCCCGTGCTGCGGCGCGGCCGCAAAGGTGGCGAAGGCGGCAAGGGCGCGGGAGGGTCGCTGACCTGGCGGGCGGACCAGCTCGCTGAGGCGATCGAGATCGGCGGGGCCCAGCTCGATCCCGCTGCGGTTGCCTCGGCGCAGGAAGTCGTGCAGCGGGTGCGGGAGCGCTGGGCGCTCAAGGGCGGGCGCACCGTGGTGAGCCTGGCCGGTGCCACCGGATCGGGGAAGTCGACCCTGTTCAATGCCCTGGTCGGTGAGACCGTCTCGACGAGCGGCGCCCGCCGACCCACGACCTCGACCGCCACGGCGGCGGTGTGGGGCGAGGAGGACGCGGGACCGTTGCTGGACTGGCTTGCCGTGCCACACCGGCACCAGGTGTCGGCGCCGCCCAGTGCGGGGTCGTCGGGTGCGGGGTCGTCGGGCTCGCGTCCGGGCGGCTCCACCGATGCTGCGGATCTCGACGGGCTGGTGCTGATCGACCTGCCCGACTTCGACTCGCGGGAGACCGCCCACCGGGTCGAGGCGGACCGGTTGCTGGCCCGCTCCGACGTCTTCGTGTGGGTGACCGACCCGCAGAAGTATGCCGATGCCCGGCTGCACGAGGACTACCTCGCCACACTGCAGGACCACGAGACCGTGATGATCGTCGTGCTCAACCAGATCGACCGGATCGACGACAGCGCGGCGGTCTACAAGATCAAGCAGGACCTGAGCCGGCTGATCGCCGCCGACGGCGCCGGTGACTTCGAGGTGATCGGAACCTCCGCGCGGACCACCCGCGGCCTGGACGTGCTGCGGGAGGCGATCGGCGGGGTCGTCAGCGAGCGCAACGCCGCCGAGCACCGGCTGCGCGGCGACCTGAGCGCCGCGGCGCGGATGCTGGCCGAGGGGGTCGGGCCTGACGAGCCGGCATCGGGCGACGTGGCGGGCGAGGAGCTGCACCGAGCGCTGTCCCAGGCAGCCGGCATACCCGTGGTGCTGCGGGCGGTGCAGCAGGACTACCGCCGACGCAGCACCGCTCGCACCGGCTGGCCGTTCACCCGCTGGTTGGCAGCCGCGCGCCCCGATCCGTTGCGTCGACTGCGGCTCGGCGACGACCGGGCCGGGCTCAGCGGCATCGCGCCCTCCGACGTCGGCGCCGTGCTGGGTCGCACGTCCCTGCCGCCGGCGACCCCCGCGGCCCGGTCTGCGGTGGAGCTGGCCACCCGACGGGTGGGGGAGCGGGCGGGCGCCGGGCTGCCGCCGCGCTGGGCCGACGCCGTGGAGGACGTCGCCGACGCCGAGCACTCGACGCTCGCCGACGCCCTGGACCAGGCCGTGTTGTCCACCTCGCTGCGGGCCCGCGACCCGTGGTGGTGGTCGGTGCTGCGCTTCGTGCAGACGCTGCTCGCGCTCACCGCCGTGGCGGGGCTGGTCTGGCTGACCGTGTTGGCGGTGTTCGGCTGGCTGCAGATCGACCTGGAGGTCCCGATGTGGGGACCGCTGCCGGTGCCCGCCGTGCTGCTCGTCGGAGGGGTGATCGCCGGGCTGCTGGTCGCTGCACTGGGCCGGGTGCTGGCCCGGGCCGGCGCACTCCGGCGCAAGCAGCTGATCGCCGACCGGATGGAGGAGTCCGTCGACGGGGTGGTCAAGACGCAGATCGTGCAGCCTGTCGGTGTGGTGCTGCAGCGGCACCGGCAGACCCGTCAGCAGCTGGAGTCCGCCCAAGCCTGACCCCGGGCGATCAGCAGACCATGCAGTTGTGTCGTCAGGGCGACATAACTGCATGGCCTAATGAGGCTCCGCCTCGGACCGCAGAGGGGCGGGGGTCGCGTTGGGGGGTGACGGGACCTGGGTGATGGGTGGAGTCTGGTGCACGACGGCAGGGTGGCCGTAGGAGGTGCGCTATGGCGACGCGGCCGGTGAATATCAACGATGTCCTGGACGGGCATGTCACGTTGGATCTGCGGTGTCTGGACCGGATCTACTTGAACGGGTACCTGCCGAACGTGCAGGTCGGTGGGCAGGTCGTGCAGTTCTTGGCCTCTCGTGGTCAGCCGATTCCGTCTCCGGCGGCGGTGGCCAGGATCGGTGAGTCCTTCCGGGTTTCGGTGCGCCGGTTCGCAAAGGACAATCAGATCCCGGTGATCCGGTTCGCCAAGGGCGACCGCAAGATCGAGGTGATGCGCCGGCATGTGGCCGCGCAAGCTGCCACGGGCCGGGCGGGGGTGGCCGCGATCGGGGTGGCGCAAGAGTTCCAGCGGGTGTTCACCGCGACCAGCACGCCGGCCCGAGATGGTGGGGCTCCGCACTTCGGGTGGGGCAAGGCCGACCGGCGGGTCACCTGCTACTACTTCTACCTGTGGGATGCCGACTTCGGGATGGCGTTCATCAAGGTCTGCGCCTACTTCCCCTACCCGGTCAAGATCTGGGTCAATGGGCACGAGTGGGCCAAGCGCCAGGCGGCCAAGGCCGGGATCGGGTTCACCGAGCTGTCCAACGGGTTCGCGGCCACCGATGACCCGGAAGGGCTGCAGGGCATCTGCGACCGGTTGGGTTCGGGCACCATCACAGTGTTCTGCGAACGCTGGTGGGCGCGGCTGCCGCTGCCGTTGAGCCCTGCGGACCGGGCCCGCGGTTACTGGTGGGACGTGTCCATGCGTCAGGTCGAGGTCTCCCGCACGATCTGCTTCGACGCCCCCCGAGCCGGGCGGGCGTTCTTCGAGGCGCTGGTCACCGACAACCTGGACGCGGGCCGACCGGACCACGTCGAACTGATCTTCGGCCGGCAGGATCGGTCGAGACGACCCGGCGTCTGTGCTACCCGGGTCATCACCCGAGGTCGACGTCACCGTCAACGCCTTCTTCAAGCACTCCAGAGTCAAGCAGTGCCTCAAGGACGGGCGGGCACTGCGGATCGAGACGGTGATCAACAACCCGAGCGACCTGGGCTGCCTACGCCGTCTGGAGCACCTGGAGGAACTCACGGCCAAGGGTCGTGACATCAATGACCGACTGGTGGACCATGAACGGGTCGGCCAGGGCTGTGTCCTCGCGAGCCCAGCCTTTGAGCGGGTCGCGCAACCATCCCTGGTGGATGGTCAGAGGGCCCCAGCCCTACGCTTCGGCGACCCTCGGGTCATGGCCCTGGTCGGCGCCCTGCTCATCGCCACCAACCTGGTCGGCGGGTTCACCAACGCCACCCTGCGCGCACAGGTCGCCGCGTTGCTCGGCGCCCCCTACACCCAGGCCCAGGCCAGCTATGACCTGCGCCGACTCCGCCTCAAAGGACTCATCGTCCGGCGCGAGCACTCCAACACCTACGCCCTGACCGGTGACGGGCAACGCGTCGCGGTCTTCTACACCAAGGTCCACGACCGGCTGCTGCGCCCCCTGCTGGCAGCCGACCGACCACCAGCCAGCCTCGAAGTCCGCCACGCCCTGCACACCCTGGACAAGACCGCCCAGGACTACATCAACCAGGCACGCCTGGCCGCATAAGACTTGCCTCAAGTGTCACGCCCCTAGGTGCGTGGGTCGGTAGTGGTTTCATCGGTTCCGGCGTTTCGTCTGGAATCGTCGGCGAGTCCATGGCCGTGTGACCGCTTTCGGCACGAAATTCTCTATCAGGCCACCACCGTCCTCTCAAGGCCGTAATCGGCGGCCCAGGGGGTGGGCGCAACGAGGGTCCCGCCCCGCCCGGTTACGCCATCTTGGCCCGGTAGGTGAAGAGTTTGAGCAGGTTGTGGCACCCGGCGAGCAGTTTCCACTCGGCTGCGGCCTGGTCCAGACCGCGTAGTTGAACGTGTTTGCCGTGGCGGGTGTGGATCTGCCCGAACACCGGCTCCACGATCGCCTTGCGGCGTGCGTAGATTTCTTTGCCGCGTGTGGTTTTCAGTTTCCTGGCCATCCGATCAACTGGGGTTGCGCTGGCAGGGATCCGGCCCCGTGGGGCATCAGGCACGGGTGCACCATGCTTCATACGCCGGGTTGAAATGAAGAACTCCGTCTGGTGGGCCCCTTCAAGTCCGGTGGTGTGTTCAAGGTTGGTGGCTGAGCAGTACCCGGCATCGGCTCCCCAGGTCCGGGGCATGGCACCGAGGGTGTCGACGGTTCTGGTTACCATTGGGACCAGTTGTTGGATATCGGTGGCGGTGTTGCCCAGTTCGGCAGCGATGATTACCTGCTCGTCGGCATCCACCACGGCTTGGGCGTTGTAGCAGTAGTGAAAAGATCCGTCTGCGGTCTTCATGATCCGCGCGTCAGGGTCGGTGAAGTTGCGTTGCGCCGTGTCCTTGGGCACCGCCGATGCTGCTGCCGTGTCCCCGGCACCGGTGACCGCGTCGTCGTCGTCCCCGCGGTCCGCGGCTTTCTTCTCGGCCACTGCACGGGCCTTGGTTTGCGCTTCTTCTTCCAGGCTAGCCCGGGCAGTCTTCATCGCCAACGCGCGACGCTGCCGGTTGGCCAACTCCACCGGCAACTCATCCCCGCGCTTGCCCCGCCCGAAACGGGCGTCCTCGGCCGCGTCCACGGTCTTGGCCTCGGCCATCAAGTCACTGATCTCCTGGGCCAACACTTTTTGCTTGGTGTCCAGCCGGGCATAGGACATGGCTTTGTGTCGGGAGGCATTGGCCCGCACCTTCGTCCCGTCCAACGCGACCTTGCCCAGCGAGACCATGCCCGCGGCCCGGCAC
>NZ_JBPCKQ010000002.1:0-7428 GCF_051004135.1 Ornithinimicrobium sp.
TGGTCTTCCGCGCGGCCGGTGCCCGGCTCGTGGGCCGGTCCGACGCCGTCGTCGTCCTGGTCGGTCTCGGGCGCCTCGTGCGCCGGCTGCTCGTCGGCGGGGGAGCCGGTGGCCCCGCCCTCGGTGCTCGCAGGGTCGGCCGCCTTGGCGTCCTCGTCCTCGACGGGGCCGGTCGCACCTCCGACCTTCGCGCCCTCCTTGCTCGTCTCGTCCTGGTCGTCGACGTCGGCGGACTCGCGGCGTCCCTCGTAGGGCGGAAGGGTCGTGCCCTCGGTGTCGATGCCGTCGGGGCTGTTCGGATCGCTGCTCATGGTCTCCTCCTTGGTGATGGGTGGGTCAGCCCCCGGACTGCAGGTCGGGGGAGTCCTCGTCCTCGGCTTCCTGGGGCGTGACCGAGGTGTCGGACTCCTCGTCCGCCGTGCCGGCCGGGCGGTCGACGGGCCCACCTGAGGGCTCGTCAGAGCCGGTGTCGCGCGACCCCGTCGGCCCGCGCTCCTCCTGCGGCTCCTCCTTCAGGTGCTCACTGGATTGCTCTTGCGGGTTGTCCATGATCTCCTCCTTGCTGCTCACATCGAGCGGATCTTCAGGTAGCGCTGGATGTCGGGGATGGACTGCACTGCGACGACGGCAGCGATCCCGGCCGCGGCGACGGCCAGGGCTGCAGTGATCGTTCCTAGCGATCTCATGGGTGGCTCTCCTCTCGGTGCGGTGACTGGCTGTCGGCTGGTAGTGGCTCGATCTCGTCGGGCGCGAAGTAGAAGTAGCGGCCGTACCAGTCGTGCAGGTCGGCGGCCGGATCGTCGACCAGCACCAGAGCGACGTGCACGGACCCGTCGACGTCGTGGAGCACCGCGGTGACCCGGGCCACCTGGTCGGCGAAGAACAGGTCCTGGGCGTCGGCCCGCCTGGAGGGGTGGACCCGCACCAGACTGCCCCGGCTGACGGTGGCCCCGTCGACTATCCACAAGTCGGTGCCGGGGCTGACCTCAGCGTCGGCCTCCGGGTCCCACCAGGGCACGCCGCCGGTGTCGAAGGCAACCCGGTCCTGTCCCGGGGTCTGCGGCGGCGGGGACTGCGCGGGGGGTCGAGGCTGCGGGTCCGCCGCCCGGGGGTCTCGCAGGATGCCGTGCAACTGCTGCAGGTCCTGCATCGTCATGGCGTCGCAGCGGTCGATGACCTCGCGGGCCCGGGGATCGGTGGCCCGGGCCTCGGCCTTCTCCGCCTCGGTCATCGTCATCACCCGCAGGGTGAGGATCTCGTCGATCTCGGTGGCGTCGAACAGGGCGCCGTGGCTCTGCGCCGCCACCTCGGGGTAGTCGTAGAGGATGATCGGGGCACCCAGGACCACGTCGGTCGATCCGGGTGCACCCGCCAGCACCGGCCAGCACCGCTGCTGCCGGCATCGGGCCGCCACCTCCAGCGCATTCTCGGGTGGGTCGATCACGGAGACGAACCCGCCCCCACGTGCCCGCAGGATCAGGTGGGCCCCGATCAGCGAGGACCTGATGGCGCTCTGCTGGTCGGCGACCGGATCGGGGTGTTCGTTGGACACCTCCACGGACAGCCTCAGGAGACGGCCGTCTCCGTCGCTGCCGGCGCCGTGGCCGCTCTCTTGCTGGGGGGCGCTGCCGGCGTCTCGGGCTGCCAGCCCGGTGGCGGCATCGAAGCGCACGCGTGCTCGCAGCGGCATGCGGCGCCGCACGATCCGGCCCGCGACGGTGCCGTCGGCCGCGACCAGCTCCTCGATGTCCTCGCCCCCGGCGATCTCCACCGGAGTGTCGAACGGCTCCGCCAGGGTCGCCGGGGCCAGGGCCACCTCCTGCTCCACCGCCTCATCCCAGGTCAGCACCGAGCGCCCGTCGACGGTGAGCTCGGAGACCGGCAGGTAGTCCCCGCCGGCGTCCCGCGCCTGCACCTCTCGCACCTGGAGCTGCAGGCAGCGCAGACGCACCTCGACCGTGCCCGGGTCGGCGTCCTGCGGAGCCCTGAGCAGACACTGCATCGACATGGTCGGGTCCTCGCCGAGACCGTCGCGCGCCGCGCCCGGGGGGCCGAGCACCCCGAACTGCCAGCGGGCCTGGTTCTTGCCCGAGCTCGCGCGGTAGGGATAGAGCAGGTAGCCCTCGTAGAGCACGGCGTCGGCGACCTCGCGCACCTGGTCCAACCGTCGCGAAGGGTCCAGCCCGTCCACCCACTCGGAGCTGTCGTGACTCATCGCACGCCCTCCTCCTGCGCGGCCAGCAGGACCTGCACGGTCTCCTCCCACGAGGTCAGGCCGTGCCGCGCGCGGTAGTCGGCGAGCCGGTCGACAATGTCGTGGTCCAGCCGCAGCCACCCGGTGTGCGGGAAGTAGGCGGCCATCGTGTCGTGCCAGGCCTGCACGGGCATCTGGTGTCGGGCCTCGCAGTCCCACGGGACCTGCTCCACCCCGAAGCCGCTGCGGCCACGGGTGAAGACCGTGCCGGAGAAGAGCAGGTTCAGCGGCACCGTCCCGGTGCCGAGGGCGTGCAGGTAGCGCGAGCCCGTCACGTCGAAGTCGTAGGTGGCGGGCAGCACCAGGTCAACCTCGGTGGCCCCGGTGAATCCCTGGACCGTCGTGTTGCACTGCATCCACAGGAACGGCCGCAACGTCTGCGCCCACCGCTCCTGGTCGCCGAACAGTCCGCGCAGCCGGCCCTGCTCCAGGTCGTCGTAGTGCCGCCGCTGCGGCTCGATGCGCACCTGGGCGCGCAGGGCGATGGCGTGGATGACCTGGCCCGTCGTCTCCTCGATCCGCAGCCGCGCAGTCAGCTGCGGCGCCACGGCATACGGCTCGGGGACGATCTCGACGACCGAGAAAGCGTAGTGGCTCACCGGTCCACCCCCTCGGTGACCGTGGGAGCGGGCCGGCTGCGGTCATCCACCCGGGCGAAGAAGTCGTCCATCGCGGCGTGCGCCTCGCTGCCGCCGTCGAAGCCACGCCACAGCATCCGCAGCCGCCCCACCAGCTCGTAGCACGCGTCGATGGGCACGAGATGGCAGGAGTATGCCGTGTCCGCCGCCCGGTCCCGGCGCACGAGGAGGGCCTCCACGTCGGCCCGCAGCGCCCGCAGCTCCGGGTTGCGGGCGACGATGCGCTCCCAGGCGTCCAGGGGCAGCTCGGACTCGGTGGCCCCGGCGGGGCCGGGGTAGAAGGCGACGGTGCGGTCCTGGACCGAGTTGGTGAACAGGAAGGCCAGGCCGACCGGGATCTGCAGCTCGTCCCAGGCTCCGGCGCCCAGGGAGAAGTCAGGGAAGGACAGGTAGCGCTCCGGCACCGCGCGGTAGCGCAACTGCGCGTGCTCGTCGTAAAAGAGCAGGTAGCACGCCCGGCAGGTGCACATCAGCGCCCGGCTCTCCAGGCTCACCACGTGCTGGTGCTCCTCGCCGATGGGCTCCGCGCACATCTCGCAGCGCTCCTGCGTCGAGCGCTCCGGGCGGGTGGCCGCGATCCGGCGCAGGGACGCCAGAGGAGCACGGCGACTCGACACCGGGGTGCTCATGACGCGACCGGGGCAGGGACGGCGATCGAGGTGACACCGTGCTCGGTCAGCAATGGCAACGGGGTCAGGTGCAGGCCGTCGTCGTCCAGACAGGCACCGGCGCGGCGCACGTCGTAGTGCGCCTGGCAGCCGGGGCAGCGCAGCACCGCTTCGCCGACCGCCGCCCCCAGCCGGCGGGACAGAGCGGCTCCCTGCAGCGAGGACTCGCACCGGGCGCAGCGGTCCACGTAGGCGAACAGATCGTCGCCGAGCCGGCAGGCCAGCACCGCCAGCCCACCGTCACCCATCGTGTGGACGGTGCTCGCCCCGGCGCCGAGGTCGGTCAACTCCGGCAGCGGCTGCCACACCGAGCCCTGATCCACCTCCAGGGAGTCCAGCCGCGAGCGCAGGGTGCTGACTGGGATGACCCCGGAGAGCCCCTCCTGCGCCGGGGCGTCGTCCACCGTGATCGCCGTCACCTCCGGTGCGGCCGCCTCGATGGCCCCCTCGACCGCGAGCTTGAGCGTCACCGACGAGGACGGGCAGCCGTCGCAGCTGCCCAGCAGCCGCAACCGCACCACGCTGTGGGGGGTGACCTCCAGCAGCTCGACGTCACCGCCGTGCGACCCCAGGTAGGGACGGACCTCCTCCAGCGCCCGCTCGACCCGGGTGGTCACGTCATCCGGGTGCAGGCCATGCACCAGCAGCAGACTCGCGACCAGGTCGTCCCGGGCCAGGGCGGCCAGCGTGCCCTCGTCGAGCCGGCCGCGCTCGTGCAGCAGGGTCAGCAGGCGCTCCAGCCCCGCGCCGTAGAGGTCGGCCACCAGGCGGACGAGCTCCTCGGCGCGCTCCCGACCGGCCGGCCCACCGGTGGCGCCGGCTCCGATGAGGGCGTCGATGCGCTCCCCGGCGGCGCGCCAGTCGGGCGCCGCCGTATCGTCCTCGTCCCCCATGGCTCAGCCGGTCCCGGCAGACTGGGTGGGGGAGTGCAGCCGCTCGACGGTCTTGCCGCCGCCGAGGTACATGTGCACCCCACACGGCAGGCACGGGTCGAAGCTGCGGACCGTGCGCATGATGTCGATGCCCTTGAAGTGCTCCCGGTCGTTCTCCTCGAAGATGGGCTGGCCCTGCACCGCGTCCTCGTACGGCCCGGGGGTGCCCAGGGAGTCCCGCGGGCTGGCATTCCACGGGGTCGGCGGGTAGGGGTGGTAGTTGGCGATCTTGCCGTCGCGGATCACCATGTGGTGGGACAGGACTCCCCGGACGGCCTCGGTGAAACCGCAGCCGACACCCTCCTCCGGCACGGTGAACTTCTCCCACGTCTTGGTCCGGCCGGCCCGGATCTCGACCAGGGCCTTCTCCGCGAAGTGCAGGGCGGCAGCGGCGGCGTAGGCCTGGAAGTAGGTACGGGCCCGGTTGCGTTCGATGGTGTTGCTCCACTGCGGGATCTTCCACTCCAGCTCGACGGGACCCTTGAGCGCCGTCTTGGGCAGGTTGATCTTGACACTGCTGCCGGTGGCCTGGATGTAGCCGATGTCGACCAGGCCGGCCAGGGCGGTCACCCACAGCCGCGCCAAGGGTCCACCGCCGGTGTCCAGCGCGAGGTAGTCGGTGCCGTCGTACCAGCGCGGCGACATCACCCAGCTGTAGTTGTTGTCCAGGTCCCGCTTCTGCGGCTGCGGGTTGGTGTGCTGGTTCCACGGGTGCCGACGGTCGACCGGGTTGCCCAGCGGGTCGTTCTTGACGAACATCTCCTGGCCTTCCCAGTCCTGGTAGTAGGACGAGCCGAGCATGATCCGGATGCCCAGGTTGATCTTGACCAGGTCGGTGGTGATCAGCTTGCCGTCGACGACCACCCCGGGGGTGACATACATCTTGCGTCCCCAGTCGGTCATGTCCTTGTACTCGAAGTTGCAGTGCTCGGGGTCCTGGAAGGAGCCCCAGCAGCCCAGCAGGATGCGCCGGTTGCCGACCTGCTCGTAGCCGGGCAGCGCCTCGTAGAAGAAGTCGAACAGGTCGTCGTGCATCGGCACGACCTTCTTCATGAACTCCACGTAGCGCTGCAACCGGGTGATGTAGTCGGTCATCAGCTGGATCGTGGCCACGGTGCCCACCCCGCCGGGGTAGAGGGTGGAGGGGTGCACGTGCCGACCCTCCATCAGGCAGAACATCTCCCGCGTCATCCGGCTGACCTGCAGCGCCTCGCGGTAGAACTCGCCGGTGAACGGGTTGAGCGAGCGCATGATGTCGCCGATGGTGCGGTAGCCGTGGTCGCCGGCGTGCGGGGACTCGGTGTGGTTGGCCCGCTCCAGGACGCCGGGGTTGGTCTCGGCCACCATCTTCTCGCAGTAGTCCACCCCGACCAGGTTCTCCTGGAAAATGTTGTGGTCGAACATGTACTCGGCGGCCTCGCCGAGGTTGACGATCCACTCAGCCAGGTGCGGCGGCTTGACGCCGTAGGCCATGTTCTGCGCGTAGCACGAGCAGGTGGCGTGGTTGTCGCCGCAGATCCCGCAAATCCGGCTGGTGATGAAGTGCGCGTCGCGCGGGTCCTTGCCCTTCATGAAGATCGAGTAACCACGGAAGATCGAACTGGTGCTGTGGCACTCGGCCACGACCTTCTGGTTGAAGTCGATCTTGGTGTAGATCCCGAGGCTGCCGACGATCCTGGTGATGGGATCCCAGGCCATCTCCACAAGACCGTCCGAGCCTTGGCTCTTCGTGCTGGGCTGGGGAATCGTCGACGTCATGACGCCGCCTTCCTGTATCGGGTCGGTCCTACGGTCGGGTCGGTCCTTACCAGGTCCGGGTCGCGCCGGTGGTCAGCTCGGCGCGAGGATGGCGCCACTTCGGCTCCTCGTCCAGGGTGTGCGAGGTGATGCCGCGCAGCTTGCGGATGGTCTTGCCGTAGGGTCCGACGGCCGTGGTGGACAGCTTGCCGCCGGGCGGCTCGTCCATGAACGGCATGAACTTGTCCGGGAAGCCGGGCATCGTGCAGCCGATGCAGATGCCGCCGACGTTGGGGCAGCCGCCGATGCCGTTCATCCAGCCGCGCTTGGGCACGTTGCACTTGACCACGGGCCCCCAGCAGCCGAGCTTGACAATGCACTTGGGGGAGCCGTACTCCTCGGCGAAGTCGGCCTGCTCGTAGTAGCCGGCGCGGTCACACCCCTCGTGCACGGTCTGCCCGAACAGCCAGGTGGGGCGCAGTGCCTCGTCCAGCGGGATCATCGGCGCCTGGTCGGTGGCCATGTAGAGCAGGTAGGTCAGGGTCTCGGACAGGTTGTCCGGCTGAATGGGGCACCCGGGCACGCACACGATCGGGATGTCGGCCTTGGACTTCCAGTCCCAGCCCAGATAGTCCGGCACCCCCATCGCGCCAGTGGGGTTGCCGGCCATGGCGTGGATCCCGCCGTAGGTCGCACAGGTCCCCACCGCGACGACGGCGGTCGCCTTGGGAACCAGCCGGTCCAGCCACTCGCTGGTCGTGATCGGCTGGTTAGTGGCCGGGTCGTTGCCGAAGCCGGACCAGTAGCCCTCGTCGTGCAGCTTCTCGTTGGGGATCGACCCCTCGACCACGAGCACGAACGGCTCCAACTCTCCCCGGTCGGCCTTGAAGAACCACTCCAGGAAGTCGTCGGCACCGCCGTTGGGCCCGCACTCGAAGTCGATCAGCGGCCAGTGCACGGCCACCTGCGGCAGTCCGGGCAGGGCGCCGAGGGCGATCTCCTCGATGCTGGGCTGCGTCGCGGCGGTCAGCGCGACCGAGTCCCCGTCGCAACTGAGCCCCGCGTTGATCCACAGCACGTGGATCAGCGTGTCTTCGGCCGCCTTCGCCTCGACTGTGGGCATCTTCGCCTCATTCCTGGCGGGGCCGCATGGGTGGTCCCTACCGGATGTTGCCGGAGCCGAGATGTTCGGCCCACTT
>NZ_JBPCKQ010000003.1:0-4732 GCF_051004135.1 Ornithinimicrobium sp.
CGTCAAGGAGTCCCTCGGCGTCCTCCTCGCCCACCAGAATGGCGACCAGGGCTGAGGTGTCGCTAATCACCGCGGCAGGCCCATCTCGTCGTAGAGGTCCTCATCCGCTCGCGTGATGCGGGCTACGTCGTCAGCACTGAGATCCGCCCGGAAGGCAGCGACCACCAATTGCGCCGCTCGGAGGCGTTCCGCTTTGGCCGGGGCCTCGACGTCCACCCCCATCTCCGCAAGACGCCTGCTCACTGCCTCCTCCACAGCGCTGGTCTGGGACCGGCCGGTGCGATCTCGACCTCGTGGCCGCTGGACCGAGCCAGCCGAGCGTCGCGGGTGACCAATGGTCACCTCAGGGCTTCGGCCAGGGCGATGTACGCCGCGTCGTAGCCGGAGACGTTGTGCCGGAGCTGGAAGGGCGCGCCACCGCAGCGCAGGACCGAACGGCCACCGAGCGATCGGCAGGTCGTCGACGGCCAGCCGGGTCGCAATCGATCCGTGCCGTCCGGGGCGGTGAGCGCGTCGACCACCGCGGAAGCGTCGAGGACGATCACGACCGGGATCGCTCGCGCCCGAGCTCCTCCCGGTGGTGAGCCGGAGACCGTTGAGACCGCAGAGCGCGATGAGGCCGGCCAGCGCGAGCCGCTCGTTGCCGTCGACCAATGCGCGATTCCTGGCAAGCGAGTGCACCAACGCCGCAGCCAGATCGAGGTAGATCACTGCCCGAGCCGAGGCAGCGTCTCAGTCTCCTGCTCATCCAGTCTCAGCGTCATCGCCAAGTTCATATGACACCGCTCATGATACCGAGGCGGCCGGGGTGTGTTCGAAGTGGCCGATCGTGGTCTACGGTGTCCGCGGAAGGAGCGAATGGTGCTGGCAATACACGGATTCTGGTCCGGCGCGCGACTATGCCTGTGGGCCGAGGACTCCGACCGGAGCGTCAAGAGCCCCAGCCAGGCGCTGCGCTCGGCGCGACCGCACCCCTTCGCGGCTGCCGCGCCTGACCTCGCGCCGGTCGGGTCGACGGCCACCGGGACAAGCGCCACAGACCCTGGGGGCGGCACCGCCACCCTGCTGCTGCCCTCCGTGCGCAGCGCCCCGCTGGACTCCCCCGAGCTCGTCCGCCTCACCCCCAGACCCGCACCCGCCAAGGGCCCGGCGCTACTGCCCTGGTCGGTGCCGGTGGTGGAACTCGACCCAGCGGCCGCTCTCGCAATCGGCAGCGCTCGCGACGGCGAGGGGATGCAGGACGGGTATGACGAGGCGCGGGACGTGCGGTATGGCGCTTCGGTGCGGTTTGTCGCCGAGCTGGTCGACTTCGCCCGAGACCTGGTCGAGCGCGGCCGGGTGCTGCCGAGCCTCCTCGACGGCGAAGATGACGGCGACGAAGGTGGCGCGTCCGCTAGATGGCGTCCGGTGCTGCAGGGTCCGGACCTGCTCACCGCACAGGATCTCGTCGCGGCGGTGCCGCCGGTGTTCCGGGCAGAGGCCCGGGCACCCGAGGACGACCGCGGGCAGAGCCCGGCCGACCTGGTCTCCGCCGCGCTGCACGCCCTGGTCGACGCCGCGATGCGGGAGCGGCTGAGGGGTATGTCGTTGCTGCCCAAGCGTCGGGGCCGCCCACCGCGGCGGATCCCGGTCGCCGAGAAGTGGGTGGAGGCGCTCAGCGGCGCCGACGGCCGCTTCGACGCCGAGCCCGATGAGCTGGACGCCCTGGCCGAGGGTCTCGAACCGTGGACGGAGTTCGGCATCGGGGCCGCCGGACCCGCGCGGGCGACGTTCCGGCTCGTCGAGGTCAACCAGAACCTGGATCTGGACGAGTGGGAGGTCGACGAGGACGCCACGGGTCGCTCACCCGACGACACGGCGGCGGCCACGGTGTGGCGGGTGGAGTTCTTGCTGCAGTCGGTCGAGGACCCCAGCCTGCTGCTGCCCGCCGACCAGGTGTGGGACGGAGGAGACAGCCTGCGCCGCTGGCTCGAACGGCCCGACGAGCTGCTGCTGGCCGAGCTGGGCCGGGCCAGCACCATCTATCCCGCGCTCGGCGACGCCCTGCGCCAAGCACGCCCGAGCGCGCTGCTGTTGGACACCGCCGGCGCCCACGACTTCCTGGCCACCCGGGCAGGCGCCCTCGACCAGGCGGGCTTCGGCATACTGCTGCCCTCCTGGTGGTCCCACCGGCGACCGCTCGGCCTGCGCGCCAAGGCCACGACCGAGAAGGACGCCGCGGTCACCTCGGGGTCGTTCAGCCGGGAGTCGCTGGTCGACTTCGACTGGCAGCTGGCCCTCGGCGACGAGGTGCTCACCGCCGACGAGCTCGCCGCCCTGGCCGCCACCAAGGAACCCCTGGTGCGACTGCGCGGCCAGTGGGTCGCCGTCGACCCCGAGCAGGTCCGGCGTGGGCTCGAGCTGCTGGAGGCCGGCAGCGACAGCGACACCGTCCGGGCCCGGACCGCGGCCGAGGTGATCGCCCTGGCCGCAGCGCACCCCGACGACATCGACACCCCGCTGCCGGTGACCTCCGTCGTCGCCGACGGGTGGCTGGGCGACCTGCTGGCCGGCACCCTGGAGCAGACGCTGCAGCCGGTGCCCACACCCGCCACCCTCGACGCCGAGCTGCGCCCCTACCAGCAGCGCGGCCTGAGCTGGCTGGCGTTCCTCTCGTCCCTGGGCCTCGGCGGATGCCTGGCCGACGACATGGGCCTGGGCAAGACGGTGCAGCTGCTGGCCCTCGAGGCGCACGTCCGTGCGGCCAAGCCCGACACTGGGCCGACCCTGCTGCTGTGCCCCATGTCGCTGGTGGGCAACTGGCAGCGTGAGGCGCAGCGGTTCGCCCCGAGCCTGCGCGTGCACTCCCACCACGGCCCCGGCCGGCTGCGCGGCGAGGCGCTGACCCACCGGCTGGCCGACACGGACCTGCTGCTCACGACATACCAGACCGCCACTCGAGACGTCGACGAGCTGGAGGGGCACGACTGGGAGCGGCTCGTGCTCGACGAGGCGCAGGCGGTCAAGAACAGCCGGTCCAAGGCGGCCAAGGCGGTGCGGCGACTGCGCGCCGAGCACCGGGTCGCGCTCACCGGCACCCCGGTGGAGAACCGGCTCAGCGAGCTGTGGTCGATCATGGACGTGGTCAACCCCGGGCTGCTCGGCTCGCCCGAGATGTTCCGCGCGCGCTACGCCATACCGGTCGAGCGGCACGGTGAGACCGAGCCGGCCGAGCGGCTGCGGGCGATCACCCGGCCCTACGTGCTGCGCCGGCTCAAGACCGACACCACGATCATCGACGACCTCCCCGAGAAGATCGAGATCAAGCAGTACTGCAACCTCACCGCCGAGCAGGCCTCGCTCTACGCCACGGTGGTGGCGGACATGATGGACAAGATCGAGGACTCCGAGGGCATCGCGCGGCGCGGCAACGTGCTGGCCGCGATGACCAAGCTCAAGCAGGTCTGCAACCACCCCGCGCAGCTGCTGCACGACCGCTCGCCGGTGGCCGCCCGCTCCGGCAAGGTGATCCGGCTGGAGGAGATCGTCGAGGAGATCCTGGCCGAGGGTGACCGGGCGCTGCTGTTCACCCAGTTCACCGAGTTCGCCGAGATGCTGCTGCCGCACCTGGCGGCCCGGTTCGGCACCGACGTGGCCTACCTTTACGGCGGCACCCCCAAGACCCGGCGCGACGAGCTGGTCGCACGGTTCCAGGACGGGGAGGGGCCGCCGCTGTTCCTGCTCTCGCTCAAGGCCGGCGGCACCGGGCTCAACCTGACCGCGGCCAACCACGTCATCCACCTGGACCGGTGGTGGAACCCGGCGGTGGAGAACCAGGCCACCGACCGGGCGTTCCGGATCGGGCAGCGCCGCAACGTGCAGGTGCGCAAGTTCGTCTGCGTCGGCACCCTGGAGGAGAAGATCGACACCGTCATCGAGGAGAAGAAGGCCCTGGCCGACCTGGTCGTCGGCGACGGCGAGGGGTGGCTGACCGAGCTGTCCACCGGTGACCTGCGCGAGCTGCTCACCCTGTCCGAGGGGGCCGTCGGTGAGTGACTGGTGGCCCACCCCGTCCAAGCCGCGCCCCGTCGAGGGCGGTATGCGGGCGCGCAGCCGCCGCGGCGCGATCGCCCAGACGTGGTGGTCCGAGCGGTTCATCACCGTGCTGGAGTCGCTCGGGGTCGGCGGGCGGCTGCAGCGCGGCCGGACCTACGCCCGCAAGGGCCAGGTGATGGACCTGTCCCTGGACGCCGGGGCCGTCACCGCCCGGGTGCAGGGCAGCCGCGCGAGGCCCTACAAGGTGCGGATCGGGCTCACCGCGTTCGACAAGCAGCAGTGGGCCAGCGTGTGCCAGGCCCTCGCCGACGACGCCTGGTATGCCGCACGCCTGCTCGCCGGGGAGATGCCGCCGGACATCGAGGAGGTCTTCGCCGGGGTGGGCCTGTCCCTCTTCCCCGCGCAGGCACGTGACCTGTCGATGGACTGCTCGTGCCCCGACTGGTCGGTGCCGTGCAAGCACCTGGCCGCGGTGTTCTACCTGCTGGCCGAGTCCTTCGACGACGATCCGTTCGCGGTGATGGCCTGGCGCGGCCGGGACCGGGAGGACCTGCTCGCCGCGGTCTCCGCCCTGCGGGGCGGCGGCGGCCGGGTCGCGGCGGACGAACCCGAGGACGCGGCCGTGCCGCTCGGTGAGTGCCTGGACGCGTTCTGGGTGATGCCGGCCGGGATCCCCAGGCGGGCCGCGGCGCCGGCC
>NZ_JBPCKQ010000004.1:0-22257 GCF_051004135.1 Ornithinimicrobium sp.
CCGCCCTCACCCTCCTCACCGATCAGCCAAACCCTGGTCACCCCGCGAACAACGAGGTCATCTCGATACCCACCAACCTAGAACACACGTCTGACATACCCGCCCCGTCAGACCGTGCCCTGTGGACAACAGGACGAGCAGGCACGGGGTGTGGACAGCAGGTGCCAGAAGAGATCTGAGGGTGGGGAATCCGGGAACCAGGGTCTCGAAGTGTCAGTGCTGCGGTGCGGTGAGGTAGACGTAGTCGTGATGCCGCTCGAAGCCGAGAGCCTTGTAGAGCGCGATCGCAGCCCCGTTGTCGACTTCGACCTGCAGGTGCAGCCGCCTTATCCCACCCTGCGTCGCCGCACGGACCAGCGCCGCGGTGATCAGTCGTCCGGCCCCACTGCGTCGACGGGCAGGATCCACCCACACCGCCGCGAGTCCACCCCATCCGTCTGCGATCCCCAGACGCCCGATAGCCCACACATCGCCGTCCTCCTCAGGCGCCCCCGACCAGGCGAAGATCTGGGCCGGCGACCCTGTGAGCACCTCTTCGCTCGCGCCAGGCATGAGGGCGCGACTGCGACCGTATGCCGTGAGCCACCGAGGAGGAAGCGCCGTGGCGAGGTTGACCGGTCCGAGGTCGACCTCGGAGCATCGCTGCAGGACTCGGGCCGTAGGCGCCACCATGACGTGCGCCGCACTGTGTGCCCGACATCCCCGGTCCAGGGCAGCCTCGACCACCGGATCCACCCGCCGACGGACGTCGAAGCCGACCGGACCCGTCCGCACGATCCTTAATGGCAGCTCGCGTTCGGCATACCAGGCAGCGGCCGCGTCCATCGCGGCCTCGACGGGCCGACCCGGATCGGCGGAGGTCAGCGCGGCGTTGGCCCGGTTGGTGAAGCCCCCCGACGCGCGGAGAACCCACCCACCGAGGCGCTGCTACTCCACAGCGGGCCAGGTCTGTGCCATCGCCGACTCGAGGCCAGGAAGGCTGGAGTCGGTGGTTGCCGGGCTCATCCCCGGACTCTAGAGCCGCGCGGCGGCCCTCAGTGCACGAGCTGGTCGACCGAGGCCTGACGGCTGGTGGCGGCCTGTGTCACGGCGGCCTGATGCAGAGCCGCGCTGTCGGCGCCGGCACCGTGCTCGCGCCACCAGTCCTGACCTGATGAGGGCAGGGTGTCGATGGGGTCGTAGTACGCGTACTCGGCGCTGGTGACGTCGACGTTCTCGGACTCGATCGAGGTGCGGTAGTTCTTGCGCCAGTAGGAGATGCCGCGCTCGGTATCGTAGGTGTCGACCTGGTGCACCCATCGCTTGCCGACGAAGGGCACGTCGCAGACGATCCGCGGGGTTGCGAAGCCGGGCAGGTAGCCCATCATCGCGTGCTGCAGATGCTGCGCGTGTGCCAGGGAGACTCGCCAGTGCTCGGCGAAGGGGATCATGTCGCACATGTAGAAGTAGTAGGGCGTCACTGAGGCACCGTCGGACAGCGCGAAGCACAGGTCGAGCAGGTCGTGCGTCGTGTCGTTGACCCCGCGCATCAGCACCCCTTGGTTGCGCACATCGCGCACGCCCGCCTCCAGCATCGCCCGGGACGCCTGTGCCACCAGCGGGGTCACGGACTGGGCACTGTTGACGTGGGTGTGGATCGCCAGACCGGCGCCCCGCGAGCGGGCCTTGGCCGACACCCGGGCCACGCCCTCCACCGTCTCCGGCACAAGCCAGTGCTGCGGCAGCCCCATCAGCGCCTTGGTCGCCAACCGGACGTCCCTGATCGTGTCGATGTCGAGCAGCCGGTCCAGGAAGGACTCCAGGCTCTTCCACGGCATGTTGGCGACGTCGCCACCGGAGACGACCACGTCGCGCACCCCGGGGGTGGCGCGCAGGTAGTTCAGCATCGCCTCGTGCCGGTCGGCCGGCTTGCCGGCCAGCTTGAGCTTGAGCACCGTAGGCGTGGAGTTGCCGACCAGGTCCATCCGTGTGCAGTGCCCGCAGTACTGCGGGCAGGTCGGCAGCAGCTCGGCGAGCACCTTGGTGGGATAGCGGTGGGTCAGACCCTCGGCGACCCACATGTCGTGCTCGTGCAGTGAGTCACGGGTGGCGTAGGGGTGGGAGGGCCAGTCGGTGCGCCGGTCGGAGAAGACCGGCAGCATGTAGCGCCGCACCGGGTCGGCGTAGAAGGCGGCGGTGAACTCCGCGCCTGCGACGGGCATCCGCCCCGGGTCGCCGAACCGCCCCCACGTCATCTCGCTGACCATGGTGTTGAGCATCTGGGGAGGCAGCAGCATCGACATGGTCGCCCGCTCGGCCTGGTCCCGCTGCAGGTCGGCATAGAAGTCATCGGTCAGCAGGTCGCCCATCACGCCACGCAGCTGGCCGACGTTCTTGACGCAGTGCGCCCGCTGCCACTGCACATCGGACCACTCCTGCTCGGTCACCTCCCGCCACCCCGGGTAGCGGGTCCAGTCGGGCTCCACGACCTCACACTGCTGATACCGGTAGGGTTGCTCGATCTTTGCGGTCATAGGTGACATGCTACGGACACCTTCCCGCGAAAGCGAGGTATTGCGGGACGATCTGCTGCTGCGTGTCGATTATGGAGGATGTATGCCGGTTACGTCGCCCTACGGGTTGCATCGGGTGCTGGAGCCCTCGGGCGCCTCCGTGACGCTGCCGCAGACCGCGCAGCGACTCGACGACGACCCACGGGTCGGCGAGGACGAGGTGCGCATCGACGTCGAGTTGCTCAACCTCGACGCGGCCTCCTACCACCAGCTCGCCGTGAGCCACCGGTGCGTCAACGGTGAGGACACCCCGGTTGACGGGGCTGCGGTCCGCGCCGAGGTGCTCGACATCGTGCGTGCCCGCGGCAAGATGCAGAACCCGGTCACGGGCTCCGGGGGCATGCTGATCGGCACCGTGGCCGAGGTAGGACCGCACAGTCCGCTCGGTCTGCGGGTCGGCGACCACGTCGCCACCCTGGTCTCGCTCTCGCTGACGCCGTTGCGGATCACCGACGGACTGCGCCGCTGGGACGGGCTGGGGGAGCGGGTGCCCGCTGCCGGGCACGCCATCCTGTTCGGACGCTCCATCGCAGCCCGCCTGCCCGAGGACCTCGACCCCGAGCTGGCGCTGATGGTGATGGACGTGTGCGGTGCCCCCGCGTTGGTCTCCCGCGTGGTCGGTGAGTATGCCGAGCGCACCGGTCGAGCGCCGACCGTCCTGGTGCTCGGGGGGGCGGGCAAGTCGGGGTCGCTGTCTCTCGCGGCGGCGGGCCGCGTCGGGGCCGGTCGCCGCATCGCGGTGGTGCGGAGCGAGGGCGAGGCGCAGGCACTGCGCGACACCACCTTGGCCGAGGTCGTGGTGGTGGCGGACGCCCGAGCCCCGCTGGCCCTGCACGACGCCGTGGTCGCCGCCGGGGGACCGGCCGACGTCACCGTGGTGTGTGTGGACGTGCCCGGGTGCGAGCAGCCGGCGATCCTGGCCACCGCCCAGGGAGGCACGATCGTCTTCTTCTCGATGGCCACCCAGTTCGCCGCGGCCGCGCTCGGGGCCGAGGGGCTGGCGGCCGACGTGACCATGCTGGTGGGCAACGGCTACGCGCCCGGTCACGCCGACTACGCGCTGACGCTGCTGCGGGAGGAGGCCGACGTCCGGGCCCTGTTCGAGGCGCGACTGGCCGACGAGCACACTGGGGCACCATGAGCCACCCCGCGCGGACCCTGATCCGCAACGCCACCCTGCATACCGGCACCGACCTGGACCAGGACGGCAGGGCCGGCGCTCTGCTGACCGAAGGTGAGCGCATCGTCTGGATCGGCGACACGGCCCGGACGCAGGCATGGGGTGACGGCACCGACGACGTGGACGAGGTGCTCGACGTCCAGGGGGCGCTGGTCACCCCCGCGTTCTGCGACGCCCACGTGCACCTGACGATGACCGGCCAGGGCCTGGACGGGATCGACCTGTCCGGCACCCGCTCCGTGGGGGAGGTGCTGCGCCTGATCGAGTCGGCCGCACGGCATACCCGGGGCCGTCCGATCTATGCCCACTCCTGGGACGAGACCCGGTGGGTCGAGCGGCGTGCCGTGACCGCCACCGAGCTGGACCGTGCCACCTACGGCGGGGTGGTCTACATGCCGCGCGTCGACGCCCACTCGGCCAGCGTGTCCTCGGCGATGGCGGCCGTGGGCCGGGTGCACGGGCTCGACGGCTGGGACGGCCACGGCGTGGTGACCCGGGAGGCGTTCACCGCGGTGACCAACGCGTTCACCTCCGGGATGACGGTGCAGGACCGCGAGCACTACCTGGACCTCGCGCTGCGCGCGGCGGCCGAGACCGGCCTGGGCCTGGTGCACGAGACCGGCGCCGAGCACATGACCTCCTTCGACGACGTGCAGCACGTGCTGGACGCGGGCCGCCGGCCTGGTCGCACCGCCACCGTCGCCTACTGGGGTCTGCGGATGGACGATCCGGAGCAGGCCGCCGAACTGGCCCGGCACCTGGGGGTGCTCGGCCTGGCGGGCGACCTGTGCGCCGACGGGTCCTTCGGCTCGCGCACGGCCCACCTGCGCGAGCCCTACTTGGACGACGACGGCCGACCCACACAGGAGCGCGGCTACGGCTACCTGAGCGTCCCGGAGATCCGCGACCACGTGGTGGCCTGCACCCGGGCCGGTCTGCAGGCAGGCGGGCACGTCATCGGCGACGCCGCGCTGGACACCATGGCCGAGGGCTTCCTGGCGGCCTCGCAGATCGTGGGGGTAGCGGCCATCCGGGCCGCGCGGCATCGCTGGGAGCACGTCGAGCTGCCCTCGCCCGAGGTGCTTGCCACGATGGCCGACCTCGGCATCTGGGCCAGCATGCAGCCGGCGTTCGACGCCGCATGGGGTGGCACCGAGGGCATGTATGCAGCTCGGCTGGGGGAGGCGCGGGCGCTGGCCGCCGTGCCGCTGCGGGACATGGTCGACGCCGGGGTGCGGGTCGCGCTGGGCTCGGACTCCCCGGTGACCCCGTTGGACCCGTGGGCCGGGGTGCGCGCCGCGCTCGGCCACCACAACCCCGACCAGCGCCTCACGGTGGCCGAGGCGGTCGCCGCACACACTCGGGGCGGATACGCCCTCGCCGACCGGGAGGGCGGGACACTGCGCGTGGGTGGCCCCGCGACCTACGTGATCTGGGACGACCCCGGCGCGGGGTCGGGCAGCGGTTGGACGGGGCCGCTCACCCCCGATCGACTGCCGGCCCTCACCGGGGAGCCGGGGGAGGCACTGCCCGTGTGCCGTCGCACCGTGATCGACGGACACCTGGCGTTCGACCGCGAAGGAGCCACCGCCCCGTGAGCACACCCGCCCCCCCGCCCCGCCTCGAGCTGGACCCGCAGACCCTGCGGCGAGCGCGCACCCTGGCGCGTCGGCTGGGCCGACCCGTGGTCGACATCGCCCGCACGCACACCACCGTGTCCGTGGAGCGGGCCACGCTGCGCCTGGCCGGGCTGAGCGGTGCCGACCACGAGCGCGTGCCGTGGGTCAACCACCTGGTCGACGCCGTGGTCGAGCAGACCGGGCTCGAGCACGGGGTGGCGGTCCCGGTCTGGGAGGCGCTGCGACGCGACAAGGCTCCAGACCTGCTGACCTTGGCACAGAAGGCGTCCAGCGGGGCGGTGACCTTCGGCATACCGGAGCAACGCGGGCAGCGGTCCCGGGCCTCCCGTGCCGCCACCGCGGCCGTGCGTCCGGGCATGCGCCGAATCGACCGGCAACGGAGCGCCCGCGACCGGCTGATCGCCCGGCACGGCGACCCGCCGCAACGCCCGTGGATCTATCTGATCGTGGCCACCGGCGACATCTACGAAGACATCCCGCAGGCCAAGGCCGCGGCTCGCGACGGTGCCGACATCATCGCGGTGATCCGCAGCACCGGGCAGTCGCTGCTGGACTACGTGCCCGAGGGCGCTACCCGCGAGGGCTTCGCCGGCACCTACGCGACGCAGCAGAACTTCGCGCTGATGCGGGCGGCGCTGGACGAGGTGTCCAGGGAGCTGGGCCGCTACATCCGGCTGACCAACTACGCCTCCGGGCTGTGCATGCCGGAGATCGCCACCCTGGCCGGTCTGGAGCGGTTGGACATGATGCTCAACGACTCGATGTACGGCATCCTCTTCCGCGACATCAACCCCATCCGCACCTTCGTCGACCAGCGATTCTCCCGCCAGATCCACGCCCGCGCCGGCATCGTGATCAACACCGGGGAGGACAACTACCTGACCACCGCCGACGCCATCGAGGCCGCGCACACGGTCACGGTCTCGCAGCTGATGAACGAGTACTTCGGCAAAGAGGCCGGGCTGGCCGACTGGCAGCTAGGGCTTGGGCACGCCTTCGAGATCAACCCCGACCTGCCCAACTCCTTCCGGACCGAGCTGGCGCACGCGCTGCTGGCCCGACAGCTGTTCCCCGATGCACCACTGAAGTGGATGCCACCGACCAAGCACATGACGGGCGACGTGTTCAAGGGCTACCTGCTTGACGGGTTCTTCAACCTTGCCGGGGCGATGACCGGACAGTCGATCCTGCTGGTCGGCATGATGACCGAGGCCGTGGTCACGCCGTTCCTGTCCGACCGGGGGCTGGCTCTGAACAACGTGCGTTACGTCCTGGGAGCTGCCGGTGGGCTGACCGAGGACTTCCGGCCACCCCCCGACGGCTACATCCAGCGACGGGCCCGACAGGTCCTGGCCGAGGCGGTGGAGCTGCTCGATCGGATCACCAGCGAACGCGCCCCGCGCGGGTCGGCACCCCTGCTCGAGGCCATCGCCGACGGCACCTTCGGGCACATGAAGCGACCCGCCGACCAGGGCAAGGGTCTGGAGGGTGTGGCGCGCAAGGCCGACGACTACGACAACCCGGCGCTGGCGCTGCTGGAGGCCGACGGCTGGGGAGGTGCCCGGTGAGCCAGATCGTGCGTCCCTACGGCGACAGCACGGGCGACGGCATGGTGCAGGTCTCCTTCACCCTGCCGGTGCCGCACGACAAGCGGGCCGAGGGGGCCGCCCTGCAGCTGGCGGCCAAGATGGGGCTGGCGCCCGCGATGCTGGTGCACGCCGCGGCGATGGGTGAGGCACACACCTTCTTCGTCGTCTACGGCAGCGCAACCCACCTGGTCGACCTGTCCGCCGTCCAGGTCGTCGAGCGTGACTACCCCCTGCTGGCCGCCAAGGACGTCAACGCCACCATCAAGCGTGTGCTGCGGCGCCCGCTCGTGGTCGTGGGGGCCTGCATCGGCACGGACGCGCACACCGTCGGCATCGATGCCATCCTCAACATCAAGGGTTTCGCCGGGGAGAAGGGGCTGGAGTACTACACCGAGATCCAGGTGGTCAACCTCGGTGCCCAGGTGCTGGTGCCGGACCTGGTCCACCGAGCCCGGGATGCCGGTGCCGACGCCGTGCTGGTCAGTCAGGTGGTCACTCAACGCGACGCGCACCTGCACAACACCCGTCAGATGTCCGCCGCGTTCCGGGAGGCCTACCCGCAGGGGGAGGTGCCCGTGCTCGTCGCCGGCGGCCCGCGCTTCGACGAGAGCGCTGCTGCCGATCTCGGGGTCGACCGGATCTTCGGGCGAGGCACCACACCCTCGGAGGTAGCCTCCTACCTCGTGCACTCGCTGACCGCGAAGGAGCGCCTATGACTTCGGCCGCCGCGCCCGCCAAGGTGGGGATGAGCGTGACCCACCGGCGCTACGTCCCCGCCTCGCACGCGCACTACGCAGGTGACCTGGTCGACGGGGCCTACAGCCTGGGACTGTTCGGCGACGTGGCCACCGAGCTGTGCATCCGCACCGACGGCGACGAGGGGCTGTTCGCCTCCTACAGCGACGTGCAGTTCCTCGCGCCGGTCCGGGCGGGGGACTGCCTGGAGATCACCGCGACGCTGACCAGGGTCGGCCGGCGCAGCCGGGAGATGGCCTTCTCGGTGCTCGTGACCGCCCGCGGCAACCCGCACCGGGGGGAGTCAGCAGCCGACGCCCTGGACCCGCCGGTCCCGGCCACGACCGCCCAGGGGGTCGTGGTGGTGCCGACCATCGAGCAGTCCACTTAGGAGGAGCCCCGAACCCGCTGGGCGACCTCGACGCGCTTGGCCTCGATAGTCTTCCGGTGCGGCTCCGTGGCTCCCACCGCGAGGTCGCTGAGAATCTCATCGATTCGGCACGGGATCTGCAGACCGGAGACGCCCCAGTGCGCGATCTCGTCGATGCACAGGCTGAGGTACTGCTCGAAAGACCACTCAGAGGTGACCAGCCGTACGACGTCGTTCTCATCCTGGTGCACCGGGTAGACGTCGTCGTTCTTCGCGATGCTCGTCAGCACGATGTGCAGCTCATTGAGCACCTGGACGGCGGTGGTCGGATCGTTGACGCCGGGCGACAGCGCCCGCTCGGCGATGTCCACGAGCTGGCGAAGCCCGAAGGTGGGGTCCTGCTCCGTGGTTCGCCGCCAGGACACGTCGACCTTGCCGTGCACGGCGCCCGACCAGGCCGTCCCGGTGTGATCCCCCCCGCCGTGCACGGTCACGACCGGAGTCCCCTGCGCCAGGTAGGTGCCGAGCGGATACAGGACCTCGATCCGTACATCGTGCTCGGCGCCCAGCGCGACCAGCGCCGAGTGATTGAGATTGGTGAGGTAGCCGGAGGAGGCGGTACCGACGACTGTGGGCAGTCCCATCGAGGGCAGTGGCCCAGGATCCTGGGTCTGGGAGGAGGTCCTGCTCGCGTCACTGCGCTTGAGCAGACCCATGACCTCCTTGCCGACAGTGTTGATGATCGTGTCCACGGAGATCGACTGGGTGATGTGGTGGATGAAGGCCAGGAACATGCCAACAGAGGCCAGCACCAGCAGGAACGACACGGTCACCGCGATCTGCGGCACGGAGGCCTGGCCCGCGCTCGAAGATGCGCTGACCGCGCGCAACACCGTGAGCGCCTAGATGAAGGAAGCGGCGAACACCCCCAGGGTGAACTGGGGCACCCGTTGATTCAGATAGGTGCGCAGCACCCGGGGCGAGAACTGGCTGCTGGCCAGCTGCAGGACCACGATGGTGATGGAGAAGACCAGACCGGTGATCGAGATCATCGCCCCGGCGATCGCGGACAGGAAGGTGCGCGCGCCGTCCGTGCCGGCCTGGAAAAGCAGGGGGACGTACTCGGCCAACGCCTCATCCACCTCGGGCAGCACGATTCCGGCCAGCAGGGCACCGACACACCACAGGGCGGGCACGACCCAGAACGGCTGAAACATTCTGCGCAGCGCCCGCTGCGCCGTGGCGCCTCGCTTCCAGGGAGGCGGTACGGGTGCTGCGGCCGGGGATATCCGAGAGATGGTCACTGGGCTGTTTCTACCCTAGCGGCCACCCCGGCACGTCGGCTCGTCGCGGCGACACGCCAGAGAAAGCAGATCCGACCTGATTCCTACCCCTGCTTTACCAAGCCTCTGACCTGGCAGTTTGTGCGTTCTTGCAGGTCAGGGAGGCGTTGACACCATGAGGTGGCGGACTAGGTTGGCTGTAGGTCCGTGACGGGATCCCTCGTGGCCTGGCTCCGGGGGCATCACCACCGTGCGACGACGGACAAGCCGTGGCCCGGGCACTCAGTAGACAACGGGCCCGCGTCGGCACCCTGTCGGCACGGTCCTGGCCCCAACGGAGCCTGGGCCACGGCTCACTCGGCGCGCTTGCGTTCAGGTGAGCTCCCACGGCGGTCACCTACAGTGTCCGCGTGCTGACCCGTCTGCTTTTCTCAGTCCTCGCAGGACTGTCCTGGTGGTTGGCCTTCCCCTCGATGAACCTGTGGCCGCTGGCCATCCTGGGCAGCGGGGCGATCGTCGGGGCTCTGTGTGGGGTGAGCACGGCCCGCGGTGTGCTGCTGGGCCTGGTCGCGGGGTTGTCCTGCTTCGTGCCGTTGCTGTCCTGGTCGGGCATCTATGTCGGTGCGCTGCCGTGGCTGTCCCTGGCCACTCTCAGTGCGCTCTACGTCGCGGCGTTCGGTGGGCTTGCGGCATATCTGCAGCGCAGTGGCGACCCCGCCCGGGTGCGGCCGTTGGCTGTGGCGTTGGCCTGGGTAGCCGCGGAGTGGGCCCGTGCGACCACGCCCTTCGGTGGGTTCCCGTGGGCCCGGCTCGGCTTCAGCCAGGCAGACTCGCCCGTGGTCGGTGTCGCCCGCTGGCTGGGGGTCCCGGGGGTCGGCTTCGTCGTTGTTCTCGTCGGAGCGCTGCTTGCCCTCGGGGTGCAGGCCTGGCTGCGCGACCGTCGTCCGCTGCGAGCCGGTGGCGCGTTGCTGCTCGCCGTGACGCTGCTGCTGGGCCCGATGCTGGTGCCGCGGCCCGTCGACGGGACGCCGGTGCAGGTGCTCGGCATCCAGGGCAACGTGCCCGAGCTGACCCTGGAGTTCAACGCGCAGCGTCGCCAGGTGCTGGACAACCACGTCGAGACCACGCTGGCGGCCGCCGAGCAGGTGGCAGCAGGCGAGCTCCCGCAGCCCGATCTGGTGCTCTGGCCGGAGAACGCCTCCGACATCGACCCACTGCGCAATGCCGACGCGGCAGATGTCATCACCGCCGCCGTCACGGCGATCGATGCCCCCGTCGTGGTGGGCGGCCTGCTCGAGGAGCCGGGAGCCAACGTCTCCAACGTCAGCCTGCTCTACCTGCCGGGGGAGGGGCCGCCGGTGGACCGCTACACGAAGCGGCGGCCGGTACCGTTCGCGGAGTACATCCCCTACCGGGGATTCTTCCGGGCGATCACCACGAAGGTGGACCTGGTGCCCCGTGACTTCGTGGCCGGTGACGGCGTGGGCCTGCTCGAGGTGCCCACCGCCGACGGAGTGCTGCCGTTGGGGATCGGCATCTGCTTCGAGGTCGTCATCGACGACGTCATGCGGGACAGCGTCCGCGCCGGTGCGGAGGTGATGGCGATCCCGACCAACAACGCGACCTTCGGTCTCACCGACGAGTCCGTGCAGCAGCTCGCGGCCTCGCGGGTCATGGCGATCACGCTAGGGCGGCCCATCGTGCACGCGAGCACCGTGGGGGTCAGCGCCCTGGTGGCGCCGGACGGCTCGGCCAGCGAGCAGACCGAGCTGTTCACCCGCGACATCATCAGCGGCTCGGTGCCGCGCCGCACCGAGCTGACCCCGGCCGTGCGGCTCGGGGCCTGGCCCCAGAGCGCCGCGGTAGGGATGCTCGCGCTGGCTCTGGTCTGGACCGTGCGGACTCGCCGCCGGGAGCGCGGGACGGTATGACGACTGCTCACCCGGCAGCACTGGGCAAGGTCTGTGTCCTGGTGCCGACCTACAACGAGCGGGAGACCCTGCCGGCGCTACTGCACGCGCTGCACGCGCAGGTCGACGCCGTCGACCTCGATGTGCTCGTCATCGACGACGACTCGCCGGACGGGACGGGCGAGCTGGCCGAGCAGGTCGCCGCACGGGATCCTGCGGTCCGGGTGCTGCACCGCAGCGGCAAACACGGGCTGGGGCGCGCCTACCTCGCCGGGTTCGCGTGGGCTCGGGCACAGGGCTACGACACCGTCGTGCAGATGGACGCCGACGGCTCGCACCAGCCGGTCGAGCTCCCGAGTCTGTTGCGGGCCGCACGCGACGCGGACGTGGTGATCGGGTCGCGGTGGGTCCCGGGCGGGTCGGTGCGCAACTGGCCCTGGCACCGACGGGCGCTCAGCGTGGGGGGCAACCTCTACACCCGTCTGTTGCTCGGCATACCGGTGCGCGACTCGACCGCGGGCTTCCGGGTCTACCGGATGACGGCGCTGGCGGTCATGGGGCTGGAGGACGTGGCCTCCCAGGGGTACTGCTTCCAGGTCGACCTGACCCTGCGTGCCATCGACAGCGGCTTGTGCGTGACGGAGGTGCCCATCGAGTTCGTGGAACGGGAGGTGGGGGCCTCCAAGATGGGGGGTGACATCGTCCGCGAGGCCCTCCTGCGCGTGACATGGTGGGGTGTGCAGCGGCGCCGACGACAGGTGACCGACAGGTTGACCCGGGAGGTGTCATGGCATCGAGCGACCGAGTAGGTCCTACCGGCCCCCGTCGCGGACGGCGCTTCGGCCGATGGGTCGTCGCCGCGTTGCTGCTGGTGCCCCTGATCGAGATCGTGCTGATCGTCTTCGTGGGTCAGCAGATCGGTCCCTGGTGGACATTCGGGCTGCTCCTGGCCATGTGCGTGCTGGGGGCCTGGTTGGTGCGACGAGAGGGTGGTCGCACCTGGCGGGCGCTGCAGACCGCTGTCCGGGGGGGCCAACCACCCGCGAAGGAGCTCACCGACGCCGCCCTTGTGCTCGTCGGCGGCACCATGCTGCTGACGCCGGGCTTCCTCACCGACCTCGTCGGGCTCTTCCTGGTGCTGCCGCTCACGCGACCCCTGACCCGGGTCTGGCTGCAAGCCGTGGTGGCCAGCCACCTGCTCGGCCCGGCGACGCACTCCGGGGAGGGCAGCCCCCGAGGTTCCGGGCAGCGGCGCCGGCGCTTCTCGGGCGAGGTCGTCGAAGGGGAGATCGTGCAGGACCCTGCGCCCGGGGAGTCACCGGACGATCACCCGGGCTCACCCGGATCAGCAGTGTGACACAACGCCTCGGCATGGTTGTCGACCGATGACTCGCCTGGCGCTGCTGACCGACAGAAGGCCCGCCGGAGTACTCCGGCGGGCCCCATATCGAAGGTTCAGGCGCTCCGACGGCGCGCGGGCTTCTCGCCGCGCTTCTCGCGCAGCAAGCTCAGCCGCTCCTCCAGCAGCTCTTCCAGCTCGGGAACCGAGCGGCGCTCCAGCAGCATGTCCCAGTGGGTCCGCTGGTGCTTGGTGGCCTTGGACTCCTGCTCGGGGCCGTCGTTGAGCTTGGCCTCCAGGCCACACCGGCACTCCCAGACCGAGGGCACGTCGGCCTCGACCGAGAACGGCAGCTCACTCACGTGCCCCTCAGGGCAGGTGTAACGGGTGATCGTGCGCTCACTGAACGTAACGCCCTCATCACTCTCGAAGGACAGCCAACTCAAGTTGGTGCCTCGCAATGACCTCTCAGCCATGTGTCACTCCCCTCGTGTCCCGGACACGGTTCGGATGGTAGAACTCGACTGCTCAACGCATGCGCAGAGTCAGGTGTTCCCGGCCAGCGCGGTGCTCGCTTCGACGGGCGGTCACCGACCGGACCACGTCCACGAAGATGACGACCGACGATGTCGCCCCGACCCCGCTGGTGTAGAACAGCGTCTAAATGTAGCGGCTGGCCGACGAATCGGCCAGCGGAAGGATCGGGCTCGGTCGTCGCGGAGGCCTCAGACGACGGCGGGCTGTTCGTTGCCGGCATCTGCGATCCCGCGGCGCATGTCGACCCTGGCCAGCAGAAGTCCACCGACGACGAAGAAGGCGATCAGCGCCAGGATTGCCGGGCGGTAGGACCCGGTGAGCTGGAAGATCAGCCCGAAGGCCAGGGTGCCCAGCCAGCTGGTCCCGCGCTCCATGGCCTGGTAGAAGCTGAAGAACTCCGACTCGCGCCCCTGGGGCACCAGCTGGCTGTACATCGATCGCGACAACGCCTGCGTGCCACCGAGGACCACTCCGATGCAGACCGCGCAGACCAGCCACACGGCATACGCCCCGGCCGGGACCACAAAGGCGAAGGCGACCACGGCCGTCCACATCAGCAGACCGCTGAGCACCGTCCGTTTGGCCCCGAACCTGCCGGCCAGGTTGCCGAAGAGGAGGGCACCTCCGAAGGCGACGAACTGCACCACCAGGATGGTGATGATGAGCTGTCCGGACTCGAACCCCAGCTCCTCGGAGCCGTAGAGGCTGGCCGAGTAGATGACGGTCTGGATGCCGTCGTTGAAGAACAGGTAGGCCACCAGGAACAGCAGGGTCTGCGGGTAGAGCCGCATCTCACCGAAGGTGGCCCGCAGCTGGGTGAAGGCCCCGCGGACCACGCCCGCACCTCGAGCGACCGGCTCCAGCGTCGTCCCTCGGATGGAGCGCAGGCCGATGACCGGGATGAGGGTGAAGACCGCCCACCACAGGCCTGCCGAGAACAGGCTGATCCGGACCGCCATGCCCTGACTGACCCCGATGGTCTCGTGCAGCTGCAGCAGCCCGAGGTTGAGCGCGAGCAGGACCCCACCACCGAGGTAGCCCAGCGCCCAGCCCCGGGAGGAGACGCGGTCCCGGTCGTCGGGGTGGGCGATGCGCACCAGCAGGGCGTCATACACCACCGTCGAGGCGCCGAGGCACAGGTTGGCCACGATGATCAGCAGCACACCCAGCTCCCAGTTGGTGCCGACCAGGAAGAACATGCTCATTGCAGCAGCCGAGCCGACCCAGGCCAGCCCACCGAGCAGCCGGGTGGGTCGGGGAGTCCGGTCGGCGATGGCTCCGACGAACAGCAGTGCCAGTGCCGAGACGATGGTGGCCAGCGTGATCGTATAGGGGGCAAGGGAGCCGACGGCGATGGGTAAGCCGAGCACGGACAGGTTCTCGGCGCACCGCTGGCCCTCGGCCAGGTCCGGACACACGTCGGCCCGGGCGATCGCGGTCAGATAGGGGGAGATCAGCACGGTGCTCGTGGTGGTGACGTAGGCCGAGTTGGCCCAGTCGTACCACCCCCACGCCCGCTGGTGAGCTCGACTGCGCTCCTGCGACAGGTCGGTCCGCCCCGCACCCTGGGTCATGAGTGTCAGCCTCGCACACCGCGCGCGCAGCCGACGGGGTGGCTAAAGTGAAAAGTCGCCGGATCGTTCGAGGTGGCCACACCAGTGTCCGCCGGGCCCGGTCAACACGCAGGAGGCGTCATGGGTATCGGAGACAAGATGAGCAACAAGGCGGACGAGATGAAGGGCAAGGGCAAGCAGAGCGCCGGCGAGGCGAGCGGCAACGAGCAGATGCAGGCGGAGGGCAAGTCGGAGGAGACCGGGGCCAACGTCAAGCAGGTGGGGGAGAAGGCCAAGGACACCTGGAACGACGCCACCCGCTGAGCACCTGCGGCGCTCCTTAACGCCGAGCGGGCCTCAGCCCGACTTGAAGAGCCGCCGCCACAGGGCCTTCCACCAGGGCATCGCGCCCCGCTGGGAGGCCCTGGTCGGTCCCGGCTCGCTCGCAAGCTCCACCTGGGCGCCGGCGGCTTGCCGGTCCGGGGCAGGGGTGGCCGCTGCGACGTCGCTGACCCGCTCGGCCCGGCCCTCCTCCTGGGTCTGCCGGGCCAGCACCGCGCCATCCGGGGTGGCCACCGGAAGCCGGGCGGCATCCCGATCGCCCGTGCGCAGGTCGACCTGCTCGCTGATGTAGCGCAGCACCACGACCGTGCTGGCAGCGACCGGGACAGCGAGGAAGGCACCGACGATCCCGAACAGCGTGCTGCCGACGGTGATCGCCAGCAGCACGATGCCTGCGTGCAGGTCCATGGACTTGCTCTGCAGCACCGGCAGCAGCACGTTGCCCTCGAGCTGTTGCACGGCGAGCACGATGAGGAAGATGGCCAGGGCTGTCCCGGGGCCGTTGCTGACCAGGGCGACGAGCACGGCGAGGGCTCCGGCAATGAACGCTCCGACGACCGGGATGAAGGCTCCGAAGAAGGTGAGGATGGCCAGGGCGAAGGCCAGCGGCACTCCGAAGATCAGCAGTCCGGCAGCAATGAACACGGCGTCGATGAGCCCGACGAGAGCCTGCGTGCGGATGAACCCCGACACGGTGTTCCACACCCGCGACAGCACCTCGGTCAGGTGCAGTCCCGCCCGCCGCCCGGCGAACGAGCGCAGCCACGGCAGGAAGGCCGACCCGTCCTTCAAGAAGAAGAACGTGAGCACCAGCACCAGCAGGGTTGTGACCACGGCCGAGCCGACGGCCGCAACACCGACGAAGAGCCCGGAGGCGATGCCCCCGGCCTGGCCCTGCACCCACTCCCGTCCCCGGTCGACCAGGTCGCTGAGCTGGCTGCTGTCGACGTTGAACGGCGGCCCGGCCAGCCACTCCTCGACCGCGACCAGCCCCTCCCCGGCCCGGTCGACGACCTGGCCGCTCTGCTCGGCGATCGAGGGGGCGATCGCCACGCCGATCGCGGTGAGCAGGCCCAGACCGACGACCATCGTCACCGCTGCAGCAAGCCCGTCGGGCCACCCCCACTGCCTCAGCAGACGCGCGGCCGGCCACAGCACGGTGGTCAGGATCACCGCCATCACCACCGGGAAGACGCCGACCCATAACTGACCGACCAGCCACAGCAGGACGCCCGCCGCGACCAGCACGATGATGAAACGCAGCGACCAGGCGGCCAGGCTGCGCAGCCCGGAGCCGATGACCCCGCCGCGGTCCTGCCCGACGTTGGTCAGGGGTGCGGCCTCGCCGGGCGGGTCGGTGCTTGCGCCCGGGGTGGCGGGCGGCTGGTGGCCCGTCTGAGCCGCCGCGTCCGGCTCGGTTGTCGTTCGGGAACTCATGGGCAGGCATTCTCCTGGATCGGGGAAAGGAAGGAGGTCAAGGAGGTGCAGGCAACGGTCAACGACGCTGCGCTACGCCGATCCGCTGGCTCACCGTGTGCTCCTGACCTGGCTCGAGACGGACCCGACCGGGCCCGAGCGCAGCGGCCTCGACGCACACCATACGTCGCCATTCGTCGTCCGACATGTCGGACATGCCACCAGCCTTCTCGGCCCAGGGGTTCCAGATCACGGTCGCGGTGGTGCCCTCGGCGTGCACCGACAGGTCGCGGCCCAGCACCGGGTCGTGCACGGTCACCGGGCCGGGGGCGTGGTAGATCCGGTCGGTCTCGCCGGTCAGCCGCACGTCCCCGTCCTGGACCTGGTCCTCGTCGTTGACCTTGTCGTGGTAGTCCACGCCCGAGAGCCCCTTGATGGCGATCGCCTCGGCGTCGGCGACGTGCAGGTAGGTGTGCAGCGCAGCCTCGAAGTCGAAGGGGGAGCCCGAGCTGTTGCGGACCGTGAGCGAGACCCTCAGCTCCTCGTCGAGACGCACGTCGAGCTCGCACTCGAAGTTGTGCGGGAAGCGCTCGGTGGCCTCACCCCCCTGAAGGTCAGCGTGTGTGATCCGCCACCGCAAGGAGTTGGGTGTCTGCTCGTGCAGGCGCCAGCACGTCGTCCGCAGGAAGCCGTGGGATGGGCTGAGTTCACCGCTGGGACCGGCGGCGAACCACGGCCAGCAGACCGGCATCCCCCCGCGGATGGCCACACCTGTCTCATAATGAGACCGTTCGCTCACCCAGACGACGGGCACGCCGTGCCGCACCCACGAGGCGACGTGGGCCCCGTGGTCGTATGCGGTGAGCCGATCGCCGTTCGTGTGCAGGACCCTGGGGGTGAAGTCGGCCATGCAGCCGACCTTATGGCAACACCGGGGTGAGCTGCTCGACTTCCACCTCGTAGCGGGACAGGGTCACGGACCCGGCCCGGTAGAAACGTCGGCGCAGGGCACCGTGGACCTCGAGCCGAGCACCGAGGTCCAGCCGCTCGGTTACCTCCCGGGTCGGCGCGCTCCAGCACGCCAGGTCGACGGCGTCGACCCGGCGCCGAGCGGGCGGGGAAGCAGTGGGCCGGGCGGGCCGATCGAGGGTGATCCGCAGTGTGACCACGCGGTCGCCGCTGGGCATCTCGCGCTCGACCGGGGCACCCGTGACCCGACCGACGAGGTGGATCTCGTTGACGTCCGTCACTGGACTGCAGAGTGCCGGCTGCCCGGCAGCGTTGTGTGTCATGGTCCGAAGATGGGGCAGCCAGGCTCTCGGCGGCAGCCCCAGCGCGGCGCCTGTGGAAAAGTACGGTTCACGGGCAGGGGTGTGGACGGCGCGGGTTGCCTCGCCAATCCACGAAAGGGGTTCGCTACGAACCCCTCTTTTTGGGCATGGTAAAGAATTGGCCAAGTATGCTCGGGAAAGGGCAAAGAGCTACTGCCCCAAAGCCGGTAACGTTTTGGTAACAACGGTCTCGAACTCTCCGTTTCGGCTGACTCACTCTAGACATTTCCAGGAAATTGCCGCTACTCTTCCACCGTGTCTAAACCTGACACTCGCGTCCCCTGAACAAGGGGCGACACCGAGAGGAACGTTCATGTTTGCACCGCACAATGCTCGACGGCCGCGCAAGCGCGCAGCCCAGGCCATGGTGGCCACCGGGTCCGCTCTGCTGACGGTCGCCCTGGTGGGGAGCCTGACCAACGTGGCCGGGGCATCCAGCCACCGGGAGGCCCCGCTCATCGCCGACGACCCGGTCCACGACAACACCGACACCTATGCGTTCGTCAGCCCGGACGACCCCAGCACGGTCACCCTGATCGCCAACTGGTCGCCGTTCTCGGAGCCCAACGGCGGGCCGAACTTCTACCCGTGGGAGGACGGCTCGTGGTACGACATCCACATCGACAGCAACGGTGACGCGCTGCCGGACATCACCTACCGCTGGACGTTCACGACCGACGACCAGCGTGGTACCGACACGTTCCTGTACAACAACGGCCCGGTCACCTCGCTCAGCGACGAGACCCTGCTGTTCAAGCAGTCCTTCACGCTGACCAAGATCGCCGGCGAGGAGGAGACCGAGATCGCCTCCGGCCCGGTGGCCCCGTCCAACGTGGGCCCGGCCTCGATGCCGGACTACTCCGCGCTGCGGGACGAGGCCATCACTGATGGCGAGGGCGGCGGCCAGACCTACGCCGGCCAGGCCGACGATCCGTTCTTCCTTGACCTGCGGGTCTTCGACCTGATCTACGGCGGCGACCTGTCCGAGACCGGTGTGGACACCCTGGCCGGCTACAACGTCAACTCGGTCGCCCTGCAGGTGCCGATCGACGAGGTCGCCCTGAGCGGTGACTCGGCCACCAACCCGGTCGTCGGTGTCTGGAGCACCACGTCCAAGCAGAGCCTGTCCTTGGAGCCGGGCGCGGCCACCCCCGAGGGGGACTACGTGCAGGTTTCCCGTTTGGGTAACCCGTTGGTCAACGAGGTCGTCATCCCGGCGGGCCTGAAGGACGCCTTCAACGGGCTGACCCCCGACCAGGACGCGACCGTCGCCGACGGCGCCGTGCTGGACAAGGTGCTGGACCCTGAGCTGGCCCAGCTGATCGAGGCGATCTACGGGATTCCCGCCCCGGAGACGCCGCGTGAGGACATCCAGCAGATCTTCCTGACCGGCATCGCGAAGTCGACCGGACCGATCCAGGCCGATCTGAACTCCCAGGTGCTCAACGGTGACGTGGAGGCCGACGCGTTCGTCCCCTCGGAGATGCTGCGGTTGAACCTGACGGTTCCGCCGACCGCTGAGCCCTCCCGCCTCGGCGTGCTCGCCGGAGACCTGCAGGGCTTCCCCAACGGTCGCCGGCTGGCCGACGACGTGGTCGACATCGAGATCCAGGCCATCATGGGCGCCGCGCAGAGCGGCGAGCTCGTGCAGGCCCTGGCCACCGGTGACGGTGTGGACAACAACACCGCCGCCTTCGGTGACACCTTCCCGTACTTGGCACTGCCCAACACGGCGGCGGTCAACCAGGGCGAGGAGGGTTCGACCATGCCAGGTGGCGGGGTCTCGACCGGGTTCGGTGGCACGGCGACCGACAACGGGCTGCCCAGCTGGGTCCTGCTCACCGGGGCCGGCTCGCTGGTCCTGATGGGTGTCGGCGCAGGCTCGCTGCTGCGCGGTCGCCGCGAGCGGCTGGCCCCCACCGGGCCGGGCGCTGTGGCCTGATCAGCATCACCTGCTAGACAGGTCGAAGGGGGCGGGCCGCAAACCCGCCCCCTTCGATCAGCACCGCACCAAAGGAGAGTGACCCGTGATAGACCAGGACGACGGCCCGCGACATCGGGCGTCATCGGCCACGGCGGTTGTGGGGGAGTCCTGGTCCATGATCATGGTGGCTACCGGCATGGCCGCCCTGGCGTTGACCGTCTCAATGTTCCTCGGCTACCGCATCGGCACCGAGAGCACGGCGCAGGCCGGGCGTGCCGCGGCAGAGGCCGCACCCTACGCCGCCCCCGCGCAGCCCTTCCCGCCGAGCGGCGGTGACGTCGAGACCGACCCCATCACCACGGTGGCCGGCGCGCCCGTGGCTCAGGAGGTACCGGAGCCGGTGGCGGTCGAGCCGGTCTCCGCCAGTCGCGGAGCCTTGCCGCCGGTCACCCCGCCTGCTGACCGGGGCATGCTGCACGTGCCGCCGGTGCGGGTGCAGATCCCCGCGATCGGTGTGGAGTCCAACCTGGTCAAGCTGGGTCTGGCGGCTGACAACAGCCTGCAGGTGCCCAAGGACGCCAGTAAGGCCGGGTGGTACACCGGCGGTGCCTACCCAGGCGATGTCAGCGGGCCGCCGGCCCTCATCGTCGGGCACGTCGATGACCAGGAGGGCCCCGCCGTCTTCTACGAGCTCAACCAGTTGCGGGTCGGCGATGAGGTGCGTGTCCAGCGCACCGACGGCAGCACCGCGGTGTTCACGGTCTATGACTTCCAGCAGTACCCCAAGAACGCCCTGCCGACCGACGAGGTGTACCGCAACCGCAAGTCCTCTGAGTTGGTGCTGATCACCTGCACGGGGGACTTCGACGTCAACGCACACTCCTACCTGGACAACTATGTGGTCACCGCGCGGCTGGATCCGATGTTGACCAAGAAGGCAGCCCAGGGATGAGGCGCTCTGCCGCCCAGGTCTCGCTGGGGGCTGGCGCCGTCCTGCTCGCCGGCACTCTGCTCATCGGACCGCTGCTGGGGCCCGACGGCAGCTCGGCCTCACCCGAGCCGGTCGCGGCCTCGGCCGCACCGGCGGATGATCCGCTGGCCCGCAGCATCGCCGGCCTGCAGGATCAGCTGAAGGAACGAGAGGACGACGACGAGCTGTGGGCCCAGCTCGGTGGGGCTTACGTCGAGGCGGCCCGGGTCAGCGCCGACCCGTCCTACTACCCGAAGGCGCAGGGTGCCCTGGACAAGTCACTGGGACTGCTCAAGGAAGGCAATGACGACGCGCTGACCGCCCTGGGTGCGCTGGCCAACGCCCGGCACGAGTTCGCCGCTGGGGCCGACTGGGCCCGCCAGGCCCAGCAGGTCAACCCGGCCAACTCCACCTCCTGGGGGGTGCTGGCTGACTCCCTGGTCCAGCTGGGGGACTACGAGGGGTCCACCGCGGCCGTGCAGCAGATGCTGGATCTGCGCCCCGGCCTACCCGCCTACACCAGAGCCTCCTACGACCTGGAGCTGCACGGGCAGCGCGACCGGGCCCGCCAGGCTCTGGAGCTGGCCCTACGCGGCGCCTTCTCACCGGCGGACACCGCCTTCTGCCGCTACTACCTGGGCCAGCTCGCCTTCACCGGTGGCGACCTGGTCGAGGCGGGACATCAGTTCCAGACCGGACTGGAGGCCGTCCCGAACGACCCGACGCTGCTGGCGGGTCAGGCGCGTGTGCTTGCAGCCCGCGGTGAGCAGGACCAGGCGGTGGCAGCATACGAGCGTGTGGTCGCTGCTCGCCCGCTACCGGACTACCTCTTCGAGTACGCCACCTACCTGGAATCGCTGGGGCTCACCGAGGCGGCCGATGCCCAGTTCTCGGTCCTGGATGCCGCGCAAGCGCTGTTCGAGGCCAACGGTGTCCAGGACGACCTGACCTCGGCCCTGGTGGCGGCCGAGCGCGGCGACCCCAAAGCGGCGGTGCAGCACGCGCAACGGGAATGGAAGCTGCGCCACAATGTCGACGCCGCCGACGCGATGGCCTGGGCCCTGCACAGTGCAGGCCGCAACGAGCAGGCCCTGGGCTATGCCATCAAGGCCACCAAACTGGAGGGACCCAACGCCACATTCCTCTACCACCGGGGCATGATCGAGGCCGAGCTGGGAATGGACGCTGAGGCCCGGACCCACCTGAAGGCTGCGCTGGCCACCAACCCGCACTTCTCCCCCCTGCACGCACCAAAGGCCCGCGCAGCCCTCGACCGGCTGGGCGCGGGAGAGTGAAGAGGATCCGGCACGGCACCGTTCTGCGAAGGTATGCGGTCGCGCTCGTGCCGGTCCTGCGTGCGCACCTGGCGTCGACCGGCACCGCCGCAGGGGTCACCACTGCCACCGCGTAGCCGCGACGGCAGTTGCGAATCGCGGAGAGCGGGGCGCTTCTGGCGCACCCGTTGGGCAACTTCACCGTCAGTCACTACAACAGTCTCAGCCGCACCCCTGAGGGCATCGACCTGCTCGCTGGTCGACATCGCCGAGATCCCCACCCAGCAGAGATGTCGTCGATCGACACCGACG
>NZ_JBPCKQ010000005.1:0-3019 GCF_051004135.1 Ornithinimicrobium sp.
AAGGCTTCGAGATCGAGACAAGGGTAGTGGACGTACCGGTCCTGATCGAGGACCCCTGGACCCACGAGACTCTGATGAACTTCCGAGACAACCATCAGGACCCGGATTCGACCGACCTGGAGTATGGCGCTCGTATCAACGGCTACGACACGAAGGATGACTTTATCGAGGCTCTCTTGGGTTCGCCGTGGCTCATCACCATGATCGGCTTTGTGCCGGGCCTTCCCTGGTGCTACCAGCTAGTCCCACCGGAGGAGCAGATCGAGGTTCCCAAGTACGTCCGGCCCCGTACCTTCACCTCCGAGCGGGCGTTCGGCTTCGGCGGTGGCTTCGCGGTCGTCTACCCGGTGCAGGGCGCGGGCGGCTACCAGCTTTTCGGAACGGCCGCAGCCCCGGTCCTGGACCTCAGTCAGAACCTCAAAGACTTCCAGGAGAACATCGTCTTCCCCAAGCCCGGAGACGTCTTCAAGTACCGTGGCGTGGATCGAGAGGAGTACGATGAAATACGATCCACGGTAGAGGATGGGACTTTCGAGTATCGCAAGGCGAATTTCACCTTCTACGGGGACCGTGCGCTGGAAGATCCACACGCTTACAACGAGGAGATCTTGGGGGTGCTCTATGGCGATTAGGGTTAAACAGCCTGGACTGCTCACCACCGTCCAGGACACCGGGCGCTTCGGCCAGTACGACATCGGGATGCCGCCCTCCGGGGCAATGGACGTGTTCTCTTACCAGGTCGGCAACTACCTTGTCGGCAACGAAGAGGGCGCGGCGGGACTGGAAATGACGTATTTCGGACCCGAGATCGAGTTTACCCAAGATGCGGTCATCGCCATAACCGGTGCGGAGTTGCCACCCAAGATCAACGGCGAAGAAGCCGCGACTTGGGAGACGCTCGCGGTAGAAGAGGGCGACGTACTCTCTTTCGACTACCTCAAGAGCGGCGCTCGCTCGTATCTGGCGATAGCCGGTGGAATAGACGTGCCCATCTTCATGCACAGCCGTTCGACGTACACTCTGATCGGCCTCGGAGGCCACGAAGGCCGTGCCCTGCAAGAAGGTGACGAGCTGAAGATAGGGGAGTCGAATGGAGCGTCCAACCGGGTCGGAAAGCGGGTGAACGACGACCACATCCCCACGTACAGTGACTCGCCGGAACTGCGCGTGATCATCGGCCTCGCCAGCTACCGGCTCACGGAGGAGAGCCTGGAGACGTTCCTGAACACCGAGTGGACCGTAACCCCGGACGCGGACCGCATTGGCTACCGCTACCGGGGCGGCGAGTTGGAGTTTGTCGAGCGGGAGCAGCCGGCGGGCGCCGGCGCGGACCAGGCGAACGTAGTGGACTTCGGCTACCCGGTAGGCTCCATCCAGGTTCCCGGCGGCGTCGAGCCCATCGTGCTCAACAACGACGCCGTAACCGGCGGCGGCTACGCCACAATCGGCACCGTCATAAGCGTTGACCGTGACACCCTTGCACAGACCAAGACCAACGACAAAACCCACTTCCGCTCGGTAGAGCTTGAAGAAGCGATGGAGGCCCGCGCGGAGCGACGGCGACAGATGGAGGATATAAAGGAAGCACTAAGCTAAAAGCCGATTGAAAGGAGGCAACGATGCGCATAGATCTCAACTGCGACATGGGCGAGAGCTTCGGTCCATACACGATGGGCCACGACGCGGAGATGATGAACTACATCTCTTCGGCAAACGTCGCGGGCGGTTTCCATGCTGGGGATCCGCACGTCATGCGAGAGACCGTACGGTTAGCGAAAGAGCACGGCGTCGCGGTCGGCGTCCATTCCGGCTACCAGGACCTGGTTGGTTTCGGGCGGCGGGAGATAGACGTGGCGCCGGAGGAGATCCACGACGAGCTCATCTACCAGCTCGGAGCCCTGCGCGAGTTCGCCCGCTACTACGGCATGGAGGTCCAGCACGTAAAGCCTCACGGCGCTCTCTACATGGTCGCCGCAAAAGATGAGGAGTTGTCGCGCGCCATTATCGAGGCGATACAGAAGGTAGATCCAGGTCTACTCCTCTTCTGCATGCAAGCGTCTGTTACCTACGATCTGGCGAAGGAGATGGGCCAGCCGGTCGTGGGCGAGTTCTTTGCCGACCGTGGCTACGACGATGAGGGCCAGATCATCTTTACCCGCGCCGTAACCGAGGAGCTAGAGCCCGAGGAGGTCGGGGACCGGGTCGTCCGGGCCGTCACGGAGGGTAAGGTCGTCGCCGACAGCGGTAAAGAAGTAGACATGGTCTGCGACTCGGTGTGCGTCCATGGCGACACGCCGGGGGCCGTGAAGCTGGCCGAGGCCATAGCCCGCAAGTTGAACGAGAACGACATTGAGATCCGTCCGCTCGGACGGGCGTAAGAGAAAATTTCCTGAAGGAGGACTAGAGTTGGCTGAAAAGACCGTAAAAGCTCCGATGCCCGGCACTTTCTACCGTCGGCCCGACCCGGAGAGTGATGCCTACGTCGAAGAGGGAGACAGCGTCTCATCGGGCGATACTGTAGGGGTCATCGAAGTGATGAAGTCATTTCACGAGATCAAAGCCGAAGAAGACGGCACGGTCGCGAAGATCCTGGTCGAGGACGAGGAAGCGGTGAGCGCGGGACAGGACATCGTAGAGCTGGAGTAGCTCCGCGGTTCGCCGATCAACCTAACAAACACATACGATAGGAGCCAGCATTGTCTCCCCAGTCTTTCCGCCTGGAAGAAGCGACGATAGATGACATTCATTCTGCTTTTCAGTCGGGAGAGTTGACTTGCCGCCGGCTCGTGGAGCTGTACCTAGCGCGTATAGAAGCCTACGATAAGAGCGGGCCGGAGCTCAACTCGATCATCACGATAAACCCAAATGTGTTGGAGGAAGCGGAGGAGATCGACCGCTCTTTTGAACAGTCCGGAGAGCTGGCCGGGCCGCTTCATGGCATCCCGGTGCTGGTCAAGGACCAGGCGGAGACCGCCGGCATCCGCACGACGTTCGGTTCTATTGCTTTCGAGAACTACAC
>NZ_JBPCKQ010000006.1:0-3893 GCF_051004135.1 Ornithinimicrobium sp.
GGTCCGTCACAAGGCCCGCCCATCGGGCCGAGCTGTGGGCCTGGCTCGAAGACGTCGTCACCTGGGTCAACACCGAGTACGTGTGGCAGGCCACCACCATGATCCCGCCCTGCTGGCCCTTCCACCCCCACCTGGTCCACGAGATCGCCGTCCTGGCCGACCGACGCCACCACGCGGGGCTGGAGTTCACCGGCGCCGCCCTGGAGGAGTGGCACCGCCACGCGCTGCCGTTGTTCCTAGACCGGATGGCCACCCGCACCCGCAGCATCTGTGAGGAGACCCACCAGCCCTGGCCGGCCAAAAGCCGCCACGCCCGCCACCTGTCCGAAAACCCACGGCGCCAGGAGGCGTACCGGGCGGACCGCGACACCTGCGTGGACCCCTCGCCACCCGAGGGCGGTCTACCGTTGCGAGTCATCGACGCGCACACCGTCGACGAAACCAGCGGGGATGTCGACGGCTGACCAGATTCGACGGTCGCGACGACAGCCGAGGGGGTCGCTGTGATGCCCGCACACACCCCAGCCAAAGCGCTCGTCCGAAACCAGGGGCGACACCCAAGCGCACCGTGAGAAGCACCGCAGGTGCGGCCACGGTCACGGGTGAGCCGGTCATCGTCACCCCACCGGCCGTCTCGATCGATCCACCGCGCGTCACCGCGACGGCATTGCGGGAGCTGATTCCCTGCGTGAACCTGCGATAGATGGAGCTGGCGGGCGAGCGACGGAAGGGACGCCTCCGCCCCGTGGCTGAGTATCAAGGTGTCCCGCAAGAGGCACCCCATCGGTGATCGCGTCGGACGGGGTATCCGGGTCGCGAGGGCCTGGGCGTACAAATTGCGCTAGACCGGCGGGCGGTCCTTGCGAACGTTGTCCTGCGGGATGTCGCCGCGGCGTCCCAGCGGGACGGGTGTCAGGCGGAGGCCGGTTCGTTCGTCAGGCGGGTCGCAGCCCGGCGAGGGTGACGGCTACAAGACGGCTGACCGCTTCCTCGGACGGCAGGCTTCCTGCAGCGGTCAGGGCGTGCAAGCAGAAGGCCGCGAGTTCGCCCGGCGCGATGTCGTCGCGCAGCTCGCCGGTCCCAGCGCCCTCCGTGAGCAGGTCGCGCACGAAGTCGCGCAGCTGCTGCTGCGCCCGCTCGACGTTCTCGTCCCGGTGCAGCAGCGCCGCGAGCGGGGTGTCGCGCTGGGACCGCGACTCGCGCACGATGTGCGCCCATGCCCTCAGGACGGCCTCCAGCTGGTCGGTGGCAGTGCCTGCCCGGTCGCGAACCGCCGAGAGGTGGGCCAGGTGTTCGGTGATCTGACGGTCGTGCCAGGCGGCCAGGACCGCATCCACGTCGGGGAAGTACTTGTACAGCGTCGCTCTGCCGATCCCGGTCCGCTGCGCGATCTCTGACATCGTCACCGACGCCAGGCCACGTTCGGCGACCACCGCCGCCGCCGCGTCCAGCGTCGCGTCGCGCACCGCCGCCCGGTGCGCTTCGACGGAGTCCTCCCACAGCCTCGGCACAGCTGAACTCTACGCCAGGTAGACAGCGCGACGTATACGTGACACTCTGTCTCGTACAGATGACCCTCGCCCAGCGAGCAGATGGAGCTACGCATGCCCGATACCCGAATGAGCGCTCCTGGCGACGGCCTAGAGGCGTCGTCCGGCCCCCGGCCGCCCGGCGTGCCCCTGTGGGTCAAAGCGTTCGGCGTCCTCGTGCTCGTTCTGCTCGTGCTGCTTGCCGTGATGCTGCTCAACGGCGGCAGTCATGGGCCCGGCCGTCACACCTCATCCGGCCAGTTCCCCGGCAACGCCGACGTCGCTGTCGTCTCCCGGTCCGACTTCGCCCTGTGACCATGCCTCCGCTCCTGCGCAAGGCCGCGCTGACCGCCCACATCACCTCCTCTGTCGGCTGGCTCGGGTCGGTCGTCGCATTCTTCGCCCTGGCCGTTGCCGGCCTCACCAGCCAGGACGAGCCGACCGTGCGCGCCGTCTACGTGGCGATGGAGGTCCTCGGCTGGGCCGTGCTCGTCCCGCTGGCCGTCGCGTCCTTCGTCACTGGGCTAGTGCAGTCACTCGGCACCACGTGGGGCCTGTTCCGGCACTACTGGGTCCTGATCAAGCTCGCCATCACCGTTCTGGCGACCGCCGTCCTGCTGCTGTACATCCGCACGCTCGGCTACCTCGCCGACGTGGCGTCCGGGCCGGCAGTCGGCGGCCATCTGAGCGCCCTGCCGTCGGCATCCCCCGTTCTGCACTCCGGCGCCGCCCTGGTCGTCCTGCTCGTCGCCGCCGTCCTGTCGGTCTACAAGCCCCGTGGCCTGACCTCGCACGGATGGAGTAAGCAGCAGGAGCAGCGAATGGTCCCCAGACCCGAGTAGCCGGATGCAATCAGAGCAGGACCTGCTTGCTCACCAGCGAAGCGAGCTGTGTGCCGACTCAACTCAACAGCCGTGGGTTTGCGTGGATGGGGGGCCCAGCCTTTCCTCGATCCGCTGAGCCAGAGCGGCGAGCGAGGTCTGCTCAGCGGAATCGAACGGTTGTGCGTCGATGGTGGCGCGCAACCGTTCGAGGTGGTCCCGCACGACCGGCCGCTGGTCGGGGGCCACGCGGTGACTGAGATCGAGTAGGACCTGAGCTATGCGCTCCAGGAGCTGGGGGTCTTGGGCGCCGTAGCGTCGCGGCTGGGAGAGGCCGAGGTCGACGTAGCTGGCCAGATCGGGCCGGGCTAGCTCCACCCGGGCCCGGTCGTCTTGGTCGCGCAGCAGGACGGGGCCGAGGTCGCGGTCGGTCAGGTCGCACAGGAACGAGGAGATATGTCCCAACGTGTGGATCGCGGTCGTGGGGTCGTTGATGCCGGGTGAGAGTGCTTTGCTTGCGACGTCAGCCAGCTGGCGCAGCCCGAAGCCCACGTCTTGGGACTTGGTCCGTTCGAAGCCCAGGTGGACGCACCCGGTGACCCGGTCATCGATCCGATCGGCGACTTCTTGGCTGAGGCTTCCTGGCGTGAGCGGCCATGCGGTGCCCAAGGGGGTGCCGCGGACCACATACGTGCCCGGGTGGACGTCGAGTCTGACTATCGCGTCCTCGTCCACGACCACGTGCAGGAGTCGCTGTTGATCGAGACGGTTCACGAAACCATCGCCACCGGCGAACAGCCGTACGGCGTCAACGGGCGGCCGCAGGGTGGGCGGCTGGTCACCGACCCCGGGGTCCCGCTCGCTTAGCAATGCCTGCATGGTGCCCGAGGCTTCGCGATGCACGTTGCGCACCATCGACTCGACCCGGATCAGCTCGGTCAGGTGGGCCAGGAACAGCACCAGCGCGACCACGCTGGCCACCGCAAGCAGGAAGGCCACGGTGACCGCGAATTTGGGAACGAACTCGCTTTGATCACCTGCGCCGGCGCTGCGCACCGTGCGGAGCACTGTCAGCGCGAAGGTGAAGGTTGACAGGAAGAGTGCGAGCGTGACCTGGACGAACTGGTCGCTGGCGAAGCTTCGCAGCAGTCGGGGCGAGAACTGGCTGCTGGCCAGCTGCAAGGTCACCACGGTCAGTGAGAAAGTCAGCGCGGTCACCGTGATCAGCGAGGAAGCGATCGCGGCGAGCAAAGTACGGGCAGCGCCCGCATCACCCCCGAAGAGCCACTCACTCGCCGTAGGCGACAGCTCCCCGCCCACCGCGGCATCGACCTCTGGCAGGCCCACCCCCAACAGCAGTGCGGCTACCACAGCCGCGGTGGGAATAGGCCACAACTGGGTCTGGATGGCGTCGCCAACAGTGGTGCGCGAGGTGCCCATGTGCGCATCATCGCAGCCGGACACCCGGCCCCGACCATCAAGACGCCGCCCAGGCATCAATCACCGCAACCCTCGGATGCAGATGCATGGCCGGAACGGGATC
>NZ_JBPCKQ010000007.1:0-25525 GCF_051004135.1 Ornithinimicrobium sp.
CGAGCGGCTCGCGCCGTGCCGGCCCGGGCGCAGCAGGTGAGCGCCGCCCTCAACAGGCGATCCGGCGAGGTGGCCGGGCGACTCCGCACTGCCCAGTCCAAGGCGGAGCGGCTGATGGCCGAGTTCCGCACCGCATACCCGGCCGAGACGACCGAGCAGGACGCCAGCGTCGCGTCCCTGCCGGAGTTCCGGGAGATGCGCGACCGGGTGGCGCGCGATGACCTGCCGCGGTTCGAGGCCGACTTCAAGCGCTACCTCAACGAGAACTCGATCCGCGAGATCGCCGCCTTCCAGGCCAGGCTCAACCAGCAGGTCGACGTGATCACGGAGCGGATCGCCACCATCAACGACTCGCTGCGCGGCATCGACTACAACCCCGACCGCTACATCCGCCTCGAGCAGCACCCGACCCCGTGGCTGGAGGTCCGCGAGTTCCGCGCCGACCTGCGCGCCTGCACCGAGGACGCGTTCGGCACCGACGACGAGCTCTACTCGGAGACCAAGTTCGCCCAGGTGGAAGCCATCATCTCCCGGTTCCGCGGCCGTGAGGGGCGGGCCGACGCCGACAAGGTGTGGACCGAGCGGGTCACCGACGTACGCAACTGGCTGGTCTTCGGCGCCTCCGAACGCTGGCGCGAGACCGAGCAGGAGCACGAGAGCTACGCCGACTCCGACGGCAAGTCCGGCGGGCAGAAGGAGAAGCTCGCCTACACCATCCTCGCCGCGTCGCTGGCCTACCAGTTCCGGCTCGAGGACGGCGACCCGCGGGCCAAGCGGTTCCGCTTCGCGGTGATCGACGAGGCGTTCGGCCGCGGCTCCGATGAGTCCACCCGCTACGCGCTGCGCCTCTTCCACACCCTGGGGCTGCAGCTGCTCGTGGTCACGCCACTGCAGAAGGTGCACGTCATCGAACCGTTCGTCGAGCGGGTCGGCTACGTCGACAACCCGACCGGGGCGCGGTCGCGGCTGCACACGATGACGATCAGCGAGTACCGCGAGCAGCGGGCCGCGCCGCCGACGGCCCGGGCCACCGCCGACGCCCCGTGACTGCCTGGTCCAGCACCGACGACGTGGTCGCTGCGCTGCGCCGCCGGTGGGATCGGGGTGACCTGCTGCGTCAGGTGGCCGGCGGTATGCCGTGGGAGCCGCTCCGCATCCCGGTGCGCGGGCCCACCGCGCGCGAGATGGGCCAGCACCTCGGCGCGGTGCAGACCTGGGTGCAGACGCTGCGCCGGCCGGGCTGGCGATTGGAAACCCGCCGGGTCGGCGGTCGCTTGGTGGGCAGCAACGAGATCCCGGCCGCTGTGTGGTTCGACACCGCGGACCAGGCGTGGGCGAGCCTTCGGGTCGGCCGGGCGGTGACGGCATACCGCGAGCTGCTGGACGCGGCGCATGCAGCCGACCCGGGTCTCGGCGACTGGGCGGCGCAGCACCCGATCCGGGCGCTGCGGCATACCGATGACTGGGAGCGAGTCCTGCGCACCGTGCTCTGGCTGCGGGATCGCGCGGGCACCGGCGTCTATCTGCGGCAGGTCGACGTGCCGGGGGTGGACACCAAGTTCATCGAGACCCACGAGGGGCTGCTCGTCGAGCTGCTGGAGGCGATGGGGTCTGAGCGCGCGCCCGGCAGCGGCCGGCGGCTGGAGGCCGGGTTCGGCTTCGCGGGCAAGCCCGACCGGATCCGGCTGCGCCGCCTCGACCGCACCGGGCTGCTGCCGGGGTCGCCGCTGACCGACGTGTCCGTGCGGGTGGACGAGCTGACCGAGCTGGTGGTGCCGTGCGAGAGCGTGCTGGTCGTGGAGAACGAGATCACCTTCTTGGCACTACCGCCGCTGGAGGGAGTGGTCGCGGTCTTCGGCGCCGGCTTCGACGTGCTGCGGCTGGCTCGGGTGCGGTGGCTGGACGGTGCGCGGATGGTCTACTGGGGTGACCTCGACACCCACGGCTTCGTCATCCTGGACCGGCTGCGAGCGAGCTTCCCGCAGGTGGAGTCGGTGCTGATGGACATCGACACCCTCGCCGCCCACATCGGACAGTGGGTCACCGAGCCGCGACCTTCCCGCGAGCACCTCGGGCGGCTCAGCGAGGAGGAGGGGCAGGTGTATGCCGACCTGGTGGGCGACGTGCACGGGCCGGCGGTGCGGCTGGAGCAGGAACGGGTCAACTACGCCCACGTCGTCGCCGAGCTCCGCGCCGTCACCGGCAACGGCTCCTGAACAAACCACGGGAATCGACGGGCTCACGCAAGCCGCCCGCATTGCCGACGTCGAGACCATGGCCCGCGAGTTGGTCGCCGTGACCCTCGACATACCGCTCGACACCGTCGCGGTGGACGTCCACATCGCTGTCGAGGAGGTGGATCGGCTGATCGAGCTGGCGGAGGACGTGGTCGACATTCGGGGCGCACAGGAGGCTCGTCGCAAGATGGAGGAAAGCGGCGACGGCCCTATCCCCTGGGAGACCGTCAAGGCCGAGTTGGGTCTCCGGTGACACCCAGCATTGCCGACCCGGGCGAACCCGGCCGAACCGCGGGTCGGCGGGAGAATGACCTGGTGGCGGGCTTCACCTCCAGCTGGCCCGCGGAGGCACCGTGCTCCGGGCAGGTGCGGCTTCGCGCGTTCGAGGACCGCGACGTCGACATGGTGATGGGCCTGGCCACCGACAGCCATGTCCCCACGATCGGCTCGCTGCCGTTCCGAGCGACCCATCGGGAGGCGCTGGACGACATCGCTCGGCAGCGTGGCCGGCAGGCCGAAGGCAAGGGCTTCTCGTTCTGCGTGGCCGACAGGTCCGACGACACCGCGCTGGGCGGCATCGGGCTGTGGCTCACCGCGATCGAGCAGGGCCGCACCACGGGCGGCTACGGCGTCGCCCCGTCGGCTCGCGCGCGCCGGGTCGCGACCCAGGCACTCGACGCGCTCACGGCCTTCGCGTGGACCCTGCCTCCGGTGCATCGCATCGAGCTCTACTTCGAGCCGTGGAACCTCGCCTCGATCCGCACCGCCGAGACGGCCGGCTTCACCCGGGAAGGACTGCTGCGCAGCCATCAGGAGATCGCCGGACGGAGGCCCGCGGCCGCCTCGAGGGCGGGGCCGCGGGAGTGTGCCGCCCCGCGATCGGGGGCCATGCGTAGTGCGCACCGGGCCCCCCTTCGTTCGGGCGCTCCGCTCCGCGTCAGAACAGGGTGTAGCCGCCGTCGATCACCACGACCGAGCCGGTCATGAAGCTTGAGGCGTCCGAGGCCAGGTAGACGACGGTCGGCGCGATCTCCTCGGGCATCGCGTAGCGCTGCATCGGGGCGTCCTCGATCCAGTGCTGCCGGAACCGGGGCTCATCGACCGGCGCCATCTCGGTCTTGACGTAGCCGGGCGCCACCGCGTTGACCCGGATGCCCAGCGGCGCCCACTCCGCCGCCAGCGACTTGGTCAGCTGGTGCACCGCGGCCTTGGAGGCGTTGTAGGCCGGCTGCTGCTGCGGACGGTTCACGATCTGCGCCGAGATGGACCCGATGTTGACGATGGCGCCACCCCCGGTGGTCGCGAAGTGCTCGCCGGCGACCCGGCTCATCCGCCACAGCCCGTCGACGTTGATGTCAAAGACCTGGCGCCACTCCTCGTCGGGCACCTCAAGCGCCGGGCGGTGATAGCAGGTGCCGGCGTTATTGACCAGTATGTCGAGGCGCCCGGTGGCCTCCAGCGCCGCGTCCCGGGCCCGCTCGCAGGCAGCACGGTCGACCACGTCCAGGGCCACGCCGACCACGGTGCGCCCGGTCTCCTCCGCCAGCCGTTCGGCTGCCTCGCGCGACGCCGCCTCGTCGCGGGCGCCGATCACCACGTCCGCACCCGCTTGCGCGAGGCCGCGGGCGAAGGCCATGCCCAGGCCGCGGTAGCCACCGGTCACGATGGCCGTCCGACCGGCCAGGGAGAAGCTGTCGAGGACGCTCATGCACGCGGCACCACCACGACCGACTTCATGCTCTCCGGGTCGGAGTCGCTGGTCAGCGCATCCTCAGCGTCCTCCAGCTCGTACTCCGCGGTGACCAGCGCGTCGAGGTCGACGCCCTGCTGCTGGGCGGCCGCGATCGCCCGTGGCCACGTGTCGACATACCGGAAGACCCCGGTGAGCACGATCTCCTTCATAGCGACGAGGCCTACCGGGATGGGGATCTCCGGCGGTCCGAGCCCGACCAGCACGGCGGTGCCCCCCGACCGCAGCGCCGCCAGGCCGGCGTGCACCGCGGGGGTGGCTCCGGAGCACTCGATGAACGCGTCGGCCTCGATCGCGGCCGGGTCGAAGTCGGGGTCGGCCGGGTCGTGGGCCTCGGTGGCCCCGAAGCCGAGGATGCGTTCGCGGCGGCTGGGCACCAGGTCGGTCACGACCACCCGGCCGGCGCCGAAGGACCGGGCGGCCAGGCAGGTCAGCGCGCCGATCGGCCCTCCCCCGGTGACCAGCACCGTGTCGCCCGGCTGCACCCCGGCCTTTTGGCAAGCCCAGATGCCGACCGAGAACGGCTCGAGCAGCGCGGCGGCGTGGTCGGACAACGCGTCCGGCACGGGGTGGGCGTAGTCGGCCGGGGCCACCACGTAGTCGCAGAACGTGCCGTCGATGGGGGGCGTGGCGTAGAACTCCATCTGCTCGCACAGGTTGGACCGGCCGTTCTTGCAGTGCCGGCATCGGCGGCACGGACGCTGCGGCTCGATCGCCACCCGCTGCCCGATGCGCTCGGGCGACACGCCGTCGCCGACGTCGGCGATGACCCCGGAGACCTCGTGCCCCAGCACCAGCGGCGACTCCACCACATACGGGCCGATCCGGCCCTCCATGTAGTAGTGCACATCCGAGCCGCACACGCCCACGGACCGGACCCGCACGAGCACGTCACCTGGGGCGGGACGCGGCACCGGGCGCTCCTGCATCTCAACCTGACGCTGCCCCAGCAGCACGTTGACGCGCATCGTCGACGGGATCTGCACCATTGGACCTCCTCGTGGCGGGGCGGCCTTGCCCTCTGCTCGGCGACGCTACCAGCCCCCCACGCTCGGGCCCCCGGCGATCTCACCGCGGGCAGTTGGGGCGCCCTCGCTGCCTGGGATGTGGTCTTTCGATAGGATTTAGGGGGTCCAGGGTCCGGTCGCGCGATAGTTCGCCCCTGTGCCATCCGAGCCGGCGTTGTCGGTCAGCGGCGTCTGGCAAGCGCGAAGGGCACGGTGAGCATGGGCCCGTCGTCCAACATGACGACAACATCGGCGCCGGCTGCCCGCGCCAGGTCCACTCGTAGATCGCCGCCGGGTCGAACGCTTTCGGCGAGCACGTGCGGCACGAAGCCACGCGCCTCGGCCGCCGGTGCCTGTTGGCCGTGTGGCCGGCCGGGCATCGTCCCTGCCACGGTCCCTCCGCGCCGTCGGGCAGGTCATCGGTGCGCGTGCCGTCCGAGCCGATGGCCAGGGCCTTGGCGCGCCACACCTCATCATGACCGTGCTCGGCGCCGACCAGGGCGTGCGCGATCTCGTGCAGCACCGTGTTGCGCACCTCCTCGGGTGAGGACAGCTTGGTCAGCCGCCTGCTGAGCCCGATCTGCCGGCGCGCGGGACGGCATACCCCGAACCGGGTGCGGGCGTTGTCGAAGGCGAGCTCCCAGTCGGTCAGCCCGTGGCGGCGCAGCAGCCGCTCCCCCATCACTGCAGCCTCCGCCAGGTCCACCCGCGCATTGTGCACCGACGCGTTGAGGTGGCCTCCGCGCCGCGCCGATCTCGGTCGATCTGACGAGCGCGTTCGCGACTCATGCCCTCCCGGCCACGCTGGTGCCCTGCCCGCCCAGGGCACCAGTGTGCTGAATGCGGAATGAGTGGACACGACGACGACGCGAAGCTCTGGCGATCGGCAGGCGAGGTGTATCACCTACGGCGGCCGGTGCTACAGTCGTCGTATGCCCACCACGCGTGCCCGGCATTTTGTGACCGAGACCGACGACCTCGCCCAAGCCCTGGACGATGCCGCTCGTCGCTGGCCGGAGGTGAGCCGCGCGCAGTTGATCGTGCGTCTCGCGTTGGAGGGACACCGTGCCGCGCAGCAAGCCCAGGATGAGCGCCGACGCCGCCGACTCGACGCCGTCCGCAAGCACAGCGGCGCGTTCACGGGTGCCTACGGCCCGGACTACCTGACAGGTCTGCGCGACGAGTGGCCGACGTGATCGTCCTCGACGCGAGCGTCCTCATCGCCTTCCTCGACGGGCAGGACGCGCACCACGCCGCAGCCGAGCAGCTGCTGTCGAGCGCGGTCGACGAGGACCTTGCAGTGAACTCGCTGACCCTGGCCGAAGTGCTCGTCGCGCCGGTCCGCGAGGGCCGGCTGGATGCCATCCGTGCGGCCCTCGACGACCTCGAGATCAAGGAGCTCCCGTTCCCCGCGGACGCCGCGGTGAAGCTGGCCACGCTGCGCGCCGCGACCGGGCTCAAGATGCCCGACTGCTGTGTCGTCCTGGCCGCCGACGACGCCCCAGCGGGCATCGGCACTTTCGACGATCGACTCGCGCAGGTCGCCGAGGAGCGAGGGCTCACGGTCGTGCAGCGCTGAGGCCGACCGCAGGCGCGGCCTCAGTAGGCCTGCGACACCGTCGACATCGTGAAGTCGGGGATCCGCAGCGCCGGGGCGATCGACCGGGTGAACCAGTCGTTCCACTCGCGGCACAGCACGTGCTCGGCCACGCCGGCCTCGGTGGCTCGGCGCAGCAGGTCGATCGGCGACTCATTGAAGCGGAAGTTGTTGACCGCCGCGACCACCTGGCCGTCCTCGATCAGGTAGACCCCGTCCCTGGTCAGCCCGGTCAGCAGCAGCGTCTGCGGGTCGACCTCCCGGATGTACCACAGGCAGGTCAGCAGCAGACCGCGCTTGGTCGAAGCGATCAGGTCGTCCACCGAGGCCTTGCCGTCGGCGTCGATGATCAGGTTCTCGCTGGGGAACGGCATGCCACCCTCGAGCCCGGCGCGCTGCATACCGGCCCGGGTCCGCACCAGCGCGCTCAGCGAGCCTTCGCGCAGCCACTCGACCCGCCCCACCGGCGCACCGTTGTCGAAGACCGACATCAGTCCCGGCTGCGAGCTCGGCACGACCGCGAACGGCGCCACCGGCAGCCGCTCATCTGCCGGGTCCGAAGCCAGCGTCAGCGGCAGGTCACTGAGCCGTTCCCCGATCCGAGTTTGCCCGCGCTCGTGCCCGGCATACACGTTGCGGCCCTGCTCGGCGTCGCGTGCGCTCATCGTCAGGTAGGCGTAGAACAGCAGGTCGACCACCGCACCGGCGGGCAGGATCGTCTCGTAGGACCCGGCCGGCAGGTCGACCCGTCGCATGCCCCAGCCCAGCCGCCGCTCCAGCTCGTCGTGCATCGCCGCCACGTCGACGTCGATGAAGTCGCCCGTCTGCGCGCCCACCCAGGCCGAGTTGACCAGGTCAGGCATCTTGGCGTTGAGCTCCAGGCGCCCCATCGGCTCCACGGCGCGCCGGCGCAGCCCGGCCGAGTTGGCCAGCCACGTCGTGGTCCGCCGGTACTCCGCGAACCCGAACAGCAGGTGCCCGGACTGCTCGGCACGCTCGAACGCCCGACCCAGGTCGGTCGCCAGAGTCGCGAAGTCCTCCGGGCCCACCCGGTATGCCGATTCGCTGAAGTCGTCGTCGTTCGGGTTGTCGCCGTCACCCGCGACCAGGGGCTGGGCCTCGTCGTCGGCCGGGGCGTAGGGCGCGGCCACGTCGGCCTGGCGCACCAAGTCGACCAGGTCCTCGGCGCTGGTCAGCGGGCCACTGACTGATGCCGCCGAGACCCCGCCCTCGACATCGGCGTGACTGATCACGGTGGCCTGCCGGGTCGTCATCGCGCCGTTGGTGGTCAGCGCATTGGCGGCCCAGCGCAGGTTGACCTCGTGCGACTCCTGCACGATGACCGTGCAGTCGCGAGCAGTGCAGGAAGCCAGCGCCTCCTCGACCCAGTCGACCACCGGCGCCTCGATGCTTCTCCCTTCGGACATCTGGCTCATCACACCTCACCTCCCGACCTGGTGTTGAGCACATTCACGTCCCGGAACCGCGCCGCCGGTGCCCCGTGGCTGACCGGCGCGCCCTGCCCCGGTTGCCCCTTGCCGCAGCTGAACGTGCCGGCCAGCAGGTAGGTCGAGGGCCCGCCGACCGCGTCCATGGACCCCCAGAAGTCGGTGGTCGTGGCCTGGTAGGCGGCGTCCTTGACCTGCCCGGCCAGCTCGCCGTCCTGGATGGCAAAGAACCGCTGGGCGGTGAACTGGAAGTTGTAGCGCTGCATGTCGATGGACCACGAGTTGTTGCCCACGACGTAGAGCCCACGCTCGACCCCGGCGATCAGCCCGGCCACGTCGGGCCCCTCAGGGTCGGGGGTCAGCGAGACGTTCGGCATACGCTGCAGCGGGATGTGCCCGGCGGAGTCGGCGTAGGCGCAGCCGTTGGATCGGCCGAGACCCTTCTCGGCGGCCATCTGCCGGTTGAGCTGGTAGCCGACCAGCACCCCGGCCGAGATGATGTCGAAGCTCTGCGCGGCAACGCCCTCGTCGTCGAAGCCGACCGTGGACAGGCCGTGCTCGGTGACCCGGTCGCCGGTGACGTGCATGTGCTCCGAGCCGTAGTGCAAGCTGCCCAGCCGGTCGAAGGTGGCGAACGAGGTGCCGGCGTAGGCCGCCTCGTAGCCCAGCGCACGGTCCAGCTCGGTGCCGTGCGCAACCGACTCGTGGATGGTCAGCCACAGGTTGCTCGGCTCAACGACCAGGTCATAGCGGCCGGCCTCGACCGACGGGGCCCGGGCGTGCTCGACCAGCCAGTCGGGGAGCTGCGCGACCTCGGCGTCGAAGTCCCAGCCGGTGCCGGTGAGGTACTCCCAGCCGCGGCCCGCGGGCGGGGCGACGGTGTTCATGGCGAAGAACCCGGTGTCGCCGACGTGCAGCGCCTCCAGCTCAGGGGCGATGCGCACCCGCTGCTGTGTGGTCGAGGTGCCGGCGGTGTCGGCGTAGAACGTGTTCTCCTGCACCGCCAGCAGACGGGCGGTGGCATGCTGCACGCCGTCGGCAGCCAGGAGCCGCTGCGACAGCTCGAGCAGCCGACCGTGCCGTTCTCCCTCGGGGACGTCGAAGGGGTTGACATCGTATGCGGAGACCCAGGTCTGCTCGGCGTGCACCGGCTCGGCCGCGAGGTCGACCGCGGCCGGGACCAGCGGCTGGGCCACCCGGGCCATCGCCACCGCCTGGTCGGCGAGGCGCGCGGCCTCCTCGGTGCTCAGAGCGACTCCAGCGGCGAAGCCCCAGGAGCCCTGGTGGATGACGCGGACGCTGAGCCCGAGCTCGGAGGCGTCCGAGGATCCCTCGAGCTTGGCGTCGCGCAGCACCCGGTGCAGCGTCTTGGTCCGCACGACCCGCAGGTCGGCGTGCGCGGCGCCGAGGTCGCGGGCACGGCTCAGCGCGGCGTCGGCCAGGGCTGCCAGGGGCAGCACGGTGAACGTGGGGTCGAGCTCCGGCATACGCCGACCCTACCCACGCCCGGTCAGGGCAGGAGCAGCGCCTGCGACTTCAGCTTCTTCTTGTAGCGGCGGCGGTCGATGACCAGGGCCACGGTGTTGAGCCCAGCCCAGCTCAGGGTGGCGGTCAGCGCCTTGGTGCGCGCCTCCTCATCGTCGGTGGCGAGCCCGAGGATGGTCGCGTCGCTCAGATCGCCGAGGATACGCAGCACCATCGCCGTGGTGACCACCTGGGGCGAGGAGGACCACATGCCCGCTGCCGAGACGGGGAGGTCACGGGCGGCGTAGGTGTAGGCCATCAGGTCCCACGCCGGCTTCTGGGCGCTGGGCACCTTCATCGCCGAGGCGAGGTGACCGGGCTGGGTGAGGGCGTAGACGCCGTAGCAGGCGGTGGCGGCGGACATGATGCGGCTGAGGGGAAACGACATACCTCGAATGTAAACACTTATCGAACTATCCGCCCGTCGGGGGTGCGCCCGCGGTAGCGTCGGAGCGCAGAGGAGCGGAGGTGTATGTCGTGGCGCGGCTGCTGGTGGTGCACCACTCCCCCACGCGCGGGGTGCGCACGCTGACCGAGGCGGTGTTGGCCGGCGCACACGACGACGCCATCACCGGCGTCGAGGTGGTGGTCCGCCCGGCCTTGGAGGCCACCGCGCAGGACGTCCTCGACGCCGACGGCTACCTGCTGGGCACCCCGGCCAACTTCGGCTACATGTCGGGGGCGCTCAAGCACTTCTTCGACAGCACGTTCCTGCAGATCGGCGGAGCCCTGTCACGCAGTGGGTCCCCGGACGACTCGGCGGGAGGCACGCACGGAGCGCCGTTCGGCCTCTACGTGCACGGGCGCTACGACACGACGGGTGCGCTCCGCTCGGTGACCTCCATCGTGGGCGCACTGGGCTGGCGACAGTCCGCGGAGGTGCTGGAGGTGATGGGCGAGGTGACCGGCCAGGACGAAGAGGCCGCCTACGAGCTCGGCGGCACCCTCGCGGCGCTCCTGTCGGAGCGACCAACTCGACGCGAGCTGGCGGACCGCGTCCGCTCCCGCACCGCCGTGACGGCCGATCTCGACCCGGTCGCCGCGGTCCGCGCCGAGCGCGACAGCAGGTGAGGCTGTCCACAGGGTCCCGTCACGGGCTCGGCCGCTCCCACTGCACGCCGGGAAATCGGCCGAAGTCGGAGTCGAAGGTGACCACGGTCGCGCGATGCTGCACCGCGAGTGCGGCCAGGTGTGCGTCGTTGACCAGGTTGCCGCCGTGCCCGGTGGCGCCCAGCAGCGTGCGCAGCCGACCGGTGTGCGCGCTGTCGGGCTCGCTGGTGATCGCGGCCGGAGCCCCGACCCAGACCTCGACGATGTCCAGGGCCTGGTCGACCGTGAGCGGCTGGTCGTGGACGGCGGGGTGCGTGCTGAGCCGCAGGAAGGCCAACAGGCTCAGCCACGGCAGCAGCACGGCCTCGTGTCCTGCCAGCGCCCGATCCAGCCAAGTCTTGGACACCTGATGGTGCTCGGCCCCCCGGTCCACGGCATACAGCAGCACGTTGGCGTCGACGACCTTCACTTGCCCATCGCCCGCTTGCGCAGCAGCTCCTCGTCCTCCAACTCCCCCGCCAGCCGCAGCGCCTGCTCCACCGGGACCCTCGTGCGCCCGAGGTCGAAGGTGGGCGTGGAGACGGGCTGCCGCTCGTGACCCGCCGTGAGACCGACCACGATCGCCTCGTTGACGGCGTCCTTGAAGGACAGACCCCGGTGGAGCATGGTCCGGCGGACGAGAGTCTCCGCCTCAGGAGTCAGTGTGATGGTCGTACGCATGTTGCATCATAGCATCATGTCTCTGTGAATCATGATGCAGTATGCTGGACCAGCGTCAGTCGGGGTCGTAGGGACGCGACCGATAGCCGACGAGCTCGGCCTCTCGGGCGAAGCCGAAGCGCTCGTAGAGGGCGATCGCCGGTGCGTTGCCCTCCTTGACCGAGAGGCTCACCCCACCCTCCGGCGCCCGGCCGAGCAGGTCTCGCCCCACCACGGCGAGCAGCTGCGCGGCCAACCCCTGGCCGCGCGCCGGCGCCGCGACTGCGACGAAATCCAGATAGGCCGTCCCGTCGGCGAGGACCTGGCCCGAGGCGTAGCCGAGGAGCCCAGCGCCGGGTGTGCTCGGACCTGCCTCGCCACTCCCCGCATCGTCCAGCACGACGCTGGTCCGGTCCGACTCCAGCACCATCTGGCTGGCGGTGGCCGAGGCGCGGGGGAAGGCCTCGTCGTGGAGCACGGCCATCGCGGGCACGTCGGCCGGCACCGCGGGGCGCACCGGTGCGGACACCTCCGGCCAGCCTTCGGCGGACCGGGCGGCGTAGGCGATGTTGGTCTCGCTGCGGCTCCAGCCGAGGATCTCACCCAGGCCGGCGAGCCCGGTGTGCGCTGGAGACCCGGCCACCTCGTGGTCACCGATCTCCTCCGGAGTCTGCTCGATCGCCGCTTCCACCAGGGCCCTGGCACAGCGCTGCCAGGTCGAGGCATCGGTCGTCCACGGTCCGTGGATCCAGCTGCGCTCGGTCTCCATGTCGTGGTCCACGCAGACGGCTCCGACGACCTCGCCGTCCTGGATCGCGACGCGCAACGTCTCGCGCCACGGTGGAGACAGGTCCTCGAGCTCGGCGAGGAGGGCGGTGCGCTCGGTCCCGATGTAGCTGCAGGCCGTGCTCGCCTCCGCCTGGCGCCGGACAATGAGCTCGAGCGCCGCGGTGGCCTCTTCGGCGTTGGCGGGACGGATGGTCATCCGAACACGCTACTGACCTGCCCCGGTGACGACCACTGCTTTATCAGGTGGGTCTGCACCAGGCGCGTGGCGGACTCAGCGCGGGAGACCCGGCCGCGCAACGCGAGGAACGCCAGCGTGAAGCTCACGGCCCCCACAGCCAGGGTGGCCGCCAGCCCCTGCAGCAGGGTGGTCGGCTCCCACCCCTGCGTGAGCAGCGAGCGCAGTGCGGCGAGCAGGTAGGTGACCGGGTTGTAGTCGGCGATCGTGGCCAGCCACCCGGTCAGTGCCTCCTGGGGCAGGAAGGCCGTGGTCAGGAAGGCGAAGGGGAAGAACAGCAGGAACGAGGAGTTGACCGCGGCCGGGTTGCCCGTGCGTAGCGCGATCGCGTAAGGGAAGCCGGTGAACGCCAACCCCCAGAGCCCCGCCATGCCCAGGAACACCAGGATGCCCAGGAAGCCGGTCTCGAAGCTCACCCCGACGGCGAAGCCGAGGACCAGCACGGGGATCGACAGCGCGATGACCAGCACCAGGTCACTGATCATCAGCCCCAGCAGCAGCGCGGTGCGACTCATCGGGGTGAGCAGCAGCCGATCGAAGTAACCCCCGGTGATGTCGGTGACCAGGGCGCTGGCCCGGGAGATGCCGGTCACGGCGAAGACGATGGCCACCGGGATCTGGAAGGCGCGGAAGTCCGGCACCCCGCCGCGCTCCGCCACGTCCTGCAGGGCGCCGACGTTCACGATGAAGAAGAACACCGGGATGATCAGCGCGGGGATGATGGCCTCCGGCTCCCGCGGGAGCTGACGCAGCGCCCGCATGGCCACCGAGCCGAGGTCACGCACGAACCCGGCGTGCCGGGCATACACCGGTGCGGTGTCGCGGCCGCTGTCGGGGCCGACCTCGTCGGTCCGGGCCGGGGTGGTGGTGCTCATGCCGGGACTCCTGCCTTGTCGTCGGCCCCGATGGCCGCGTCTTCCTCGGCGCTGATCTGCTCCCCGGTGACCGAGAGGAACACGTCGTCCAGTGTCGGGCGGCGCAGCGACAGCTCGGTGACCTCGACACCGTCTGCGCCGGAGAGGGCCACGGCGATCGGGCTGACGGTGCCCGCTCCGTCGGAGACCCGGGCGGTGAGGACCTGCCCGGAGACGTCGACCTGCTCGACCCCGCGGACGTCGCTGACGGTATGTCGTGCTGCCGCCACGTCGCCGTCGACGCTCACCACGACCAGGTCCCGGCCCACCGACCGCTTCAGCTCCTCCGAGTGCCCTCGGCGGCGATCCGGCCGTGGTTGATGATGCCGACCCGGTCGGCCAGGGTGTCGGCCTCCTCGAGGTACTGCGTGGTCAGGAACACGGTCATCCCCAGCTCGGTGTTGAGCCGGCGCACCTCCTGCCACACCGTGGTGCGGCTGACCGGGCCCAGGCCCGTGGTCGGCTCGTCCAGGAAGAGGACCTTGGGGTCGTGCACGAGCGCGAGCGCGAGGTCGAGGCGGCCCTTCATGCCGCCGCTGTAGGTGCCGACCCGCTGCTCCAGGGCATCACCGATGTCGATGAGCTCCCGCAGCATGTGCAGTCGATGCTCGGTGTCCTTGCGGGACAGGCCGTAGAAGCGCCCTTGCAGCCGCAGCATCTCCACGCCGGTCTGTTTCTCGTCCGGCGCCGCATCCTGCAGCGCCGCCCCGATCCGCAGGCGCACCTCCCCGGCCTGGCTGCTCACGTCATACCCCGCGACCCGGGCGCGGCCCTCGGTCGGGGCGAGCAGTGTGCACAGCACCCGGGTGAGGGTGGACTTGCCAGCACCGTTGGGCCCGAGGAAGCCGTAGATCTCACCCTGCGCCACCTGCAGGCTGACCCCGTCGACCGCGCGGGTGGCCCCGAAGGTGCGCACGACATCCTGCGCCTCGATCGCCACCGGAGGTTCCGACGCCAGCCCGGGGACACAGCAGCGGTGACCGCCCCCCGGGGGCGACCACCGCTGCGGGGAGCCTCAGACCGCGGCTTCCAGGCCCTTCTCCTTCAGGATCTCCCGCTGGTTGGGGTTGACCGAGGGCCGGAAGGGCATCTCCACGACCTCGGCCTGCACCGGCTTGCCGGGCGTGTCGGCATACTCCTGCGGCAGGTGGATCCACAGCTCGGTGCCGCGCGCGCTGGCCCACACCGGCACGTGGCCCATGGCGATGTTGGTCTCCAGCTCCGGGGAATACCACGGCGAGGTCACGTAGCCGACCGGGTCGCCGCCCTCGCTGGTGCTGATCAGCCAGAAGTCGGGGGCGTAGTCGGTGATCTGCTGCCCGCCGAGCTTCATCCCGACCAGCGTGTGCGAGTAGGGGTGCGTGCCGGCCTCGAGCCGCGCCCGCGTCTCCTCCAGGACCGCCTTGCCGATGTAGTCGGCCTCCTTGGTCTTGGGCACCTGGTAGCCCAGGTTGACCTGGAAGGGCAGGGTCTCGAAGTCCATGTCCTGACCCCAGGACAGGATGCCCGCGGCGATCCGGCGGTGGTGCGCGGGGGCGATGACCATCAGCTGGTGCGCCTTGCCGGCCTCGAGCACGGCGTTCCACATCGTCTCGGCGTTCAGCGTGGCGTCGTAGAGGTAGATCTCGTAGCCCTTCTCGCCGGTGAAGCCGGTCTGGGAGACGATGACGTCACAGCCGCCGATGCTGGAGGCGAGCAGGCCGTAGGACGGGAGCTCACCGATCTCCGAGCCGAACAGGTCAGTCATCAGCGCCTCGGACTTGGGCCCCTGGATCTGCACCGGGCAGACGTCGATCTCGCGGATCGTGACATCGAAGCCCTTGGCGACGTTGACCCCCTGCAGCCACAGCATCAGATCGCTGTCGGACAGGCTGAACCAGAACTCGTCCTCGGCGATGCGCAGGAGCACCGGGTCGTTGAGGATGCCGCCGGCCTGGTTGCACAGGATGACGTAGCGCGCACGCATCGGCGGGATCTTGGCGGCGTCGCGGGTGATCACGTAGTTGGTGAAGGCCTCGGCGTCCGGACCCTTCACCTGGATCTGCCGTTCGACGGCGACGTTCCACATGGTCACGTGGTTGACCAGCGCGTCGTACTCCACCATCATCCCGCCGTCCTCGGGGCGCACGTAGCCGCGCGGGTGGTACATCCGGTTGTAGACCTGGGCGCGCCAGCACCCGGCCTCGTGCGCGAGGTGCCAGTACGGCGACTTGCGCACACGCGTGTCGATCAGCATCTCGACCGGGGTGCGGCCGGACTGGCGGAGGTTGATGGGTACGTTGCGGCCGCTCTGGTCGACGGAGGGGGCATTCATAATCATGGGAAAGCGTCCTTCTGGTCAGTCTCACATCATGGAACTGTGGTCCACATGGTGAGTATGCGGGCTGAAACCGCCCGACGCAAGCACCCGAAGGGAGGGGGTGTCGGCGCGTTGTCGCGGCCGGATAGCTCGCTCCGATCTGCTGGGGATGGTGCGCCTCAGAACCGCGAGTTGCTCGGGATGTGGCGCCCACCAACGCGGGGCGGCGCTTGATCAGGCGGGCGCGATCCGGGACAGCACGAGGTCGACGGCCTCCGCGGGGGTTGCTGCCGCGGCAGGACCGCCGGTCACGGGCAGGTCCCAGCCGCCCAGAGCAACGACCGGGAGACCGGCGCGGCAGGCCAGCGCGACCTCGCTGAGCGTGCCCCAGCTGCCGCCGACCGCGATGATCGCGTCGCAGCTGCGCACCAGCAGCGCGTTGCGCATCTCCCCCATCCCCGTGGGCAGCGCGATCGTGACGTGCGGGTTGGCATCGTCCCGGGAGGCGCCGGGCAGCAGCCCGATGCTCAGCCCACCGGCCTCGGCCGTACCCTGGGACGCGGCCCGCATGATCCCGCCGAGGCCGCCGGTGATGACCGCGAACCCGTGCCCGGCCAGCAGCGCGCCGACCTCCCGGGCCAACGCACACTCCTCGTCGGCCGCCTCGCTCGGGCCGACGACCCCGACATAACCGCGGGGTGACCCACGCCCGCGGTCCGGCACCCGTCCTGTGGCCACGTCGCCCATCATGGACCCGCGTCGTGGCCGAGGCCATCGGACTCGGCCTACTTGCGGCATACGGTGGAGGTATGCCGCAGGACTTCCTCATCGCGCGCAACCCCGAGGAGGGCACGACGCTGCCCTTCCTGCTGCGGATCCCGCTCGGGCCGGACGGCATCGTGCTCAAGGCCAAGGACACCTGGCCACGGACCAGCAAGGTCTACTGCCACCGCGCGGTCGGCTGGCCGGCCCAGCCCGACCTGGTCGAGTCTGTCCCGGTGCGCTCGTGCGTGCGCCGCGGTGCGGCCATCGACCTGGTGCTGGGCCGCGGGCGGGAGAACCGGTCGCAGTTCGTGCTGACCCGCATCCGCGGCGGACGGGAGGCGATCTTCTGGCAGACCGCGCGCACCGCCAAGCAGGCCCGACCCGCCGCGACCCTGCCCACGGCACGCGCGGCGGGGGTGGTGGATCTGCCGATCCTGGTCGACAGCCACGAACGCTACGCGTGGAACTTCAGCCACCAGCAGGCGAGCACCACAACCCGTGGTCTGCCCGCGGGCGACTATGCCGTCGAGTGGGACGGGCAAGTCGTGGCCGCCGTCGAGCGCAAAAGTCTGCCCGACCTGGTGCAGACCCTCACCGGTGGCAAGATGCGCTACCTGCTGGCGGCGCTGGCCGATCTGCCGCGGGCTGCGGTGGTGGTCGAGGACAAGTACTCGAGGGTCTTCGCGCTGGAGCGGGTGCGCCCGGCGGTCGTGGCCGACGGGCTGGCCGAGTGCCATGCCCGCTTCCCTTCGGTGCCCATCCTGTTCTGCGAGACGCGCGCGCTGGCGCAGGAGTGGACCTACCGCTTCCTCGCCGCCTCGGTGCAGGAGGCGGCGGACGAGGCCGGCGGCACGAGCCGGCTCGCCGATATCTCTCCCGCGACACCGCCGAGCGCCGCGCAGGTGCGGGCCTGGGCGCAAGAACAGGGGTATGCGGTCTCGCCGCGCGGCCGGATCGCCGCCGAGGTCATGGCCGCCTTCGAGCGACGCCACCAGTGACCGTGGCAGGGCACGCCACGCCGCATCCGTAGGCCCCCGCGCCATCCGCGCCATCCGCGCCAACCGCGCCATCCGCGCCATCCGCGCCATCCGCGCAAGAATGTGACGTTGGTGCCGCTGAGGCGACCCATATGTCACATTCATCCGGACGGGTGATCACCGGAACCCTGCGTGGGCAGCCGGACCCTGCGCGGGCAACCGGAACACTGCGCACCCGGGACACGTTGCCGCGGACATGAGCGAACCGACCCTGTCCCCCGGCCCGTTGAACATCGAGGTCTGGTCCGACGTCGTCTGCCCGTGGTGCTACATCGGCAAGCGACGGCTGGAGTCCGCGCTGACGCAGATCGGAGGCGAAGACATACCCGTCGTCTGGCGTGCCTTCCAGCTCGACCCGTCGGCGCCGCGGCCCGGGGAGCCGGGTCACGGACAAGGGGTTGCCGAGCACCTGGGGCACAAGTACGGCGGCGGGCTCGCGGCCGGGCAGGCGATGAGCGAGCAGATGACGCAGGTCGCCGCAGAAGAGGGACTGGACTTCCACCTGGAGGACGCCGGCCGGGGCAACACCGTCGACGCGCACCGGCTGCTGCATCTGGCCGCGGAGCTGGAGTCGAAGGGGTCCGCCGGGTTGCAGGACAGGGTCAAGGAGCGCTTCCTGCTCGCCTACTTCACCCAGGGCCACGACATCTCCGACCCCGCCGTGCTGCAGACCCTGGCCACCGAGGCCGGACTCCCGGCCGCCCGGGTCGAGGGTGTGCTGGCCGCCGACGACTACGCGCACGACGTGGCCGCTGAGCAGGCCCAAGCTCAGGCCTACGGTGCCTCCGGTGTCCCGTTCACGGTCATCGACGGCCGGTACGGCGTGTCCGGCGCACAGCCCGTGGAGGTCTTCGTCGACGCCATCCGCCGGGCACAGGCGGACCGGGCACCGCAGCTGGTCCCGGTCACCGCGGGCGCGAGCGAGCAGGCAGCGGGCGCGAGCGGGCAGGCAGCGGGCGAGGCGTGCGGGCCCGACGGGTGCGCCGTGCCGCCGCAGTAAGCCTCCCGATGGGCAGTTGACCTCAGGTCTCAGGCCTCAGGTCTCCGGGCTCGGGGCTCAGACCTCGAGTACCCCCCGGATGTCGTCGGCGCTGATGGCTGCCCCGGTGAACTTCCCCTCGTCGATCACCTGGTTGAACAGGTCGCGCTTGCGGGCCTGCAGCGCCACGACCTTGTCCTCGATCGTGTCCTGCGACACCATCCGGTAGACCATCACCGAGCGCGTCTGGCCGATCCGGTGCGTGCGGTCGACGGCCTGGGCCTCGGCGGCCGGGTTCCACCACGGGTCGAGGATGAAGACATAGTCGGCCTCGGTCAGGGTCAGCCCGAACCCCCCGGCCTTGAGGCTGATCAAGAACACCGGGTCGTTGCCGTCGCGGAAGCCGGCGATGCGCGCCGGCCTGTCGCGGGTGCGCCCGTCCAGGTAGCTGTAGCCGATCCCGGCAGCATCCAGCCGCTCACGCACGAGCTTGAGGAAGCCGGTGAACGAGCTGAAGACCAGTGCCCGGTGCCCCTCGGCCGCCAGCTCCTGCAGCTGCTCCATCAGCGCCTCGACCTTGGCGGACGGGCCGGTGCCGGCATACACCGGGTCGACCAGGCCCGGATCCAGGCTCATCTGCCGCAGCAGGGTGAGCGCCCGGAAGATGGCGACCCGGTTGCGGTCCATGTCGTCGAGCAGGCCGAGCACCCGCTGCCGCTCGCGCTGCAGATGCTGGCCGTAGATCCGCCGGTGCGCGGGACTGAGCTCGATGTGCAGCGTCTGCTCCTGCTTGGCGGGCAGCTCGGGCGCAACCTGGTCCTTGGTGCGCCGCAGCATGAACGGCCGCAGCCGTTGCCGCAGCACCGCCAGCTGCTCCGGCGAGGCGCCGCTCTCGATCGGCTTGCGGTAGCGCTCGGTGAACACCTCGGGACGCGGGAACAGCCCGGGCGCGGCCAGCGACAGCATCGACCACAGGTCCATCAGCGAGTTCTCCAGCGGGGTGCCGGTGATCGCCAGGGTGAAGGGCGCCCCCAGTCGGCGCGCCGCCTGGTAGGTGCGGGAGCGGTGGTTCTTGACGAACTGCGCCTCGTCGAGCACCAAGCCGGACCAGGACAACGCCTGGTAGTCCGTGTCTTCGAGGCGCAGCAGCGTGTAGGAGGTGACGACGATGTCAGCGTCTGCGACGGCCTCGGCCAGGCTGAGCCCGCGCCGACGTTGCGTGGCGCCGATCACCACGACCTTCAGGTCGGGCACGAACCGGGCTGCCTCGTCGCTCCAGGTGCCGACGACGCTGGCGGGTGCCACCACCAGCAACGGGTCGGCGAGGTCGCCCCGCTCGCGTGCGCGTGCTGCCATCGCCAGGGTCTGCACCGTCTTGCCCAGGCCCATGTCGTCGGCCAGCACCCCACCCAGCCGGGCGTCCCAGAGCGTGCACAGCCAGTCGTAGCCCTGCACCTGGTAGGGCCGCAGGGCCGCCCGCAGCGACTCGGGCACCGGCGCGGGCTCCCGGTCCCCCATCCCGAGCAGCGCGTCGACCGCGGCCCCCCAGCGGTTGCTCTGCCGGTCGACCACGCCGAGCGAGACCAGCTCCTCCCACCACCCCACCTGATAGCGCGAGACCCGCAACGTGTCGCGTCGCACGTCGGTGAGCTCGCGCGCCTCGTCGATCAGGGTGCGCAGCGACGTCAGCTCCGGCCGGTCGAGGGAGAAGTAGGTGCCGGAGTCCAGCAGCATCACCTCCTCACCGAGGGACATGGCCGAAAACAGTGGCTCGAACGGCACGTCCTGCCCGTCGACGGTCACCGAGACGTGCAGGTCGAACCAGTCACCGTCGGGCTGCGCGCCGTCGTCGACCGTCTCCAGGTGGACGACCGGAGCCTCGTCGGCCTCCTGGTATGTCGGGGGCTCACCCTCGACCCGCACGATGACGTCGTCGCGGGCCTGCAGGGCAGGCATCACCTCGGTGCTGAAGGTCACGGTGTCCATGCCGAACAACCCGCCCTGGGGGTAGGGCTGCACGACACCCGAGGCGGAGCGATGCGTCATCCGGGGTATGGCTGCCAGCTCGGTGAGGCTGTCGAGCAAGCGCCGCTCGTGCTCCAGATCGCGCGGCGGGTCGTGCTCGCCGGGATGCAGGCCGACGCGGACCAGCGACTCCTCGTCATCGTGCTCCCTGGGCGCGTCGTCGTACTCCTTGGGCAACCGGTAGGCGAAGCCCCAGGAGAGCCGCACCCGGTGCCCCGAGTGGTAGGTCGCGTCGAGGGTGAGCACCGGCGCGACATCGGTCGGCAGGGCGACGCTGTGATCGGAGGACTCGACCGGCATACGGCGGGCCAGGACCGGGTAGTAGAGCGCGAGGAAGCGCGGGGCGTCTGCGGCAGGGATCGCGATCTCATTGCCACCGGTCAGCAGCGGGGCGAGCTCGGTGGGCGGCGGCACCGAGAGGGGCGCCAGCGTCAGGGTGCCCTGCGCGTCGAGCAACCCGACCCCGTGCGCGGGGCTGCCCAACAGCAGGATGTCGCCACCCCCGCGATGTTCTGCCAGTCGCAGCGCCGGGCGCGCCGACAGTCCGCCCTCGGCTGTGCGGGTGACGTCGAGCACGACCTGCGCCGGGTCGTCGACCAGGCGCACGTCGGTGAGCTCGGGGCCGCGGGTGATCAGCCGGATGCCCGCCTGCGCGCAGCGGCGCAGCAACGGCCACACAGAGGCACCGAACGCACCCAGGTGGACGTCGGGTGTCCCGAAGCCGTAGAAGGCAGGAGTGTGCGCACGGTGCAGCCCGATCAGCTCGGTGATCACGGCGTGCTGGTCGGGCCGCACCTGCGCCGGCCGCCAGGCCGAGGTGGTCCCGAAGTCGGACCAGTTGGCGCCCTGCTTGACCCACGGTTTGCTCTTGCCCTCCCGCATCGGACGCAGGTCGATCCGCCGCTCGGAGCTGCGACCCGGGCGGGTGGACAGGCTCACCTCCAGGGCGACCCTCGGCAGGTCGCCGGGCTGCGCGGCCGTGGTGGCCAGCGGCGCAAGCACCTGCTCCCACGGCGGCGGCAACGGCGCTTCGGTCAGCGAGAACGCGTCGCGCGCGGTCAGCAGGACGGCGGCGGTGTGCTTGCAGTCGACCCGCATCGGGCAGCTGCACCGACCTGCCCAGTCCGGAGGCGAGCCGTCGGAGCCGTCGATCCGCTCGACGATGGTCTGGTATGCCTGGGCCCCGCTGCCCTGCACGGTGGCCAGCAGCAGATCACCCTGCGCGCCCTCCACGAGCGTGAGCACCGCACCGTCGCGGGCATACTGCCGCCCGCGGGTCAGCGAGATGTCTCCGACGACACGGGCGACCGCGTAATCGGTGACACCGTTGACCCACGTCGCAGACTTCACCCGGATTGCCACGGCACGACCGTACCCGCGGACACCGACAGGGCGACGTTTACGTCCACAGCCGGGCCGGCCCACCCGTCACGGGCAACCGAGGACATTTGTCACTGTCCAGCGCCACCCGCGAGCCCTACCGTTGCCGTTGTGGTCACCCGAGCAAGCGAGCGGACAGCAGGAAGCAGCGACAAGGCAGGTCGACAGACCCAGGCGTCGCTGCAAGACCGACGCCGCGAGGGCGCCGAGCCGGTGCTCGTGGTCACCGACGTGGTCCGCCGGTTCGGCAAGATGACCGCTGTCGACGGGGTGTCCTTCGAGATCGCCGCAGGGCAGACCGTCGGGTTGCTCGGGCCCAACGGGGCGGGCAAGACCACGACGATCTCGATGGTCGCCGGGCTCATCCCCGCCGACGCAGGCAGCATCACCGTGGCCGGCGAGCAGATGGGTCCCGACCGGGTCGAGCCCAAGCGGCACATCGGTCTGGTCCCCCAGGACCTCGCCATCTACCCGGAGCTGACGGCTCGCGAGAACCTGGTCTTCTTCGGCCGGCTCCAGGGCCTGGGCGGCAGTGCACTCAAGGCCCGCGCCCAGGAGGTGCTCGACCTGATCGGCCTGGCGGACCGGGCCAAGGAGGCCACCAAGAAGTACTCCGGCGGGATGAAGCGGCGCCTCAACATCGGCATCGGTCTGCTGCACCAACCGAGGCTGCTGATCCTCGACGAGCCGACCGTCGGCGTGGACCCGCAGTCCCGCAACGCCATCCTGGAGTCGGTCGAGAACCTATCGGTGGAGGGCATCGCGGTGCTCTACACCACGCACTACATGGAGGAGGCCGAGCGGCTGTGCGACCGGATCGCGATCATCGACTCCGGCCGGATCCAGGCCGAGGGCACCCGCGCCGAGCTCGTCCGGCTCACCGGCGGACTCGACACCATCCGGATCACCGGTTCCGGTGACACGCAGGCCGCTGCGGCGGCGCTGCGCGACATACCGGCCGTCACCCAGGTCGACGCCGACCGGCGCACGCTGCACCTCACGGTGCACGACGCGCCCACTGCGGTCGCCGCGGTCGTCAACAGCGCCACCGACGCCGGTATGTCGCTCAGCGACGTGGAGATCGCCCGTCCGGACCTGGAGTCGGTCTTCCTGCATCTGACCGGCAAGGCGCTCCGAGACTGATGGACTCGGGACAGATGGTGGCGGGACTGCGGCAGGCGGGACTGAGGGTGGTGAGCGCGCGATGGTCCGCACGGTGCTGACGATGACGGCCTCGGACCTGCGCCAACGAGTGCGCGACCGGTCGGTCATCATCTTCGCCCTCGTGGTGCCCCTGGCCCTCATGTACGTCTTCAACCTCGTCTTCGGCGGGGTGCAGGACCCCGAGCTGCAACCGGTCACGGTCGCCGTCTCGACGCCGGACGACGATCCACTGGCCGGTGCGTTCGTCCAGGTCCTCGGGCAGGTGGACGCGATGGACGTGACGGTCCAGGAGGTCGATGGCGCACAGGTCGCGGAGCTGGCCGAGTCCGGCGAGGCCGATCTCGGGGTGGTCGTGCCCGACGGGTTCGCCGCGGGGCTGTTCAGCGGACAAGGTCTCGACGTGCAGGTCACCGAGGGCGACGAGGCCGGTCTGGAGACCGACATCGTGCTCTCCGTGCTGCAGGGGGTGCTGGACCAGTTCACGGCCGGCACGGTGGCCGGCACCGCCGGTGCCCAACTGGAGCTCGGTCCCGCCGAGCTGGCGCAGATCGCCCAGCAGGCCGCCACCGCAGGACCCTTCATCGAGCTGGTCCCGGGAGAGGCCTCCTCCGAGCAGCTCGGAGCTGCGGCGGCTCTGGTGGCCGGACAGGCCGGGTTCTTCCTGCTCTTCACCGTCGGGTTCGGGGTGCTGGGCCTGGTGGCCGAACGGGAGCAGGGCACCCTGGCCCGGTTGCGCTCGATGCCGATGCGACCCAGCGCGGTTGTGACCGCCAAGGCTCTGGTCAGCTGTGTGCTCGGCGTCGTCGCCACCACCGTCCTGCTCACGGTGGGCGGGTGGTTCTTCGACGTCGGCTTCGGCTCCCCCGGCGCGGTCGCCGTGCTGATCGTCTGCGTCGTGCTGGCGAGCACCTCCATCATGTTCATCATCGCCCGGATCGCGCAGACCGCCGAGCAGGCCGGGGTTGCCCAGTCGATCGTGGCCATCGTGCTCGGCATCGCCGGCGGGGCCTTCTTCCCGATCGCGGCGACGGGCACGGTCGGCAGCCTGCTCGACCTCAACCCCGTGGCCGCCTTCACCCGCGGCCTGGGTATCAGCGCCGGGGGTGGCGGGATCGGCGATCTGGGTGCTCCGGTCGCCTTGCTGCTGGGCTTCGCCGTCGTCGTCCTGCTGATCTCCCGCGTGGTCCCGGACCGTGGAGCCCGACTATGAACCGCATCCGCGCCGCCCTGGCGATCGCGGCCGTCGAGCTGCGCCGGTTCCTGCGCGACCGGTCCAACATCTTCTTCGTCTTCATCTTCCCGCTGGCCCTGGTCATGGTGCTCGGTCTGCAGTTCGGTGGCCAGGGCCCCGCCGGACGGGTAGCGGTCGCCGGCGAGGAGAACACCCTGCGCGCGTCGATCGCAGCGCAGCTGGAGGGCGACGACGTGGCGGTCGCCTACACCGACCTCGACGGTATGCGGGAGCAGGTGGCCCGGGGGCGGACCGATGTCGGCCTGGTCATCAGCAGCGACCAGGCGGCGGCCTTCGATGAGGGTCAGGACGTCCAGGTGCAGATGATCCCCAGCTCCCAGGCCGCCGCGCAGACCACCGTGCAGCTGGTGCGGAGCGCGGTCCGGGAGGCCACGACATACCAAGGTCAGGTGGCTGCCCTCAGCGGTCGAGGCGCATCGCAGGCACAGATCGAGACAGCGCTCGCGAGAGCCGCGGAAGAGGTGAGCCCACCGACCCTGCAGGTGCGGGGCGGCGAGGTGGACGAGCTGGCGCAGGAGTTCGCCGGGCTGGGCCAGTTCGACCTGGGCGCCTCCTCACAGCTGCTCCTGTTCGTCTTCCTGAGCTCGCTGGCCGGGTCGGTCACACTGATCCAGGCCCGGCGCCGGGGCATCATCGCGCGCTCCGTCGCCGCTCCGGTCAGCATCGGGCAGGTGCTGGTCGGGCAAGGGCTGGGGCGGCTTGCCATCGCGCTGTTCCAGGGCCTCTACATCATGCTCGCGACGGCCGTGCTGTTCGACGTCAACTGGGGCACTCCCGCGCTGACCGTGCTGGTGCTGCTGATCTTCAGCACGGTGTCGGCCGGCGCGGCCATGCTGCTCGGCTCGCTCATCGACAACGAGGGAGCGGCGTCGGGTCTCGGAGTCGGCGCCGGCCTGGTGCTCGCTGCGCTCGGTGGAGGGATGATGCCCCTCGAGATCTTCCCCGACACCCTGCGCACGGTCGCGCACGTGACACCGCACGCCTGGGCCTACGACGCGCTCGCCGACATCCAGCGTCGCGACGCCGGCCTCGTCGACATCCTCGGACCGTTGGCGGTCCTGGTCGGTATGGCGCTCGCGCTCGTCCTGGTCGGGACGTGGGCGCTGCGCCGGAGCCTGGCCAGGGCCATGTGACCCTGGACCCGTAGGACCGTCCTACGCACTGACCGAAGATGGGTATCGTCGCAGTTCAGCGCTGGTTTCGGTGCTCATCGTGCAGGTCTGTCGGTGCTGGGTGGTTGAGTGGGAACATGCTCGTTGACGAGGGTGGCCTGCGGTGGGACGGTGGCGTGCAGCGCACGTCGGCTTCCGCGTTGGCCGCGGCCGCGGGGCTGGGGCCGGGGGGCGCTGTGGGGTTGGCCTCTCGCCCGGTCGG
>NZ_JBPCKQ010000008.1:0-5027 GCF_051004135.1 Ornithinimicrobium sp.
CGTGCCGGAGGTCTGCGACGGCGCCGCCCTGGAGGACCGCTACTTCGCGCTCACCGGGGCTGCTCGGTGAGCGCGCCCGCGAGCCCGACCCAACGGGTCACGGCGCAGGCACGCTTTGAGACCCGCATCCTGGTGTCCAACGGCGAGCAGCTGCTGGTCTCGATCGTGCTGCCCCTGTTGGCGCTGGTGGGGCTCGCCCTGACCGACGTGCCCGAGGTGAGCATCGGCCCCTGGGCCGGCCTGGGGCGGTTGGAGGTCATCGGCCCGGGCGTGCTGGCATTGGCGGTGGTCTCGACGGCGTTCACCGGTCAGGCCATCCTGCTCGGCTACGAGCGCCGCTACGGGGTGCTGCGTCTCCTCGGCACCACCCCGCTCGGGCGCGAGGGCCTGCTGTTGGGCAAGGCCACGGCCGTGCTGGTGGTGATCGGCCTGCAGGTGACGGTGCTGGGGGGCACCGCCATCGCCCTGGGGTGGCGCCCGCGGCTGTCCGGTCTGCCGGTCGCCTTGGTCCTGGTGGTGCTCGGAGCCGCAAGCTTCGTGGCGCTCGCGGTGCTCCTCGGTGGGACGCTGCGGGCCGAGGCCGTGCTCGCGCTGGCCAACCTGATCTGGGTTCTGCTGCTGGCCCTGGGCGGCATCGTCGTGCCGGCGGCGGCGCTGCCGGGCCTGGCCGGCGATCTCGTCACCTGGCTGCCCTCCGCGCTGTTGGCCGACGGGCTGCGGACCGCTCTGTCCGGCGCGGGCGACGGCATACCCACCGCGGTGCGGGCGCTCGCGCTCGCCGGTTGGACCCTCGCGCTGGGCTGGCCGGCAGCCCGGCTGCTGCGCTGGTCGGACTGAGCTCGGCTCGCCCGCGGGCGCCACCTACCATGGGGTGGTGCCCACCTCCCCCTGGCTGTCCCGGATCCTGACGGTCAACCTGGTCATGCAGGTCCTCATCGTCGTCACCGGCGGCCTGGTCCGGCTGACGGGGAGCGGACTGGGCTGCCCGAGCTGGCCGCAGTGCGAGCCGGGCTCCTACACCCCGACGTTCCAGACCGCCGACGGGATCCACCCCTACATCGAGTTCGGCAACCGGATGGTGGGCATCCTGGTCGGGGTCGTCGCGCTGGCCACCCTCGTCGCCGTGCTGCGCTGGGGACGCAGCCGTCCGCTGCCGTTGCTGGCCGGCTTGGTCCTGGTGGGGCCACTCGCCCAAGGGGTGCTTGGAGGCATCACCGTGCGCACCGGGCTGCACCCGGCAACCGTGATGGCGCACTTCCTGATCTCGATGGCTCTGGTCGGGACGAGCACGCTCCTGGTCTGGCAGGTGCGTGCTGGGTGGCGCCCACCGGCCCGGGCGTTCGCGGTCGGGCCCGGTGCGCTCGTGGCCCGACGGCTGGGGATGGCGACCGCGGCGGTGGCCGCGGTGGTGCTGGTGCTCGGCACCATGGTGACCGGGGCCGGGCCGCACTCGGGCGACGCCGGCGACCCGGCCCGGCTCGGTCTGGATCCCCGCACCCTGTCCTGGCTGCACGCCGACAGTGTGATGATCTTCTGCGGCCTCGTGATCGCGATGCTCATCACCACCCACCTGGTGCCCGCGCTCGCGCCGTCGCGGCGACCCTGGGAGGTGGTGCTGGGGGTCACGGTGGCCCAGGGACTGGTGGGCTACCTGCAGTACGCCCTGGGACTGCCGGTGGCGCTGGTCTCGCTGCACATGCTGGGGGCGACGTTGCTGACGCTGGCGCTGACCTGGGCCCTGCGCTCGCTGCTCGCGACGACCTGCTCAGACCAGCGGCAGGTGCAGCAGCGGGTCGAGCGCCACCGCGAGGAAGACCAGCGTGAGATAGCTGATCGAGAAGTGGAACAACCGCATCGCGCCCAGCTGTGAGCCGGCCAGGCCGCGCCGGGCCCGCCCGGCGAGCCGGTGCGCCTCGATGACGAAGGCCGCTCCGGCGATCAGCGCCGTCACCGTGTAGACCCACCCCATCGGCGCCACTGGGACCAGCGCCAGTGAGGTCAGTGCGGTGACCCACGCATACGCCACGATGCGGCGCCCGACCGCGATGTCGTCCACCACGACCGGCAGCATCGGGACCCCGGCATTGGCATAGTCCTCCTTGAAGCGCATCGACAGCGGCCAGTAGTGCGGTGGGGTCCAGAAGAAGACCACCAGGAAGAGCACCAGCGCGGGCCAGTCCAGCGACCCGGTGACCGCGGACCAGCCGATCAGCACCGGCATACAGCCCGCGACTCCGCCCCACACGATGTTCTGGCTGGTGCGCCGCTTGAGCAGGATCGTGTAGAAGCCGACGTAGAGCACGATGGCTGTGAGCGCGAGCGCGGCGCTGACCAGGTTGACCAACAACGCCAGCCAGAGCACGGCGCCCACCCCCAGGGTGCAACCGAAGACCACGGCTGCGGTGGGGCTGATCCTCCCGGTCACCAGCGGCCGATGCTCGGTGCGATGCATCCGAGCGTCGATGTCGCGGTCGAGGTAGCAGTTCAGGGCGTTGGCCGACCCGGCTGCGAGCACCCCCCCGACGAGTGTAGACAGGGTCAACGACAACGGCGGGATGCCGCCTTGAGCCAGGAACATCACCGGGAAGGTGGTGACCAGCAGCAGCTCGATGATCCTCGGCTTGGTCAGTGCGACGTAGTCACCCAGGTGCTCGCGCCACCCGCGCAGGCGCTGGCGAGTGGATCCGGACGAGCGGGCCTCGAGCGTGGTCACGTGGTCCTTCGGGATGCAGGGTGGGTGCAACGGCCCGGGCAGGCTCGTGCCCGCGGACCTGCTCTGATGGTACCCGTGACGGCGGACCTGCACGGTAGGGGTCTCGGGGACTAAGATCGGTGGTGGCGTGGCACCCTACAACCGCCACGGGGCCGCACGGCGGATGCCGTCGGCCCGGTGGTCCGACGCAATCCGCAGCAAGGAGCACTCGTGACCGAGCAGACCGATACGCTGACCGCCGACCGCGATCCGCAACTGGCCAGACCCCTGGCCGACCAGGCGGGGTGGACCGAGGTGGACGTGCGGGCGGTGGACACCATCCGCGTCCTGGCCGCCGACGCCGTGCAGAATGTGGGCAACGGACACCCGGGCACGGCGATGAGCCTGGCCCCCCTGGCCTACCTGCTCTACCAGCAGGTCATGCGACACGACCCCAGCGACCCCAGCTGGCTCGGGCGCGACCGCTTCGTGCTGTCCAACGGCCACTCCAGCCTGACCCAGTACATCCAGCTCTATCAGAGCGGCTACGGCCTGGAGATAAAGGATCTGAAGTCGTTGCGGACCTGGGGGTCCAAGACACCGGGCCACCCCGAGGTGCACCACACCACCGGCGTCGAGATCACCACGGGACCGTTGGGCTCCGGGCTGGCCTCCGCGGTCGGGATGGCCGTCGCGCAGCGCCGCCAGCGCGGCCTGCTCGATCCCGACGCCGCACCGGGCACCTCGCCGTTCGACCACCACGTCTGGGTGGTCGCCTCCGACGGCGACATGATGGAGGGAGTCTCCAGCGAGGCCTGCTCCTTCGCCGGTCATCAGGAGCTGTCCAACCTCACGGTCGTCTACGACCAGAACAAGATCTCCATCGAGGACGACACCGACATCTCGTTCAGCGAGGACGTCGCACAGCGCTACGAGGCCTACGGCTGGCACGTCGAGACCGTCGACTGGCGGGGCCAGGAGCCCTACACCGAGGACGTCGACGCGTTGTATGCCGCGCTGCAGGCCAGCAAGGATCGCCAGGACAAGCCGACCATGGTCGTGCTGCGCACCATCATCGCCTGGCCCGCGCCCGAGGCTCGCGACACCGGGGCCGCGCACGGGTCGGCCCTCGGTGAGGATGAGGTCAAGGCCACCAAGTCGCTGCTCGGCTTCGACCCCGAGGTCCAGTTCCCGGACGAGCCGGAGGTCCTCGAGCACACCAGGGCCGTGGTCGGCAGGGGGAAGCAGGCGCACGCACAGTGGCAGGAGGGCTACGAGTCCTGGCGCTCGAGCAACTCCGAGCAGGCCGAGCTGTTGGACCGGCTGCTCGACAAGCGGCTGCCCGACGGGCTGGAGGATGCCCTGCCGACCTTCGAGGCCAGCGAGGACGGAATGGCCACCCGCAAGGCGTCCGGGGAGGTGCTCAGCGCCCTGGCCGATGTGATGCCCGAGCTGTGGGGCGGCTCAGCCGACCTGGCCGGCTCCAACAACACCACGATGGACGATGTGCCCAGCTTCGTCCCGAGCGGCAAGGCCACGAAAAAGTTCCCCGGTGACGAGTACGGCCGGACCCTGCACTTCGGCATCCGCGAGCACGGCATGGGCATGATCCTCAGCGGCATCGCCCTCGAAGGACTCACCAGGCCGTACGGCGGGACCTTCTTGATCTTCTCCGACTACATGCGTCCGGCCGTGCGCCTGGCCAGCCTGCAGCAGCTGCCGGTGATCTACGTCTGGACCCACGACAGCATCGGACTGGGTGAGGACGGCCCGACGCACCAGCCGGTCGAGCAGCTGGCTGCACTGCGGGCCATCCCCGGCCTGGACGTGATCCGGCCCGCCGATGCGAATGAGACCACGGCCGCGTGGAAGACGGTCCTGGAGGCCGTCGACCACCCCAGTGCGCTCGCCCTCACCCGGCAGAACGTGCCGACGCTTGACCGGTCGAGGCTCGGCTCCGCCGACGGGGTGGCCAAGGGCGGCTATGTCCTGGCGCAGGCGCACGACGGCGAGCCCGAGGTGCTCTTGATCGGCACCGGCTCCGAGGTCCAGCTCGCGCTGCAGGCCCAGGAGACCCTCCGGTCCGACGGCATCCAAGCGCAGGTCATCTCGATGCCGTGCCAGGAGTGGTTCCTCAAGCAGGAACAGACCTACCGTGACGAGGTGCTCCCGCCGAGTGTGCGGGCTCGGGTCAGCGTGGAGGCGGGGGTGGCCCAGGGCTGGCGCGAGCTGGTCGGCGACGCCGGGCGGATGGTCAGCCTGGAGCACTTCGGCGCCTCGGCCGACTACGAGACGCTCTATCAGGAGTTCGGGATCACCGCCGAGGCGGTGGTGC
>NZ_JBPCKQ010000009.1:0-47356 GCF_051004135.1 Ornithinimicrobium sp.
CCGACCGATGTGCGCGCGACCGCACCCTGCGAAGGCCCCAGTGGAGCGCATATCGGTCGGCCGGCCCCGGACGGTATGGCGTGGCGCCCGGTCAGGCCACGGGCTGCTGCAGCTCGGTGACCCAACGGTCCCCGTCGTCCAGGGGGGTCTCCAGGTAGACCTCCCGCCCTGGCCCGCTCGGCGACAACCCCTCAGCCTCGAGGTGCCGCATCAGCGCCTGCCAGGTGTCACCGATGGTCTCGACAGACCCGTGGTGCACCACCGTGACCGCCCGGGCCACGGCGGTGAGGTCAGCGACCTCGACTCCGTCCACGGGAACCGACTCCAGGACCGTCGGGTAGGCCGCGGCGATCTGCATCCCCTCGGCGACAGGGGCGTACCACGCGACCCCCGGCTGGTCGACGGATACGCCCACCGCGGGCAGCTCCTGGCCCAATCGCTGGAACATCGGGCCGATCTGTGGACCGATCTCCGACTGGGTGCTCACCTGGGCGACCAGCTGGGCCAGCCGCACGGGCGGAAGGGACTTCTCGACATACTCCAGATCCGACATGATTCCTTCTTTCTCGATCGTTCGGAGACGTCGCTCGATCTGCTGCAACCGCGCCCGGTCAGCCTCGATCTGCTCGGCGAGCTGGGCGCTGCGCAGCGTCAGCATGCCGCGCAGCTCCTCCGCCGAGACTTGCGCGTCGAGGATTGGACCCACCTGTTCGAGAGTGAACCCGAGCCCCTTCAGCGCGACCAGCCGGTTGACGCGGGGGAGCTGTGACGCCGCATACGACCGGTACCCCGTGTCGGGGTCGACGTATGACGGCTCCAGCAGCTTCAACGCGTCGTAGTGACGCAACATCCGCACGCTGACTCCAGCGTGCCGGGCGAACTCTCCGATGCTCAGCATGACGACTCCCGGTCTACGGCCTGACACGGTGTCAGAGTCAAGAGTGGCCGTCGAGACGCGGCGAGACTTCGGCTCAACCCAGGTCGAGGGTGAACGTCGGACTGGGATTGACGTAGATCGCACTGCCCACCAGTCGCTCGGTGTCGGCGGGTGCGTCGAAGAGCAGGGTGCCGCTGACTTCGTCTGCTCCGTCGAACTCGAGCGGGAACTGCTGGTCCGGTGCGAAGCAGCCGTAGGTCGGGACCTTGGCGTGCGCCGGGATCGAGGCGCCATCGGACCCGATTGCCTGCCACTCGAAGGACGACATGCCGACCACGTCCTCGTCCCCCGCGTTGCGCACGGTGACCTCGACAGCGATGAAGTCTCCGTTGGAGGGCCGAAGACCGCCGTCGGAGCACTGCGCATCCTTGACCACGGATTCGAGGTGGACCTCGACGCCGGGCAGACTGAGCTTTTGGGTGAGGTCCGCTGGCTCACCGACGGTGCCCGAGACGTCACCCGCCCGCTCCGGCTCGCTGCTGCAGGCCGTGAGCACGACACCGCTCAGCAGGGCCACAACGGCGGTCACCGATCCGGACGGGCGGGTGGTATGCCGAGCGTCCGGTGTGATCATGGGTCCCCTCCCTGCTTCACCGTGCGGTCTTCGTGGCTTTGCTGATCCGGTCCCGCCAAAGCGGATGCCGTCGCGACGGCATACTAGGGGCAGTCGCACCACAATCGACAAGGGGAGACATGGATATCCGAGCGCGACGGCAGGCTCGACCAGTCCGGGCGCTCGTCGTCCTGGCGGGCGTCGGGTTCCTCGGGCTCAGCGCCTGCAGCGACGACGAGCCGAGCGGTCCCGACGACGCCGCCGCCACCTCCGAGCCGACGCCCCAGGACCGGCTGGACCAGGCCCACGACGTGCTCTCCTCGGCCGGCTCGGTCAGTCTGGGCATGGTCGGCTCGAGCCTGCCCGAGAGTGAGTCGGCCTACGTCATCGGTGCCGAAGGGTCGGGGACCCTGGAGCCCGCCGCCTTCGAGGGGACCATCACCGCCAAGCTCACGGGCATCCAGGCCGACGTGCCGACGATCGCGGTCGACGACTTGCTCTACCTAGAGCTGCCGTTCACCGGGCGCTACGCCGAGACGGATCCGGACTCGCTCAACGTGCCCGATCCGGCGGGGCTGTTCGACCTCGAGACCGGCCTGGTGTCGCTGCTGAAGAAGACCGACAACCCGCAGTTCGGGGAGCAGTCCCGGGCGGGCGCCGACGTGGTGCAGGAGGTCAGCGGCACGCTGCCCGGCGACCTGATCGTCGACCTGCTCAACGCCGGCGCGCCCGAGGCTACCTTCGACGTGGTCTACGGCCTTGTCGAGGAGTCCTGGGAGGCGCGCACGGTCACCCTGACGGGCCCGTTCTACCCACCGGCCGAGTCGACCTACACGGTGACCCTGGACGACTACGGGGTCCCGGTCGAGATCACCGCTCCCTAGCCTCGTGGCGATCGCCGGCACCTCTACCCATCGAGGGTCGCGGACGCTGCTGGGCGTCGCCGCGCTCGCGGTGATGCTGGCCGCCGCCGACACGTATGTCGTGGTGCTGGCGCTGCCCGACATGATGGCCGGAGCCGGGCTGGGCATCCAGGCCCTGCAGCGGGGGACCCCGATCATCTCGGGGTTCCTGCTCGGCTACATCGCCGTGTTGCCGCTGATCGGACGGTTGGCCGACCTGGTCCCGCGGCGACACATCCTGATCGCCTGTCTGGCGATCTTCGTCGTGGGCTCGGCGGTGACCGCTGTGGCGGTGGAGCTGCCGGTGATGGTGGGTGGCCGGTTCCTGCAGGGCCTGGGCGGCGGAGGGCTGGTGCCCGCCACCCTGGCCCTGGTCGCGGACCTGTGGCCACCCGGGCGGCGGGGTATGCCGCTCGGTCTCGTCGGCGCCGTCCAGGAGCTGGGCGCGGTGCTCGGCCCGCTGCTCGGCGCCGCGGTGCTGCTGGTGAGCACCTGGCGGGCGATCTTCTGGCTCAATGTGACGTTGGGGGTGTTGTGCGCACTGGCGATCTGGGCACTGGGCCGGACCGCCGGTCGGTCGCGTGACGAGGGCGCAGTCGCCCGCCGGTCCTCCCGGCTGATGTCGCTCCTGATCGTCGTGGTGGCCCTGATCGCCACCGTCCTGACGGTGCTGGCGCTGTGGGCGCCGCAGGCTCTGGTGACCTCGGTGGCCTACGGCGAGCCGTTCGTCCCCCTCGCCCCCGGTAGCGGGTCTCGCGCGGCCACCCCGATCGGCCTTGCGGCCGCCGTGGCGATCCTGGTGCTGGGCCTGCTGAGCGCCCCGCGATGGCTGCCGCTGCTGCTGCGGGCCGACCTGCTGGGTGCGACGCTGGTCGCGCTCGCACTGGGCTCGCTGGTGCTGACCTTCTCCTCCGCCGACCCGGAGACCGAGGTGCTCGGACCGTGGGGTCTGTGGTTGCTGCCGGTCGGGGCGGTGGCCGTCGTCGGCTTCGTGATCCGGCAGCGCACGGCAGCCGATCCGCTGGTTGCTCCCGGTGTCGTGCGCGGCCGGGTCGGACCTGCACTTGTCGTCAGCCTGCTGGTCGGTGCCGCGCTGGTGGCGATTGTGGTCGACGTGCCGCTGCTGGCCCGACTGGACGGGGAGACCACCCAGACACAGGCGGCGCTGGTGCTGGTGCGCTTCCTGGTCGCCGTGCCGGTCGGCGCCGTCCTGGGCGGGCTGCTGCTGCGCCGGATCGGCCCGGGGCTGGTCGCTGCGCCCGGTCTGGCCCTGGCAGCCGGTGCCCTCGTGGTGATGGCGACATGGACCCGCGGTTCCCTCGCCGAGGATGTCTCCACCACCCTGGTGCTGGCCGCGGCCGGGCTCGGCGTCGGTCTGGCGATCGCCCCGGTCAACGACGCGGCGTTGGCCGACGCCCGCGACGACGCGCACGGCACGGTCAGCTCCCTGGTCGTGGTCGCCCGGATGGTCGGGATGGTCGTCGGGCTGGCGTTGCTGACGGCGGTCGGTTTGCGGCGCTTCTACGACGCGGTCGCGCTGCTGCCGGATCCGACCGACGCGCAGGCCCTGCTCGACGCCGGCGTGGTGCAGGTGCAGACGGTGTTCACCGGAGCGGCGATCGCGGCGGCCCTGGCCGCCCTGCTGGCACTGCGCCTCGGACGTCGCAGCGCAGACCGGGACAGGGTCACCGCGAGCTGACGTCCCGGGAGCGCCGGAAGCAAAGCGCCCGCAGCGACGGATGCAGTGCCACGGGGTGACAGGATGCGAAGCATGACTGCGAAGTTGCACCTGGTCGGGGAGCCTGAGGCCGACCAGCTGCTCAGCGACAATCCGTTCGCCCTGCTGGTCGGCATGCTGCTGGACCAGCAGATCCCGATGGAGGTCGCGTTTGACGGGCCGCACAAGCTGGCCGAACGTCTGGGCGAGGTCACCCCGCGGCTGATCGCGGAGACGGACGTCGAGGAGTTCGTGACCGTGTGCGCCACCCCGCCCGCGGTGCACCGCTTCCCGGCCTCCATGGGCCGCCGGGTGCACGACCTGGCCGCCGCGGTCGTCCGCGACTACGACGGTGACGCGGAGGCACTGTGGACCGACGGGGAGCCCGACGGCCGCGAGGTGCTCAAGCGGCTCAAGGCGCTGCCTGGCTTCGGTGACCAGAAGGCACGGATCTTCCTGGCCCTGCTGGGCAAGCAGCGCAGCCTGGAGGCGCCCGGCTGGCAACAGGCCGCCGGCGACTACGGGCGCCACGGGGCCCGGATGTCGATCGCCGACGTCGTTGATGAGGAGTCGATGACCCAGGTGCGGGTCTGGAAGCGGGAGCAGAAAGCCGCAGCCAAGGCCGCCAAGGGCTGACCTGCGCCGCGACGCGCACCGCACCAACCCGCAACGACCCGAAGCTAGGAGCACCCCCATCGCGATTTCGATCTGGCGCGCCCGGGGCATGCCGGCACTGATTGCGATGACCCTCACCGGGTTCGCGGGGTATGCCGCGCTGCTGCCGGTTGCGCCGCTGTGGGCCGTTCGGGGTGGCGCTGACGAGGCCGGAGCCGGGCTGGTCAATGGTGTGCTGCTGTTGTTCACCGTGCTCACCCAGCTGTGGGTGCCCGGGGCGCTGCGCCGGTTCGGGTGGGGGCCGGTGATGGCGCTGGGGATGCTGCTGCTCGGGCTGCCTGCGCTGGGCCACATCGCCAGCGACGCGCTGATCCCGATCCTGGTGCTGTCGGCGGTGCGTGGCGTGGGCTTCGGCATCCTCACGGTCACCGGCAGCGCGGCCGTCGCCGAGCTGGTCGACCCGGCCCGCCGGGGTGCGGCGATCGGCGCCTACGGGCTGGCCATCGCGCTGCCCAACCTGGTCCTGCTGCCGGGCGGTGCATGGGTGGCGCAGACGTGGGGCTTCTGGGTGGTGTTCACCGTCAGCGGCCTGCCGCTGCTGGGCATCCCCGCCGCCTTGGCCCTCGGTCGCATCCTGCACGAGCCCCCTGCCGACGACCCCGGTGCCGCGGCTGCCCGCGACGAGGAGATGGGCCGGCGCACCGCATACCTGCGGCTGCTGCGGCCCACCGTCCTGCTGCTGGGGGTGACCCTGGCCGGAGGGGCCCTGGCCAGCTTCGCGCCGCAGCTGGTCGACAGCGGGCTGGCCTCGGCGGCGGCACTCTTCGCCATGGGCGCCACGGCCGCGGTGGCTCGGTGGGGGATGGGCGGGCTGAGCGATCGCCACGGCACGCAACCGTTCTTGTGGCCGTTGGTGCTGTTGACGGTGCTGAGCATGACCCTCACCGCGTGGACGGTGCGGGTCCCCGACCCTGCCGCGCCGGTGCTGGTGGCTTTCGTCGTCGCCGCCGGACTGGTGGGCGTCAGCTACGGGGGGCTGCAGAACCTGACCCTGGTCGTCGCCTTCGACGTCGTGCCGCGGGTGCATCACAAGCTGGCCAGCGCGGTCTGGAACGTCGGCTTCGACCTCGGCACCGGGATCGGCTCGGTGCTGGTCGGCCTCGTCGCAGCAGGCTACGGCTTCACGGAGGCGCTCGCAGTCGCGGCCGTGCTCGCCGCGGCCACGCTGCCGCTCGCCCTGCGCCGACGCTGACCGGCCCCACAACGCAGCGGGCGATGAAGAAGGTCTGCAGGAGTGGCTAGAATCGTGGCTATGACAACTTTGCCTCTGGCGACCGTGCGCAATCGCCTCTCCGCCCTGGTGGATGATGTGGCACGTACTCATGACACCCTCACGATCACCCGCAACGGCACGCCGGCGGCAGTCGTGCTCTCGGTCGAGGACTACGAGTCGATCATGGAGACACTGGCGCTCCTCAACGACCCGGGTGATCGGGAGCGTCTCGCCGAGGCCGAACGCTCGATCGACGAGGGGCAGGTGACCCCCAGGGAGGAGATGGCCAGCCTGATAGCCGAGCGGCGTGCTGGCCACCCCGAACCTCGTGAGGTATGACGTCGAGCTGGCTCGGCCCGCCCGTCGGGCGCTGACCGACGAGCTCCCGGTTACGGTCGCCGCCGCAGCGTGGGAGCTTATGGACGGCTCGATCCGCGAGAACCCGCATCGACTCGGCGAGCAGCTGCACGCCCCACACGCGGAGCACTGGGTCGCCCGACGCAGTGACTACCACATCCGCTATCGTATCGACGAAGAACGCAGAGTCGTCGTCGTGCTCGATGTGCGGGGCCGGGCCGACGCCTACCGAGCGCCCTGATCGAGACGGCGGATGCGCATCAGACCAGGTCGACGATGACGGGGGCGTGGTCGGAGGCCCCCTTGCCCTTGCGTTCCTCCCGGTCGATCGAGGCGCCCGTCACGCGCTGCGCCAGGGCTGGCGACCCCAGGGCGAAGTCGATCCGCATCCCCTGCTTCTTGGGGAACCGCAGCTGGGTGTAGTCCCAGTAGGTGAAGGCGCCGGCCGGCACGTGCGGGCGCACCACGTCGGCATACCCGGCATCCACCACCCCGGTGAAGGCTGCCCGCTCCGGCGGGCTGACATGTGACTTGTCCTCGTAGTAGGCCATCGACCAGACGTCGTCGTCCTGCGGCGCGATGTTCCAGTCACCCATCAGCGCGACCTGGGCCTGCGGGTCCTGCTCCAGCCACCCCGCCCCGGCCTGCCGCAACCGCTCCAGCCAGTCCAGCTTGTAGTCCATGTGCGGGTCGCCCAGGCCCCGCCCGTTGGGCACGTAGAGCGACCACACCCGCACGCCGCTGCAGAGCGCCGAGATCGCCCGGGCTTCCACGACCGACGGATCGCCCCACCCCGGCACCGCGTCGAAGCCGACCTGGATGTCGTCCAGTCCGACCCGGGAGAGGATCGCCACCCCGTTCCACTGGTTGAGCCCGGTGTGCGCCACGGCATACCCGGTGCCCTCGAAGGCCAGGTGGGGGAACTGGTCGTCGCGGCACTTGGTCTCCTGCACGGCGAGCACGTCGACGTCGTGCCGCTCCAGGAAGGCGGTGACCCGGTCGACCCGGGCCCGGATGCTGTTGACGTTCCATGTAGCGATGCGCACCCGGCCACCCTAGGGGCCGACACCGACGGGGGCCGGACGCGCCTGGCTCAGCCCTGGGCGAGCAGGAAGTCTCGCACGATCGGCCCGGCCGTCTGCGCGCCGTAGCCGCCGCCCTGCACCCACACGGCGACGACGAGGTCACCCTGGGCCGCGACCACCCACGAATCCACCGACGTCCCCTCGCCGGTGCCGACCTCCGCGCTGCCGGTCTTGGCGATCACGGGCGCTCCGGGGAGGTCGCCGAGCACACCCTGAGCGCCCCCGTCGGTCACCACCCCGGCCATCAGCTCGCGCAGCTGGGCCGCCTCGGTCTCGGTGAGCGGCCGTGCCGGGGACGGCTCCGGCGCGTCGGCCACCGCATCCGGCCCGAGTACCAGCACGGGGGCCGTCGTGCGGCCGGCCTGCACCGAGGCCACTGTGGTTGCCACCGCCAGAGGCGACATGAGCACCTCACCCTGACCGAACAACGACGCGGCGTATGCCGTGCCGCTCCCGTCGGTGGGCACGCTGCCCAGGAAGGCCTCCCAGGTCTGCGGGGCGGGACCCTCGACGCCCAGCGCCGTGGCCGCCTGCGCCAGAGCCGCTGGTGAGATCTGGTCGCGGGAGCTGACCATCGCGGTGTTGCACGACTGGGCGATGGCCTCGCGCAACGGGATGGTGCCCGTCGACCCGCTCGGGTAGTCCGGGAAGTTGCTGATCTCGAAGCCGTCCACCGTGATCGTCGCCGGGCACTGCACCGGCGAGTCCGGGGTCAGCCCCGCACGGAGCAGGGCCAGGGCGGTGACCATCTTGAAGGTCGAGCCGGGCGGCACCTGGGCCGTCATCGCGACGTTCGCGCCGTCGGCCCCCAGGCTGCTGGCCGCCGCGAGGACGTGACCGTCGGAGGGGCGCAGCGCCACCAGCGCCGCGGCCCGCTCGGTCTCGGCCTCGAGCGCCAGCTCTGCGCGGTTCTGCTGCGCGGTCACCAGGGACAGCCGCACCGGCCCGCCCGGCTTCGGCGCAACCTCGAAGAGCGTCCCCTCCGGCCCGCCCTCGACGGTTTGCCCCACGCTGACCCCGCGCTGTCCCCGCAAGGCGGGGTCCAGGCTGCGCTGCAACCCGGAGAGCCCCACCGTGTCACCGGCCTGGATCTGGCCGTCGGAGTCCTCGACGATCTCCGCGGTCGCCGGCCCGGAGCGGCCCAGGATCGCCGCCGCCCAGCTGCGCGTCGGGCCCAGCGGCAGCTCGGCGGGCACGGCGAGTCCGGCGGTGGTCTGCGTCAGGGCGTCGAGGTCGACTCCGGGATCGGTCTCGCGCACGCTGTAACCCTCCACGAAGGCCGACGGCCCGGCGGCCACTGCTTGATCACCGAAGGATGTCGGATCGACCCCGACGACCTCGGCCACCTCGGCCGCGGCGTCGCGGATCTGTGCCTCGGTCCCGCCCTCCAGCCGGGTCTTGTCCAGGCCCAGCCGGAGCACCGGGCGGGCGGTGACGATCGGCGTCCCGTCCGCGTCCGTGATGTCGCCGCGCTGCGCCGGCGTGGTCCGGACCGACAGGTCACCCTTCGGGCCGACGCCTTCCCCAAGCCAGGACGCGTCGGGGGTGGAGGTCCACCGTGCCGGGTCGTCCTCGCTGGCCTCGATGAGCTCGAGCTGCACCGGGCGCTGGTAGTCCCAGGTCTGCTCCTGGCCCACCTGCCAGGACCACTCGAGCACCACCTGCGCCGTGTTCGGCCCGTCCTGGCTCTCCTGCACCGGCCCGACCGAGACCACGTCGACGGTGTGCGGCACGTCCGCCAACCCGCCGAGCGGTCCCTCCGGGCCCAGCAGCGCGGCGTCGTCCCAGCCGGGCAACGGCTCCCCGGTCTCCAGCGCGTCAGCGACCTGCTCGGCATACGGGTCCGGCTCTGGGGGCTCCGGCGCGGAGCACGCCGTCGTCACGACCAGACTCAGCAGGCAGGCCAGGACAAGGGGCAGGCGTCGGACCACCCGGACATCTCACCACGAGGCGTGCTCCGGCATACGCCCGACCATAGGGTGGGTGCATGGGAACCGCACTGGTCACCGGCGCCTCGGCCGGCCTGGGCCGGGCGTTTGCCGTCGAGATCGCCGACCGCGGCCACGATGTCATCCTGGTGGCCCGCGACACCGGGCGGCTGGATGACCTGGCCACCGAGATCCACCGCCGGTATGCCGTGCGCACCGAGGTCCTGACTGCCGACCTGGCCGACCGGGCCCAGCTGCAGCGGGTCGCCGAACGGGTCGCCGATCCGGACCGGCCGGTGGACCTGCTGGTCAACAACGCCGGCTTCGGGGTGCGCCGCCGCTTCAGCACCGGCGACCTGGCGCAGGAGGAGCGAGCCCTGGACGTGATGGTGCGGGCGGTGCTGGTCACCAGTCACGCGGCCTGCGGTGCCATGCGGGCGCGCGGCCACGGCGCCATCCTCAACGTCTCCTCCGTCGCCTCGTTCACCGCGATGGGCACCTACGCCGCGACCAAGTCGTGGGTCACCGTGTTCTCCGAGGGGCTGGCCACCGAGCTGGCCGGCACCGGAGTGACCGTGACCGCGGTGTGCCCCGGCTTCGTGCGCACCGAGTTCCACGACCGCGCCGAGATGGACATGTCCAAGCTGCCCGACGGCTGGTGGCTGCAGGCGCACCGGGTGGCCCAAGACGCCCTTGACGACGTCTCCGCCGGTCGCGTGATCTCCGTTCCGTCGCTGCACTACAAGGCGCTCGCAGGCACGGCCCGGCTGCTGCCCCGCCCGTTGGTGCGCCGGCTGACCGGATCGCTCGCGGCGCGGCGGCGCACCTGGCCGACCTGAGCTGTCGCCGACCCCTAGGCTGGGCGGATGGATGAGATCAGCTGGGGCTTCGTCGGGCCGGGGCGGATCGCCCGGGCGGTGGCCGCAGACATGGAGCACGTCCCGCACGCGCGATTGGCCGGGGTGGCCTCTCGCTCGCAGCAACGGGCTGCCGCGTTCGCGCAGGAGTTCGGGGCCGACCGGGTGCACGACAGCTACCGCGGCATCATCGAGGACCCGCAGATCGACGTCCTCTACATCGCGACCCCGCACCCGCAGCACCACGCGATCGCCCTCGCCGCAATCGAGGCAGGCAAGGCGGTGCTGGTCGAGAAGGCATTCACCGCCACCGTCGAGGGAGCGCAGGAGGTGATCGACGCCGCCCGATCGCGCGGCGTCTTCGCCATGGAGGCGATGTGGACCCGCTTCCAACCCGCGGTCGTCCGGCTGAGGGAGCTGGTCGGCGACGGGGCGATCGGCGAGGTCCGCTGCGTGCAGGCCGACCTGGCGGTGGACAAGCCCTTCGACCCGGCCGACCGGCTCTTCGACCCGGCACAAGGTGGCGGCGCCATGCTCGACCTCGGGGTCTATGTCGTGTCGTTCGCGCACTACTTCCTCGGCGCCCCTGACCGGGTCGAGGTGGTCGGCTCCCTCGCCCCGACCGGGGTGGACCTGGAGGCAGCGCTGCTGCTGGGCTATGACGACGGCCGGGCCGCCACGCTGCTGGCCTCGCTGCGCCAGCCCAGCCCGGGATCGGCCCGCATCATCGGCACCGAAGGCGTGATCGACGTGCCGCCCCGGTTCCACCACCCGAGCTCGATCGTGCTGACCCCCCGCGGCGGCGACCCCGAGGTCATCGAGGCTCCCGCGCTCGGCGGCGGCTACAGCCACGAGCTGATCGAGGTGACCGAGTGCCTGCGCGCCGGGCGAACCGAGTCGGAGGTCATGCCGCTGGCCGACACCCTCGCCGTGCAGCGCACCCTCAACCAGGCCTGCGAGGCACTGGGCGTGCACCACCAGGAGGACTCCGACCTCCGGGTCTGATCTGCTCGAGGGGGTCCGTGACGGCGCGACGAGCAGGTCCGGGTCGATGAGGGCTCAGGTGGACAGGCCCGGGAGCCAGTCCAGGACGCTCTGGATCTCGGTGTCCCAGAACCCCCACTCGTGCTCGCCGGGGCGGAAGTCCTCGGTGAGCTGCACCCCGGCCTCGCGCGCAGCCCGGGCGAAGACACGGTTGCCCTCGACCAGTTCGTCGTCGGTGCCGCAGCTCAGATGCACCGGTGGGAGCGCCTCGACGTCGGCCGAGGCCACGAGGGCCAGCACATCGTCCTGTGGCCCCGGCATGCCGCCGAAGACCCGCTCGACGAGACCGGCTCGCTCCGGCCGCTCCGGCATCCGGACGACGTCGAGGGCGCCGGACATGCTGGCCACGCCGGCGAAGCGGTCCGGCTCGCGCAGCGCCCACTTCAACGCGCCGTATCCGCCCATCGACAGACCGGCGACGTAGGTGTCCTCCTGGCGCTGCGAGACGCGGAAGAACGACGACACCACCTGCGACAGCTCCTGGCTCAGAAACGTCCAGTAGCGGTGGCCGTGCACCTCGTCGGCGTAGAAGCTGCGATGCACCGCCGGCATCACGACCGCCAGACCCAGCGGCGCGGCATACCGCTCGATCGAGGTCCGCCGCACCCAGGTGGTGTGGTCGTCGGACAGGCCGTGCAGCAGGTAGAGGACCGGCGGCTCGCCGTGTCCCGGCGCGCCGGACATCCCGATCTGGGTCCGGGTCTGCTGCGGCAGCAGCACCGTCATCGAGGTGCTGACCTCGAGGACGTCGGAGTAGAAGTCACAGGTGATCAGCGCCATGCCCCCACCGTACGGTCACGGCGGTGCGGGCACAGGGTGTCGAGTGTCACCGTATGCACGGCCCTACGGCGCAGGACGGTGCGCGGGGTGACATTCGGCACCGAGCTCACGGACTACGGTCGCGGCATGGACTCCACGACGCTGATCACCGAGCTGCTTTCGGCCCGCACCTGGACCGCCTTCGACGTCGACGACGCCGGCCGGGTGCTGGCCGGGCACGATGAGCTGGGCTCGGTGCAGCTGGTCGAGATCGCCCCCGACGGCACGCGCACAGCACTGACCGACCTGCCCGGCAAGTGCTCGGGGCGCTACCTGCCCGGCCGTCGTCAGGTCGTGGTGCAGCACGACCAGGGGGGCGATGAGCTGGTGCAGCTGTCGCTGCTCGACCTCGACCCGCTGCCCGAACGCCCCGTCGGCCTGGACGCGCTCACCCTCCTGGTGCACGACCCGGAGCACCTGCACGACCTGCGCGACGTCACCCCGCAGACGCTGGTCTACTCCACCAACCGGCGCAACGGCGTCGACATGGACGTCGTGGCCCGCGACCTGGAGACCGGGGCCGAGCGGGTGCTTCACGACGCCGGCGGGTATGTCGTGGGTGCCGTGCTCGACCACGCGCAGCGCGACCTGGCCGTGCTGCGGCTGAGCCTGCAGCCCTGCTCCACCGTGCTGGACCTGCTCGGTCCCGGCGTGGAGGGCCCCGGTTCGCTCACGGACCCCGACGACCATGCCCACCACGATCTTCCCGGCTGGTCGGCCGACGACACCTCACTCCTGCTGGCCAGCAACCACGACCGCGAGTTCGCCGCCGTGCAGCGACTGGACCGGGACGGCTCCTGGGACGTGCTGGTCGCCGACGACGCGCACGACCTGAGCTGCTGGGTCAGCCCCGACGGCTCGGCGATGGTCATCGGCACCCTGGTCGACGGCGCCATGCGCCTCGCGGTGCACGGGACCGGCGGTGCGCACCGGGCCCGGGTCGACGTGCCCGCACTGGCCGCGGTCTCGGTGCGCTGGTCGCCCGACTCGGGCCACCTGGTGGTCTCGGGCACCGCACCGACCGAGCCCGGCGTCATCCATCTGGTGGACGCCGGCACCGGCGCCGCGGCACCGCTGGTCTCCTCCGCCGCGGCGCTGCCACCAGCGGTGCGGGACGCGCTGACCGAGCCGAGCACGCACCGCATACCGACGCGGGACGGTGAGCAGATCCCCTGCTTCCGGTATGCCGGAGCCACGCCGAACGACGACCTCGCCGGGGCGAGCGTGCTGCTGGTGCACGGTGGGCCCGAGGCAGCGTCCGATCTGATCTGGCACCCCGTCGTGCAGGCCCTGGCCTCCTCCGGGCTGACCGTGCTGGTGCCCAACGTGCGCGGCTCCACCGGCTACGGCAAGCGGTGGTACTCCCTGGACGATGTGGACCTGCGGCTGGAGTCGGTGGCCGACCTGGCCGACCTGCACGGCTGGCTGTCGACCCAGGGTCTGGACCCGCAGCGATCCGCGCTGTGGGGCGGGTCCTACGGCGGCTACATGGTGCTCGCCGGGGTCTCGATGCAGCCCGACCGCTGGGCGGCCGGTGTCGACATCGTGGGGATCAGCTCACTGGTGACCTTCCTGGAGCGCACCTCGGGCTATCGGCGGGCCTACCGCGAGCGGGAGTACGGCTCGCTGGAGGATCACCGCGAGCTGCTGACGCGGGCCTCGCCGATCACCTACCTGCATCAGATCGTCGCGCCGTTGTTCGTCATCCATGGCGCCAACGACCCCCGGGTTCCGGTGGGCGAGGCCCGGCAGATCACCACTGCGCTGCAGGCCAAGGGTGTGCCGTGCGAGCTGCGGGTCTACGACGACGAAGGCCACGGACTGGTCAAGCGGGTCAACAAGATCGACGCCTATCCCGCGGCCATCGACTTCCTGCACCGCCACCTCGCCGGGCCCCGCGACGAGTAGCCGACGACCCACGCCGGGGTGACCCGCCCACTAGGCTGGCCCACCGTGAGCACCCCCCGCGAGCAGCTGCTGCAGATCATCCGCGACCAGGCCGTCGTGCACGGCCGGGTCACACTGTCCTCGGGCGCCGAGGCCGACTACTACGTCGACCTGCGCCGCGTCACCCTCGATGGTGTGGCCGCACCCCTGGTGGGTCAGCTGATGCTCGACCTGGTCGCCGACCTGGAGCTCGATGCCGTGGGTGGGCTGACCATGGGCGCCGACCCGGTCGCGACAGCGATGCTGCACGCTGCCGCGGCCCGCGGCGATCGTCTCGACGCGTTCGTGGTGCGCAAGTCCGGCAAGGCGCACGGTATGCAGCAGCGCATCGAGGGCCCCCCGATCCGTGATCGGCGGGTCCTGGTGGTCGAGGACACGTCCACCACGGGCGACTCGCCGCTCACGGCCGTGCAGGCCTGCCGGGAGGCCGGCGCTGAGGTCGCTGCTGTGGCCGTGATCGTCGACCGGGCCAGTGGTGCCCGGGAGAGGGTGCACGAGCATGGTTTGGACTACCGCGCGGCCTACGCGCTGGCCGATCTCGGTCTGGGGTGACCCGACCGCTCAGCCGACCCGGCCATAGCTGGTGACGCCAGGGAACATCCGGCGCTTCGACGTCTGCTGGACGCTGCGACCCGCGTCGTAGACGTAACCGTTGCCGGCGTAGATGCCCAAGTGCCAGGAGCCCCAGAACACCAGGTCACCGGGCCGCGGGTCGGTGGTGGGCGTGGTGGCCGCCAGCTGCTGCGCCGCCGTGCGGGGTAGCCGCACGCCGATCTGCTGGAAGACGAACTGGGTGTAGCCGGAGCAGTCGAAGCCGGAGGTGTCCTCACCGCCGTAGACGTAGCTGAACCCGGTGTATCGCTGCGCCACGGAGAGCAGCTGGGCCCGGTCGAAGGACCCGGCGGAGGGCGGGGGAGCAGTCCGCGGGGGCGCCACCCCGGCGCCGGGCGCTTGCGCGGACAGGATCACGCCGGAGATGAAGCGGCCGTCGCCCAGAGCCAGCCACCCGTCGCTGCGCGGCACGCCGCGGATTCGGGTGCCGTGCGCCAGCGTGCCGACGACCCGGTGAGACGTGCTCGGCCCGGAGCGCACGTTGCCGGCCGTGGCGGTGACGTAGCGGACCACCTCACTGCCGCGGCTGCGGGAGCCGCCCCCGTTGTCCCGGCCCGGCGCGGTGCCGGTCAGGATGTAGCCGGAGATGAAGCGCCCGCCGGGCATCTGGACCCAGCCGTTGCTGGTCAGGGTGCCGGTGACCTTGGCGCCCCGGCGCAGGGTGCCGGTGACGTGGTGGCTCAGGCTTGGGCCGGAGCGCACGTTGCCGCCCGTGGCGGTGACCCAGCGGGTGACGGTGGGCCCTGCGTGGGAGCTCCCGCCGGAGCTTGAGCTCCCCGAGCCGCCGGGCGCGGTGCCGGTCAGGATCGAGGTGCCGATGTAGCGTCCGTCGCCCATCCTGAGCCATCCCCGCGTGGAGGTGCCGGTCACCCTGGTCCCTCGGGTGAGGGTTCCGACGACGTCGTATCCCATCCCGGGCCCGCGGCGGACATTGGCCAGGCCGACGTCGACGTAGCGAGTCGTCGTGCCGGGCGCGGTCCGCAGCGTGCCAATGGAGGCGAGTCCACTCACCCCCGAGCCGAGCACTGGTGGCGTGGTCGTGGCCAGGGCGTCCTGCGGCGCTGGAGTCTTGGCCGGCGCCGGCGCGGCGTGCGCGGGGACCGCCGCGCCCACCGGGAGCGAGGCTGCGGCCAGGAGCATGGCGGCTCTTCGCACGTCATACCGAAGGGAACGGCGGGATCGCGGCGATGAACCGAGGGCGGGGGGGTGCTCGACAGTCATGGTCCGTCCAGTCCGACGTGAGGGTGGGTCGACACCGGGAGTGAATCCGACAACACGAGCATCGCGCAACCCTCCCTTCACACAGGTCACAGCGGCTACGCTGACGACGTGCCGTGAGGAAAGCGTGATCTTGCTCACACTATTCATGTAGTTCAGCACGTCATCGCGACGAACATCCTCTAGGTCCAGCAAAGCTCACGAAATCGCACGTGAACTAGGGGTTTCAGACGGTAGATCCGGGTGGGCAGGAGCGGTCAGCCGACCCGGCCGTAGCTGGTGACGCCGGGGAACATCCGGCGCTTCGACGTCTGCTGGACGCTCCGGCCCGAGTCGTAGACGTAGTCGTTGCCGGCGTAGATGCCCACGTGCCAGGAGCCCCAGAACACCAGGTCACCGGGCCGGGGGTTGTTCGTCGGTGTAGTCGCGGCCAACTGTTGGGCCGCGGTGCGGGGAAGGGAGACCCCGAGCCGGCCGAAGACGTACTGCGTGTAACCGGAGCAGTCGAAGCCGGACGGGTCCTCACCGCCGTAGACGTACCGGACACCGGTGTAGGTCTGTGCCATCGAGAGGACCGCGGCTGCGCTGGGCGAGCCCTCCGCCGGTGGGGGAGTCGTGCCACCCCCAGGCGGAGTCTCGCTCAGGATGACGCTGGAGACGTAGCGGTCACCGGGCAGATCGACCCAGCCGTCGCTGCGCTGGTCGATCATGGGCAGGGAGACCGGAGCTCAACGAAAGCGCCGCCGCGAGCAGCAGCACTCCGCGTCTCGCGCCGCCCCTGCGAGGAGCGATGCGGTGCTTCGGCGGGTGGAGGGCAGGCGGGCGCGCAACAGTCATGGGCTATCCAGTCTGGGTCAGGGGAGTCACAGGAAGACACCAAGAGTGAAGCGCAAACGTAGCCGCAGGCAACCCTTGAGCCAGAATTGACCCCGCGGAGGGCCAAGTCCGCTACCTACCCGTCGCGCGTTGACGGCGCCGGCTGCGCCCTCAGCGGCGTTTGCGATCCCAGTGCGCGAAGCCCGCGGCGCGTGCAGCCTGCTCGGACTCGAACCACACCTCGGCCCGCGATTCGGCATAGCTTGGCGAGTCCGTGGTGTGGAAGAGCATGGAACCGGTGTTGCCCTTGATGTCCCAGTTCGCAGGTCCTGAGCCGTCCTCGGCAGGGAGCGCGGTGCCGGGGCCGTAGGGGCTGGGAGCCGGCTCGAAGCCGGCGGCTGCGGCGTCGGGCGGGACGTCGTCGTCATGCTCGTCCCACGCAGGCGCCGTCGGAGCCTGAGGCTCGACCGTCTCGACCGTCTCGACCCTCTCCACTGTCTCGACCGGCTGGGCCGTCTCGGCCTGCGGAACGGCGGTGTGCTCATCCTGCCCCTCGGCGGGCCGCTCGTCGTCGTGACGGCGATCATCGTCGCCCGGGTGATCGATGTCGGGATCGTCGACTCCAGGGGTCAGGATCGCTGCATCGGTCGGCTGGCTGTCCGGACCCGGGGCGCCCTGACCGGTCTGCTCCGCGGTGGGGTATGCGGTCGAACCGGCACCGTGCCGCGGCTCCGGTCCGGGGGAGTCGGCGCCCACCTCCCCTGGCGCGTACTCGGCGTCGTCAGCGTGCTGGCTGGACGGCCCCGGATGACCGGCGTCGGAGTGCCGGATGGCCTCGGCTTCGGGGGCATCCGCGGAGCCGGCAGCAAAGGGGACGGGTGGGGTGTCGGCACCGCTGGCGTCGTTGTCGGCGCCGTGGGTCCCGTGATCGGGGATCGCGTACACCTTGTCCTCACCGAGGTCCGGCGGTGAGCCATAGGTGACCGCGGCGGCGGTTTCGCGCTCCTGCGCCTCGTGCTCGGCGCGCTCCTGCGCCTCGGGATCGGCGTGCTGCTGCTCCGGGTGCGGCTCGACCGGGACCCAGGTGTCCTGCTTCGCATGCGGCTCCGCCTCGTCAGGAGTCGCCGTCTCTTCCTGAGTCGTCGTCGGCTCCTCCTGCGCCGACGGCTCGTCCTCCAACGGCACCTCCTGCCCCGTGGCCGTGTTGGTGTAGGCAGCCTCGGGCACGGCCGCTGCGTCATGCCCGTCGTCCGAGGCGGTCTGCGCCCGATCGTCCTGGTCCGCCTCCTGATCGTAGGGAGCGTTCTGCGACCGCTCGGGCTCGACGGGTTGAGGCGCGGGAGCGGCGGGCTCGACGCCGGCGTCGCCGGCCGCCACGTGCCGGCCACCCGGTCCGAACTCGGACACCTCGTGATCGTCGTCGCTGGGAGCACTAGGCCTGCGGGTCAGCAGGTAGATGCCGACCGCGAGCAAGAGGACCGCGGAGATGATGAACAACCAGTAGATGGGTCGCATGAAGACGATCCGTTCTGTTCGGGTCACACGGCCCTGATCGGTCGCGTCGGTCGGCGCGCTGCTGCAGGGCACCTGCTGCTCACCGTAGTGCGCCCACTCGCCCGCTGCTACGGCTCGGCCGGAGTGTCACAATGCTGGGGCACCCCCGGCCCGCGTCGAGAGCGAGACAGCGTGAGCAGCGCTTCGGACGTCTCGGCAGACCGTGTGGAGGGTCAGCGAGGATGAGCGACGCTGCTGCGGGTCCGCGCCAGGTGGGGGTCGGGCCCTGGGTCGGCCCCTGGCCACGGGACGACACAGGGGCACTGCCACGGCACCTCGATGCGGAGCTGCTCACCCAGGGTGACCGGCGCAACGTCGTCGACCGCTACCGCTACTGGACCCGGGAGGCGATCGTCGCCGACCTGGACAGCCGTCGCCACGAGCTGCACCTGGCGGTCGAGAACTGGGGCCACGACTTCAACATCGGATCGGTCATCCGCACCGCCAACGCCTTCAACGTCGCGGCATTCCACATCGTGGGCAGGCGGCGGTGGAACCGTCGCGGGGCGATGGTGACCGACCGCTACCAGCACGAGCACCACCATCCAGGGGTCGACGCGCTGGCGGCCTGGGCTCGCGCCCAGCGCCAGCCCGAGGGCATACCGATCATCGCCGTGGAGAACACCGTCACGGCACTCCCGCTGGAGCACGCGCAGCTGCCGCGACACTGCGTCCTGCTGCTCGGCCAGGAAGGCCCCGGGCTGACCGAGGACGCGCTGGCCTGCGCCGACCAGGTGGTCGCGATCAGCCAGTACGGCTCCACCCGCTCCCTCAACGCCGGCGCCGCGGGTGCGATCGCCATGCATGCCTGGGTGCGCCAACACGTCTCCGGGCCGACTCCGTGAGACCTGGCAAAGAGACCTGGCAAATGCGAAGTGTTTGCATTAGGCTCTCACCATGCACGTTCCTGATGGCTTCCTTGACCTGACCACGTCCGCGGCCACCGGTGTCGTCGCCGTCGGGGGCATCGCCGCCGCCCTGCGCGGCGCCCGCAGTGAGCTCGACGACCGCACGGCTCCGCTGGCGGGACTCGCCGCCGTCTTCGTCTTCGCCGGCCAGATGATCAACTTCCCGGTCGGAGTAGGCACCTCGGGTCACTTGTTGGGGGGAGCGCTGGCGGCCTTGTTGGTGGGCCCCTGGACCGCCACCCTGTGCGTGAGCGTGGTGCTCGTGGTGCAGGCCCTGCTGTTCGGCGACGGGGGGCTGACGGCGCTGGGGACCAACATCACCCTGATGGCCATCGTGGGTGTCTGGGCGGCATGGGGTGCCTACCGGCTCGGCACGGCCCTGCTGCCTCGGCGAGTGGGTGTCCTGCCGGGCGTTGCCTTCGTCGCCGGGCTGGTCTCCGTCCCGGTCGCCGCCCTGGCGTTCTGTGCGTTGTATGCCGTCGGCGGCCAGGCACCGCTGGACTTCTCGACGCTGGTGGCCGTCATGGTCGGCTGGCACACCGTGATCGGCTTGGGCGAGGGTGTGATCACCGCACTGGTCGTCTCCTCGGTGCTGGCCGTGCGGCCCGACCTCGTCCGGGGCGCCCGCCCCTACCGCAGTCCGGCCGACCTGGAGATCCGCAGCGGGGTGCGGGCATGAAACGCATCTCCACCAAGGCACTGGTGCTGACCGGCCTGGCAGCGTGCCTGCTGGTCGCGGGTGTCGTCAGCTTCTACGCCTCCTCGCACCCGGACGGGCTGGAGTACGTCGCGGCGCAGGTGGGCTTCGCTGACACCGCCGCAGACTCGGCCGCGGCAGGCTCGCCGCTGGCTGACTACGGCACCGCCGGCGTCGGCGACGAGCGGCTCTCCGGCGGGTTGGCCGGGGTCCTCGGTGTCGCGGTGACCGCGGCGATCGCGTTCACCCTGATGTGGCTGCTGCGCCGCCGCGGTCACCAGGATCGCTGACGGTGGGAGCCCCGCACGGACACGCCCTGCACTTCCACGGTCACTCACCGGTCCACCGGCTGCCGGCGCATCTCAAGCTCGTGGCGCTCGTCTCCTTCGTCGTGCTCGTGGTCGCCACGCCCGCCGAGCACCCGACGGCGTTTGCCGGCTATCTGATCCTCCTGCTCGCGGCCGTGCGCGTCTCGACCGTCCCGTTGGCCTTCCTGCTGCCGCGGATGGTCATCGAGGCGCCGTTCCTGGTCTTCGCCCTGCTGCTGCCGGTGATCGCCACCGGTCCCCGGGTGCAGGTCGGTCCGCTGAGTCTGTCCGAGGCGGGGCTCGAGGCGGCCTGGCTGCTGGCCGCCAAGGCCACGCTCGGGGTCCTGGCAGCCCTGCTGCTCGCGACCACCACCGAGCCCCGGGAGGTCGTGGCCGGGCTGCAGCGGCTGCGGATGCCTTCGCTGATGGTGCAGATCCTGTCCTTCATGCTGCGCTACCTCGAGGTGGTCACCGCTGAGATGCACCGAATGCGGATCGCCCGGGAGTCCCGGGGCTTCCGGGGTGGCTCGCTGAAGTCCTGGCCGGTGCTGGCGCGCAGCGCGGGAGCGTTGTTCATCCGCTCCTACGAGCGTGGCGAGCGGGTCCACCTGGCGATGCTGTCGCGGGGGTACGCCGGATCGCTGCCGGACACGGCACGGCCCCCCGTGAGCAGGGTCCACGTGGTCACCGCCCTCGCCCTGCCCACGGCGGCGGCGGTCGTCCTGCTCACGGCATACCTGGTCTGAGCGGTGGTGACCCCGGTGCCGGCGAGCGAAGTCGTGCTGGACGTGCGTGGTCTGGCCTACGCCTACCCCGACGGCCGGCAGGTGCTCTACGGCGTCGACCTGCGCCTGGGTCGGGGGGAGCGGGTTGCCCTGCTCGGACCCAACGGCGCCGGCAAGACGACGCTTGTGCTGCATCTGAACGGGATCCTGACCGCGGGGGCCGGGACGGTGCACGTGGCCGGCCTGCCAGTGGCTGATGAGCACCTGGCGGAGATCCGGCGCCGGGTCGGCCTGGTCTTCCAGGACCCCGACGACCAGCTGTTCATGCCGACGGTGCGCGATGACGTCGCGTTCGGCCCGGCCAACCTCGGTCTGCGCGGGCAGGAGCTCGCCGACCGGGTCGAGGAGGCACTGGCAGCGGTGGGCATGGGCGACGTCGCGGATCGCCCGCCGCACCACCTGTCCTTCGGGCAGCGGCGGCGCGTGGCCGTGGCGACCGTGCTGGCCATGCGGCCCGACATCCTCGTGCTCGACGAGCCGAGCTCCAACCTGGATCCCGCCTCTCGCCGCGAGCTGGCCGAGATCCTGAGCGGGTTGGACGTCACGGTCCTGATGGTGACCCACGACCTTCCCTACGCCCTGCAGCTGTGCGAGCGAGCGGTGATCCTGTCCGAGGGCGTGATCGCGGCCGACCGGCCGATCGATCAGGTGCTGGGCGACTCGGCGCTCCTTGCGGCACACCGCCTCGAGATGCCGGTCGGTTTCGCAGTGCCGCCGGCCCCGGTCCGGGAGCGTGGCGGCGCGGGCGTGTGGAAGCATGGCGGCTGAGCCGCGCCCACCCGGACGCAGAGCCCGGACTCAACGAGGAGGACCCATGCCCATCGCCACCCCCGACGCCTACGCCGACATGCTGGATCGGGCCAAGGCGGGCTCGTTCGCCTACCCCGCCATCAACGTCACGTCGAGCCAGACCCTCAACGCCGCGCTCCGCGGCTTTGCCGAGGCCGGGTCGGACGGCATCGTGCAGGTGTCCACCGGAGGCGCTGACTACCTCTCCGGCTCGACCGTGAAGAACATGGCCGCCGGGTCGCTGGCGCTCGCGGCCTACGCCCACGAGGTCGCCAAGCACTACGACGTCAACATCGCCCTGCACACCGACCACTGCCCGAAGGACAAGCTGGACGACTTCGTGCGTCCGCTCCTGGCCGCCTCGGCCGAGCAGGTGCAGCGCACCGGCACGCCGATCTTCCAGTCCCATATGTGGGACGGCTCGGCGGTGCCCTTGGAGGAGAACCTGCAGATCGCCGAGGAGCTGCTGGAGAAGTGCGCCGAGGCCAAGATCATCCTGGAGGTGGAGATCGGGGTCGTCGGCGGTGAGGAGGACGGTGTCGACAACGAGCGCAACGACAAGCTCTACACCACCCCCGAGGACGCCATCGCCACGATCAAGGCCCTGGGTGCCGGCGACCGGGGCCGCTACCTGACGGCGCTGACCTTCGGCAATGTGCACGGTGTCTACAAGCCGGGCAACGTCAAGCTGCGGCCGGAGATCCTCAAGCAGGCGCAGTCCGCGGCGGCCGAGGAGCTGGGGCTGGATGCCGACGCGCGTCCCTTCGACCTGGTCTTCCACGGCGGCTCCGGCTCGACGATGGAGGAGATCTCGACAGCGGTCGATTACGGCGTGATCAAGATGAACCTCGACACCGACACGCAGTACGCGTTCACCCGGCCCATCGCAGGCTTCATGTTCACCAACTACGACGGCGTGCTCAAGGTCGACGACGAGGTGGGCAACAAGAAGAAGTACGACCCGCGCGTATGGGGCAAGGAGGCCGAGACGGCGATGGCCGCCCGGATCGTCACCGCCTGCGAGAACCTGCGTAGCGCGGGCACGCACCAGTGAGCGACGACCTGCTCGGCATACCGGCAACTCACCTGCCGGTCGACCCGGCGGCGGACCTGCTGGAGCAGGGGATCGACCCTCGGCAGGTGGCCGCAGCCCATCCTTCCTCCAGCCTGGCGTGGGCGGTGCTGGCCCAGGATGCCCTGGAGGACGGCTTGGACCTGGAGGGATATGCCTTTGCCCGGTCCGGATATCACCGCGGTCTGGACGCGCTGCGCCAGGCAGGGTGGCGTGGTCAGGGTCCGGTGCCGTGGTCGCACGAGCCCAACCGCGGTTTTCTGCGCTCGCTGGCGTCGCTGGCCGTGGCTGCCCAACGGATCGGCGAGGATGAGGAACAGCGTCGCTGCGCCGACTTCTTGAGGGCCTCGTCCGCGCAGGCAGCTCGCGAACTGGGACTTTAGGGCATGGCATCGGTGTCGGGCCGAGCGGCCCGACACCGATGACACCCCTGCAACGTCAGGCTGCGCGTCCCCTGCGGTGTGCCCGACAGGTCCCATGGAAGCACACCGTCGCGGCCAATAGTGACTCCTTCCTGCCATTGGCACTATCCTGCCTTGGGTGAACGATCAACCACCAACCGCAAAGTCTCCGGACCAGGGCGTGGCGCTGGCCAGAATCGGTGGGCTGCTGGACCTGGCCGAGGCCGAGCTGGGTGAGCAGCATCGGCGGGTTGTACAGCTCCGGGGGTCGTTGGAGAGCTACGAGCAGGACCGTGCCGCGGGCACGCCGGACCATCCTGCGCGGCTGCCCCCCTTCGAGGAGGTGACGCCCACCACCGCCTCGGAGATCGTGCAGATGGCGGCCCGCACCTCACCAGGGGACGTCCGCCAGGTGACCGCTCGGGTTCAGACCGGGCCCGAGCACGACCCGTCGGTGATCCGCGCCCGTCGCGAGGGCATCCACGCGGGGCGGGCGGTGCATACGGTCTTCCGGCTGGATGTGCTGACCGACCCGGCTTGGCGAGACTGGGTCCACGCCCGAGCGGCCGACGGTGAGCGACAACGCTTCGTCGAGGACATCGACCTGCAGTTTGTGGTCTTCGGTAGCTCGGTCGTCCTGGTCGAAGAGGGACCGGAGCCCGACGCCGACTCCCTGCTCATCCGCGTGCCGATCGTCGTCCAAGCCTTCACCGCGCTCTTCGAGGAGTACTGGCGCAGGGGCGAGCTTGCGCTCCAGGCAGATCTGTCCGCCCAGACGCGCGGCCTCGTGGAGCTGCTTGCGATGGGCTTCAAGGACGAGGCGATCGCCCGGCATCTCGGTGTGGGTCTGCGCACGGTGCGTCGCCGGGTGGCCGACCTCGTGGACGGCTACGGAGTGCGGACGCGCTTCCAGCTGGGTCTGGAGATCGGCCGGCGAGGTCAGCACGACCAACCGATCACGTAAGGGTGAGGAGCACCGCGCGGCGGCCGGTACGCTGTGCCCGACCGTTTCGAGGACGACAGAGGTAGGCACTATGCCGGCGATCGTGCTGGTGGGCACCCAGTGGGGCGACGAGGGCAAGGGCAAGGCCACCGATCTGCTCGGCGGCAGCGTCGACTACGTCGTGAAGTTCAACGGTGGCAACAACGCCGGGCACACGGTCGTCATCGAGGACCAGACCTACGCCCTGCATCTGCTGCCCAGCGGCATCCTCACCCCCGGGGTCATCCCGGTGATCGGCAACGGTGTCGTCGTCGACCTCGGCGTGCTGATCGAGGAGCTCGACGCGCTCGAGGCCCGAGGGGTCGACACCTCCCATCTGCGGATCAGCGCCAACGCGCACGTCATACCTCCCTACAACCGGGTCCTGGACAAGGTCACCGAGCGTTTCCTCGGCCAGCGCCGGCTGGGAACCACCGGGCGGGGCATCGGGCCCACATACGCTGACAAGATGAGCCGCGTCGGCATCCGGGTGCAGGATCTCTACGACCAGTCGATCCTGAGGCAGAAGATCGAGGCATCCCTGCAGGTCAAGAATCAGGTGCTGCTGAAGATCTACAACCGACGGGCGGTGGAGGTCGACGAGGTGTTGGCCGAGCTGCTGCTGCATGCGGAGCGGATCCGGCCGATGGTGACCGACACCGGTCTGTGCCTCAACCAGGCGCTCGACGCGGGCAAGACCGTGCTCTTCGAGGCCGGCCAGGCCACGCTGCTGGACGTCGACCACGGCACCTACCCCTTCGTCACCTCCTCCAACGCGACCTCCGGCGGTGCCTGCACCGGCTCCGGTGTGGCACCCACCCGGATCGACCGGGTCATCGGCATCCTCAAGGCCTACAGCACCCGGGTGGGGGAGGGTCTGTTCCCGACCGAGCTGCACGACGACTCCGGTGAGTTCCTGCGCAAGACGGGTGCGGAGTACGGCACCACGACCGGTCGTCCGCGACGCTGCGGGTGGCTTGACACGGTGGTCGGCCGCTACGCGCGGCGGGTCAACGGCCTGACCGACGTGGTGCTCACCAAGCTGGACGTGCTGACGGGTCTGGAGACCGTGCCGATCTGCGTCGCCTACGACGTGCAGGGCACCAAGCACGAGGAGATGCCGGTCAACCAGTCCGACGTCCACCACGCCAAGCCCATCTACGAGGAGCTCCCCGGGTGGCGGGAGGACATCTCGGCCTGCCGGAGCTTCGAGGAGCTGCCCGCCAACGCACAGGCCTACGTGCTGCGCGTGGAGGAGCTGATCGGCACCCGGATCTCCGCGATCGGCGTCGGACCCGGTCGCACCGAGACCATCCAGCGGTTCGGCCTGCTCGGCGACTGACGATGACGTCCGGGTCAGCGTTCGCGCGGTTGCGCTGGCCAGGTATGGCGCAGGCCGGGGTCGTCTCCGCCGTCGCCTACGACAACCTCGAGCCGGTGCCTCGATGGCATCGAGGTATGCCGTCCAGCTGGCTGACCTTGATCGTGACCGTCGGTGAGCCGATCCGGCTGCACGGGTCGGCTCCCGGCGTCGGCGCGTCGTGGCCCGCGACACCGGCGGCCGCCCTGCCCAGCTGTCTCGCGGGTCTGCACGACCGGGCCACTGCGGTGCGCATGCAGGGGTCTCAGCGTGGCGTGCAGCTGGCTCTGCATCCCCTGGCAGCACCGCGCCTGCTCGGTCTGCCGGCCGCCGAGTTGACCGGGGCGGGCTTCGGCGTCGAGGACGTCCTCGGGCCTGCACCGGCTCAGCTGAGAGCGCGGTTGGCCGACGGCTGTGACGTCGGGGAGTTGACCGCCACCGTCCAGGGGTTGTGCACGACGGCAGACCGAGGCGAGGTGCCGCAGGGCAGGGCGGAGGTGGCCCATGCCTGGCGTGAGGTGCAGCGCTCCGGGGGGCGCATCCGGGTGGACCGGCTGGCGCAGCAGGTAGGACTCAGCACCCGGCAGCTGCGCACGCTGATGCGTCGTGAGCTGGGAGTCGGCCCCAAGACCGCCTGTCGGCTGGCTCGGCTCGACGCCGCGACTCACCGCATCGTGGGTGGCATCGACCGCACCCTGGCCGACACGGCGCTCGCCTCGGGCTACGCGGACCACGCCCACCTGGACGCTGAGTTCACCGCGATGGTGGGGTGCTCGCCGTCGGCCTGGCTGGCCGAGGAGCGACCAAACATTGACGGCGGCGGCCACCGCAACGGTCCAGACTCGAGGCGATGAGCACTGCATCGGTCCCGTCGGCGCAGTCCTTTGCGCGCAGCGCTGGGCTGCAGCGCGGCACTCTGCACCCAAGGCAACGCTCCGGCGCTGGGTGGTGATGCGCTGGAGGGGGCTCGTCCTACCACCGCGGGATGGCCTGGACGCCCCTGATTGTTGGCCGCCCCGATCTGCCGGAGGGCTACGGCCTGCCGGACGAGAGCGCAGGACTCCTGAGCTGGTCGGACGTGGAGCCGCGGCTGTCCAGCTCCCTGCACCACTGGATCGCCAGTGTGCGCCGGGGCGGCCGGCCGCACTCGGTGCCCCGCTGGGGCGTCTGGGTGGACGGCAGCACCGCACTGACAACGCTCACCCCGTCGTCTCGGGAGGCGCCCGACCGATGTCGGTGCCGAGCACACAACACAGCATCGAACCCAGCCACCGCCACAAGGTGCCGGACCGGGACGGCCTCAGCCCCGCAGAGCCGCTTCGATGACTTCGTCATGCGCAGCGCGGAGGTCGCCGATGGATAGCTCGAAGAGCGCTTCCACGCCCAGCGCCTCGCCTCCGGTCGTGCCCAGGCGCAGCACCGGCTGCTCGTGCTCGGCGCACAGCTGCTCCAGGGCCTCGGTGTCCTCGCTCCGCACGGTCACCAGTGCACGGGCAGACGACTCGCTGAACAGCGCCGCGAACGCATCGACGCTGTCCCGATCGGTCACCCTGTCCAGCGACACCGAGGCTCCCACCCCGTGACGGAGCACGCCCTCGGCCAGGGCGACGCCCAGCCCTCCCTCGGACAGGTCGTGCGCCGAGGTCAGCAGACCGCCCGCGCCCGCCGCCAGCACCACCTCGGCCAACCGACGCTCGCCCGCCAGGTCGACGGCGGGGGGCAGACCGCCGAGGTGGCCGTGGGCCACGTCGGCCCACATCGAGCCGTCGAGCTCGTCCCGGGTCGTGCCGAGCAGATAGATCGCCTCATCGGGCTTGGACCAGCCCGACGGGTTGCGGGTGGCCACGTCGTCCAGCACCCCGAGCACCGCGACCACGGGCGTGGGGTGGATGGGGACGGCGCCGGTCTGGTTGTAGAACGACACGTTGCCGCCGGTCACGGGTATCCCGAGCGTCGCGCAGCCGTCGGCCAGCCCGGTCACCGCTTGGCTGAACTGCCACATCACCCCCGGGTCCTCCGGGGAGCCGAAGTTGAGGCAGTCCGAGACCGCCACGGGAGCGCCCCCGGCCACCGCGACGTTGCGGTAGGCCTCGGCCAGGGCCAGCTGCGCCCCGACATACGGGTCGAGCTGCACGAAGCGGCCGTTGCAGTCCGCGGACAATGCCACCCCGCGCCCGGTCGCCTCGTCGACCCGCACCACCCCGGCGTCATCGGGCATCGACTGAGCGGTGTTGCCGCGCACGTAGCGGTCGTACTGCCGCGTCACCCAGGAGCGGTCGCAACCGTTGGGGGAGCCCAGCAGATCCAGCAGCGCCTGCGCGAGCTCGGCTCCGGTGCTCGGTCCGGCCAGCCCTGCCGTGGAGTCGGCCTGCAGCGCCTCCAGGTATGCCGGACGTTGCAGCGGTCGCTGATAGACCGGGCCGTCGTGGGCCACCGAGCGTGGGGGCACGTCGACAAGCAGGTCCTGCTCCCAGTAGACCTCCAGTCGTGTGCCGTCGGTCACCTCGCCGAGCACGGTCGCCTCCACCTCCCAGCGGCCGGCGATGGCCAGGAACTCCTCGAGCTGCGCGGGCTCGACGACAGCCATCATCCGCTCCTGGCTCTCCGACATCAGGATCTCCTCGGGGGAGAGGCTGGAGTCGCGCAGCGGCACCCGGTCAAGGTGGATCCGCATGCCCCCGTCGCCGTTGGAGGCCAGCTCGCTGGTGGCGCAGCTCAGCCCGGCCCCGCCCAGGTCCTGGATGCCCGCGACGACGCCTGCGGCATACAGGTCCAGACAGCACTCGATGAGCACCTTCTCCGCAAACGGGTCACCGACCTGGACCGCCGGTCGCTTGGCGGGCTTGGCGGAGTCGAAGGTCTCCGATGCGAGGACCGAGACTCCGCCGATGCCGTCGCCGCCGGTCTTGGCCCCGAAGAGGACGACCAGGTTGCCGACCCCGCTGGCCGAGGCCAGATGGATGTCCTCGACGCGCATCGCCCCGACACACAGTGCGTTGACCAGCGGGTTGCCCTGGTAGCACGGGTCGAAGGCGACCTCGCCGCCGATGTTGGGCAGGCCCAGGCAGTTGCCGTAGCCGCCGACCCCGGCCACCACGCCGGGCAGCACCCGCGCGGTGTCGGGATGCTCCAGTGCACCGAAGCGCAGCGAGTCCATGACCGCCAACGGGCGAGCACCCATGCTCATGATGTCGCGGACGATGCCGCCGACCCCCGTGGCCGCGCCCTGGTAGGGCTCGATGTAGCTGGGATGGTTGTGACTCTCGACCTTGAAGGTCACCGCCCACCCATCGCCGATGTCGACGACCCCGGCGTTCTACCCGATGCCGACCAGCAGGTGCTCGCGCATCGCCGGGTCGGTCTTGTCGCCGAACTGGCCAAGGTGCACCTTGGAGGACTTGTAGGAGCAGTGTTCGGACCACATGACCGAATACATGGCGAGCTCGGCGCTGGTCGGGCGTCGGCCCAGGATCTCGCCCAGCTGCGCATACTCGTCGGACTTCAGCCCGAGCTCGGCCCAGGGCTGAGGGTGCTCCGGTGTGCTCCGCGCCTGCTCGACGGTGCCCAGTCGCACGGGGGGCTCCGCCCCCCGTGTCCCCCCTCGCACTGGGGCCTCCGCCCCCCGTGTCCCCCCTCGCATCCCCCCCGACATCATGCGTTCACCGCCGCAGCCAGCACCGAGGAAAAGAACGGCAAGCCGTCCAGACTGGGCCCGTAGCCGGCCTCGACGCAGTGCTCAGGGTGCGGCATCAGGCCCACGACGTTGCCGCGCTCGTTGCTCACCCCGGCGATGTCCCGGCGCGAGCCGTTGGGATTGACGCCGAGGTAGCGGGCCACGACGCGGCCCTCAACCTCCAACGCATCAAGGGTGTGCTCGTCGGCCTGATAGCTGCCCTCGCCGTTCTTGAGCACCACGACGATCTCCTCGTCCTGTGCGAAGTCGGTGGTCCAGGCGGTGTCCACCCGCTCGATGCGCAGCCGCTGGTCCTGGCAGACGAACTGCTGGTGGTCGTTGCGCACGAGCGCCCCGGGGAGCAGATGTGACTCGCACAGGACCTGGAAGCCGTTGCAGATGCCGAGCACCGGCAACCCGCCACGGGCAGCCGGCACCAGCTCGTCCATGATCGGCGCGAACCGCGCGATCGCTCCGCAGCGCAGGTAGTCGCCGTAGGAGAACCCCCCGGGCAGCACCACGGCGTCGAGACCGCGCAGCGCCGTCCCGCTGTCCTCGCCGTGCCACAGCGGCACCACCTCGCCGCCGGCGAGCCGCACGCCGCGCTGGGCGTCGACGTCGTCCAGCGAGCCGGGGAAGGTGACGACCCCTACCCTCATGCGGGGGGCTCCTGCTGCGCCCGGACCGAGTCGATGTCCTGCTGCGCCCGGACCGAGACAACCTCCTCGATCACCGGGTTGCTCAGCAGCGTGTCAGCCGCCTCCCGGGCCGCCTCCAGCACGTCCTCGGTGATCTCTCCCTCGACCTCGAGGGTGAACCGCTTGCCCTGGCGCACGTCCGAGAACTGCTCGATGCCCAGGCGCCGCAGCGCCCCGACCACCGCCTGGCCCTGCGGGTCCAGGATCTCCTGCTTGGGCATGACGTCAACGACGACAGTCGCCATGGGGGCCACTCCTTGGTCGTGGTGAACGGGTCGTCCGGTGAGGGTTGATCGGGCAGACGAATCGAGGCGGAGTCTATCGATCGAACGCCTGACCCGTCAGCGCCTCATAGGCCTCGACGTAACGCCCCCGGGTCAGCGCGACCACGACCTCGGGCAGGTCCGGGGGCGGCTCCCCCGATGCTTGGTCCCAGCCGCTCTCCGGGCCGGTGAGCCAGTCGCGCAGCACCTGCTTGTCATAGGACGTCTGGGGCGACCCCGGTGCCCACTGCGCCGCGCGCCAGAACCGGGAGGAGTCCGGTGTGAGCACCTCGTCGGCCAGCACCAGCTGCACCCGGCCCGGGTCCAACGCGGCCCAGTCGACCTCCGCGTCGTGCGGCAGGCCCAGCGCCACCGGGTCCACCCCGAACTCCACCTTGGTGTCGGCGATCAGGATCCCGCGCTGCTCGGCGATCTCGTTGCCGCGGCGCAGGATCGCCAAGGTGAGGTCACGCACCCGAGCGGCCAGCGTCGGCCCCAGCAGCGAGACCACCTCGTCGTAGGTCATCGGCTGGTCGTGCTCCCCGAGCGCGGCCTTGGTCGACGGGGTGAAGATCGGCTCGGGCAGCCGGGACCCGTCGACCAGACCTTCGGACAGCGGCACCCCGCTCACCGTTCCGTCCCGTCGGTACTCCCTGAGCCCGCCCCCCGTCAGGTAGGCCCGGGCGATGGCTTCGACCGGCAGCATCCGCAGCCGGTGCACGTAGACCGCCCGCCCGGCGACCTGAGCGGGCACGTCGGTCGACTGCACATGGTGCGGCACCAGGTCGGCAAGTCGGTCGAACCACCACAGGGACAGCCGGGTCAGCACACTGCCCTTGTCCGGGACGGGGGAGCTCAACACATGGTCGTAGGCGGAGACGCGGTCGCTGGCGACCAGCAGCAGCCGGTCGTCCCGCACCGCCCCGGTCCGCTCCTCGACCGGGGCATAGAGCTCGCGCACCTTGCCCGAGTAGATCCGCACGTGGCCCGGGATCTCCCCGACGCCGCCGGAGGGGTCCGTGGCCCGTCCCGGGGGGGTCTCCCCGGGCACCGCGACCTCGCCGCCGGCTGCCGCGAGGGCGATATCGGTCCGGTGTTGGGCGCCGTCCATCTCGAGGAGGTCCGTGGCGGCGTAGGCCCGCTCCCGGGCCTGGGTAAGATCCGTGCCGAGTGAGACGACGGAGAGCACCCGCCCGCCACTGCTGACCAGCGCTCCCGACGCCGCGTCGGGACTCGAATCAGCCGCAGTGCCCGCATGCAGCAGGTGGGTACCCGCAATCCGGGCGGCGCGGTCCAGCCCGCGCAGGGGTATGCCGGTGAGGGGCTTGTCGGGGTAGCCCGGCGCCGCCAGGACGACCGTGACTGCTGCCTCCGGATGCCACGTCAGCGGCGGCACCTCCTCCAGCGCTCCGGTCGCCGCGGCATACAGCACGGAGCCGAGGGGAGTGCGCAGCCGGGCGAGCACGGCCTGGGTCTCCGGGTCGCCGAAGCGCGCGTTGAACTCCACCACCCGGGGTCCGCGAGAGGTCAGCGCCAGCCCGACGTAGAGCACTCCGACGAACGGCATACCGCGGCGTCGCATCTCCTCGACGGTCGGCCGGGCGATCCGCTCCAGCACGGTCCCGATCAGGTCGGGCGCCTGGTCCTCCAGCCACGGCAGGGGGCTGTAGGCCCCCATCCCGCCGGTGTTGGGGCCCACGTCACCGTCGCCGAGCCGCTTGAAGTCCTGCGCCGGCGCGAGCGCCCGCACGACGTGGCCGTCGGTCAGGCAGAAGAGTGACACCTCGGGACCGTCGAGGAACTCCTCGATGACCACCGTGGCCCGTGGCTTGTCCAGGCAGCGCCGGGCGTGCGCCAGCGCGGCATAGAGGTCGTCGGTCACGACGACCCCTTTGCCTCCGGCGAGGCCGTCGTCCTTGACGACGTAGGGGGCCCCGGTGGAGTCCAGTGCCTCGGCGACCTCGTCGAGGCCGGTGCAGATGTGTGCCCGGGCGGTCGGCACGTCGGCAGCGGCCATGACCTCCTTGGCGAAGGCTTTGCTGGCTTCGAGCAGGGCCGCCGAGGCGGAGGGACCGAAGCAGGGGACGCCGGCCTCGCGGACCGCGTCGGCCACCCCGGCGACCAGGGGCGCCTCGGGGCCGATGACCACCAGGTCGACGGCGTGCCGTCGCGTTGCCTCGACGACAGCGGCCGCGTCGGTGCCGTCGCCGATGTGGGGCAGGCACTGCGCGATCTCGGCGATCCCCGGGTTGCCGGGGCCGGCCAGCACCTCGGTCACGGCAGCGTCGAGATCGAGGCAGCGGACCAGGGCGTGCTCGCGGGCGCCGGCGCCGATCACCAAGACCTTCACGGGGATGACTCTAGCCAGCACGTGGAACGGTCCGGACCCGGACGTGCAAGTGGCCCGCCTGGGAGGCGGGGGGGCATCTCCCAGGCGGGCCACTGCCATGAGGCGGGGTCAGCCGACTTGATGGGGGGTCCAAGCCGGCGACGCTGCGCGTCCCCATGCCGACGCGAACGCCGGTCTTCCTATCGTGGCACGACCGGCACCCCCGGCGCCAGTGGAACACGTGACCAATTTGAGACATTCGTCAGGCGATGATCAAATGCAGGCCTGCTCGACGGCATACCGCGAGGCTATCCGGAGTCGGAGGTGCCGCTCGCTATTATGGGTCGCTCGCGATGCGCTCGCCGGTGCCGGAGGCCCGGGCGCCTCGAGCCGAGAGGACGGATGCTGTGACTGTCGAGGTCCGTGCTGCCCTGGACGCCGAGATCACCCGTGAGCAGGCGCACGTGGACCGGGTCTACCGGGAGCTGACCAAGGCGGGGGTCCGGGCCGATCTTGTGCACGCTGAGGGGATGGCGCGGGGTCAGACCGACCGCCGCGGCACCGGCGAGCCTCGCGAGGAGGAGATGACCGGGTTGTTCGAGCGGGACGCCCTGGTCTACAGCGCCGCCCGCCGCCGGGCGTCCCTGCAGCACCAGCACGAAGGTCTGGTCTTCGGCCGGTTGGACCTCCAGCCCGACCACAGCACGAATTTGCCGGACCGTGAGGTCCGCTATATCGGTCGGCTCGGCGTGCGGGACGACGACTATGAGTCTCTCGTGGTCGACTGGCGCGCCCCCGCGGCGGCGCCGTTCTACCGGGCCACGCCCGTGGAGCCGCTGGGGGTGCTGCGGCGGCGGGTGCTGCGCTGCCGTGACGAGCAGGTCGTGGGGGTGGAGGACGACCTGATGGTCGCGCAGGCCCCGGACGACCTGGTCGTCATCGGAGACGGTGCGCTGATGGCCGCGTTGACCCGCAGCCGGGGTGCCCGGATGCGCGACATCGTCGCCACTATCCAGCAGCATCAGGACGAGGCCATCCGAGCACCCGCCCGCGGGGTGACCGAGATCACGGGCGGACCGGGTACCGGCAAGACGGTCGTCGCGCTGCACCGGGCGGCCTACCTGCTCTACTCCAACCGGCGTCGCTTCGAGTCCGGCGGCGTGCTGGTGGTCGGCCCGTCGAGCGCCTACACCGCATACATCGAGCGGGTGCTGCCCTCGCTGGGGGAGCAGAGCGTCACCTTGCGCTCCCTGGGTGACGTCGTGGGGGGCGTCACCGCCAACCGGTGGGACGCGCCCCCGGCGGCCTTCGTCAAGGGCTCGGCCCGGATGCGGGCCGTGCTGAGCAGGCTGGCACGGCTGCCGCTGCCGGAGGCGCCGCAGCGACTGCGCTGCTTCGTGGCAGGGCACGCCGTCCGGCTCGACGAGCCTGCCCTGGCCCAGGCGCACCGGGACGTGCTGCGCCACCATCGACGCAACAGCCCGGTCGACGTCGTGCTCCGGGTGCTGGGCGAGCTGGCGTGGCGGCAGGTGCGGGAGGGCGACCGGGAGGAGTTCCTCAGTCGCTTCGAGGACTCCCGGGACGTCGAGGCGTTCGTGCAGCAGTGGTGGCGCCCGGTCGACCCGCGAGAGGTGCTGCTGCGGCTGGCCGACCCCGGTGTGGCCGAGCAGGTCGCCGGCCACGACCTCGACGCCGCGCAGGTGCGCGACCTGGCCCAGTCGCTGCACGTCGCCCGGCGCAGCGGTGAGTGGTCGGTGGCCGACATCGCCCTGATCGACGAGCTCGCGGCGATGCTCGGCCCGATGATCGCCCCGCCCGTCGAAGAACGTGGCTTCTACGAGATCGAGGAGCTGCAGGACGCCTCGCAGTACGGCGTGGCGGCACTGCGCTCGGGGCGGGGAGAGGACCGGACGCAGCGCGGCGCAGCGAACCCCGGCGACGACGCAGGGGCCGGCGGGCAGGGCGCCGGTGAGCCCACGACATACCACCGGGTCTCCCGCGACCCCCTCGAGCGGCTGCTGGCCGGCCGGCTCACCGCCGTCGACGACTTCGCCCACGTGCTGGTCGACGAGGCCCAGGACCTCTCACCGATGCAGTGGCGGATGCTTGCCCGGCGGGGCCGGTCGGCCTCCTGGACCGTCGTGGGCGACGATGCCCAGGCGTCCTGGCCGGACCTGGCGCAGGCGCGGGTCGCCCGTGACGAGGCCTTCGGGGCGGCGACCCGACGGCACTTCCACATGGACACCAACTACCGCAACGCGCGGGAGATCTTCGAGGTCGCGCAGCGGCTGATCCGTGACCACGTGCCCGAGGCCGACATCCCGCGGGCCGTGCGGGAGACCGGTGACCGGCCCGTGGAGCGCACGGTCGCCGCTGGAGAGCTGCTCCAGCAGACCGAGCAGGCGGTCGCGGAGCTGGTGGACCAGGTCGAGGGGACCATCGCGGTCATCGGCCCGCGGCGCCGGCTGGAGGGCGTGGCCCGCGTCGTCGGCGGGTACGCCGACCGGGTGGTGCTGGCGGATCCGCTGTCCAGCAAGGGGCTGGAGTACGACGCCACGGTGGTGCTGGACCCCGAGGAGATCGTGCGCGAGTCGCCGGGCGGTGCCCGGATGCTCTACGTCGCGCTGACCCGGGCGGCACACCGGATGACCGTGCTGCGGGTCGCCTGAGCGAGCGCCGGTGCCGACGGGGACGCCCTGTGGGCAAGGGGCCACGTGGTCGGCCCGGACCGCTAGGGTCGGTGCCGTGAGCACTGCGCTGTACCGGCGATACCGACCGGAGACCTTCGCCGATGTCATCGGCCAGGAGCACGTCACCGAACCGTTGATGCAGGCGCTGCGCAGCGGGCGCGTGCACCACGCCTACCTGTTCAGCGGGCCGCGCGGCTGCGGCAAGACGACGAGCGCCCGCATCCTGGCGCGGTGTCTCAACTGCGCGCAGGGCCCCACGCCGCAGCCGTGCGGGCAGTGCGACTCGTGCGTGGCCCTCGCCCGTGGGGGGGCAGGCGCGATCGACGTGGTGGAGATCGACGCGGCCAGCCACGGAGGGGTCGACGACGCCCGCGACCTGCGCGAGCGGGCGGCCTTCGGACCGGCCCAGGCGCGCTTCAAGGTCTACATCATCGATGAGGCCCACATGGTCACCACGCACGGCTTCAACGCCCTGCTCAAGGTGGTCGAGGAGCCGCCGGAGCACGTGAAGTTCATCTTCGCCACGACCGAGCCCGACAAGGTGCTCTCCACGATCCGCTCCCGCACCCACCACTACCCCTTCCACCTCGTGCCGCCGCAGCGGCTGACCGGCTACCTCGAGCAGGTCTGCGCCACCGAGCAGGTGGGGCTGGAGACCGGGGTGCTCTCGTTCGTGACCCGGGCCGGCGGCGGGTCGGTGCGCGACTCCCTGTCCGTGCTGGACCAGCTGATCTCCGGCGCCGGGCCGGAGGGACTGAGCTACGAGCGCACCGCGACGCTGCTGGGCTTCACCGACAGCGAGCTGCTCGACGCGGTGGTCGGCGCGGTGGCCGCAGGCGATGCCGCATCCGTGTTCGGTCAGGTCGACCGGGTGATGGAGTCCGGGCACGACCCTCGCCGGTTCGTGGAGGACCTGGTGGAGCGCTACCGCGACCTGATCGTGCTGGCAGCGGTCGGCGAGCACGCCGACGGTTTGTTGCCGGGGATCCCACGGGACCAGGTCGACCGGATGAGACACCAGGCGTCGTCCTACGGCATCGCCTCGCTGACACGATGCGCCGACGTGGTCAGCCGGGGGCTCGCGGAGATGACCGGCGCGGTCTCCTACCGGCTGCTGCTGGAGCTGATCTGCGCCCGACTGCTGCTGCCCGGCGCGACGGGCGAGCAGGGGTATGCCGCACGGTTGGACCGGATCGAACGTCGGCTCTCGGCCGCCCGGCCCGACAGTACGCCCCCGCCGGTGACCGCGGCCCCGTCCGCGCCGTCGCAGCGGCAGCCAGCATCGCCGTCACAGCGGCAGCCAGCATCGCCGTCACAGCGGCAGCCGTCATCGCCGTCGCAGCCCGCCGGGGCGCGGTCCGCCACCCCACCGGCGGCTTCGGCTGGCCCGACCGGTCCGGCGCCCCTCCAGAGGCCACCCGCCGCGACACCGACCCCCGGCGGCCTGGACACCGACGCCGTGCGGCGGCACTGGCCCGAGGTTCTCGACGCCGTCAAGGCCATCCGCCGGGTCACCTGGAGCTTCGTGTCGGTCAACACCACCGTGCTCGACTACGACGGCCGCCGGCTGCTGCTGGAGATCGCGACCGCCGGTCAGGCCGAGACGTTTCGGCGGGGCAACCACGCCGAGGTCGTGCGTCAGGCGCTCATCGAGTCCCTCGGCCTGGACACCCGGGTGGAGAGCACGGTCGGCGCCGGGCAAGGTGATGACGGTGAGCCTCGGCGGGCGGGCCAGGGTCGGGCGCCCCAGGGTCGTGACCCCCACGGGTCACCGCCGAGCGGCGGCGCCGACCGGGCCTCCGGGGCGCGACCGCCCGACCAGGAGCCCCCGACGCGCGAGGACGACGAGGACCTCCACACCTCAGGCTCGTTCGGCCAGCCGGTCATCGAGAGCGTGCTGGGTGGCACGGTGATCGCCATCGATGACGCGCCCGCCCCATGAGGCGAGGACGCATGCTCTATCGCTTCCTGCACTTCACCGTCCGACCTGCGGCCCTGGCGCTGTGGCGACCCCACATCGTGGGAGCGGAGCACGTGCCCCAGGCCGGACCGGTCATCCTGGCCAGCAACCACCTGTCGTTCGCCGACAGCGTGGCGATCCCCCTCACCGCACCCCGTCAGGTGTCCTTCCTGGCCAAGGCCGAGTACTTCACGGGAAGCGGCCTCAAAGGCCGGGTCAACCGGACCTTCTTCACCGCAATCGGCTCGATCCCGGTCGAGCGCGACCAGACCAGGGCAGCCCAGCAGTCACTGGACCTGGCCCTGGGACACCTTCGCGGTGGCGGCGCCTTCGGGATCTACCCGGAGGGCACGCGCTCCCGCGACGGGCGGCTGTACCGCTTCCGGACGGGGGTGGCCTGGCTGGCGCTGGAGGCCGACTGCCCGGTCGTCCCGGTGGCGCTGACCGGCACCGACGAGCTGCAGCCGATCGGGCGACGGCTGCCCAAGGTGCAGCGCTTCGGGGTGCAGTTCGGGCCGCCCATGACCTTCACCGAACGCTATGCCGGTGTCCCGGCCGGCCGGGCCCGGCGGGAGGTCGCCGACGAGATCCGCCTGGCGGTGCAGACGATGAGCGGCCAAGAGACAACGCCGGACTACAACCAGCGACCACCCGAGGCAGCCGACTGAGCACCCGAATCGGTGGGTCGCTCGCGCATCCCCAGCTGATCCGCATACAGTCGCCCTGTGTACGAAGGAGTGGTCCAGGACCTGATCGACGAGCTCGGCCGACTGCCTGGCGTCGGTCCGAGGGGCGCGCAGCGGATCGCCTTCCACCTGCTGTCCACCGATCCCGACGACGTCGTCCGGCTTGCCGAAGCTCTGCAGCAGATCAAGGACAAGGTGCGGTTCTGCGTGACCTGCGGCAACGTCGCCGAGGCGGAGCAGTGCCGGATCTGCCTGGACCCCCGTCGCGACCCGGCGCTGATCTGTGTGGTCGAGCAGTCCCAGGACGTCCAGGCGATCGAGCGCACCCGCGAGTTCCGTGGCCGCTACCACGTGCTCGGCGGGTCCATCAACCCGATCGGTGGCGTCGGTCCCGAGGACCTGCGGGTCAAGGAGCTGATGAGCCGGTTGGCCGACGGCGCGGTGACCGAGGTCATCATCGCGACCGACCCCGACCTGGAGGGGGAGGCCACCGCGACCTACCTGACCCGGCTGCTGCGCTCGATGCAGGTGCCGATCAGCCGGCTGGCCTCCGGCCTGCCCGTCGGCGGGGACCTGGAGTACGCCGACGAGGTGACCCTGGGCCGGGCGTTCGAGGGACGCCGACTGATCGAGGCCTGAGACGGGCGCAAGGAGAGGTGCAATGAAGCAGGACGGCAGAAGTGCGGATGGCTCCGCGGTAGGGACCGATCTGTCCGGCCTAGCCGTGGAGACCGCCGCCCAGGCGCGGACCTATCTCGTGGCCGTGCGGGAGGTGGCCGCCGGGACGGCTCCCGAGGCGGCGCTGCCCATGCTGCTGCTGGCCCTGTCCCAGGTGCAGGGCGCCGGCGCCCGGCTGGGCGCCATGGTCGACGTGGTCCCGGCAGAGCGGTTCGAGCCCGACCACGGCCCGGACCCCGACCTGGACCTGATCCGCGAGGGGCTGCAGGCCCTGCTCACCGGGGTCGATGAGTATGCCGAGGTGCAGGATCCGGTGCTCACCGGTGAGGTAGTGCGCGGCAGCCTGGCCAACGACGTGGTCAGCATTGCAGCCGACCTCTCGCACGGCCTGCGGCACCACGACGCCGGTGCGACCACGGAGGCGCTGTGGTGGTGGCAGTTCAGCTATCTGTCGTCCTGGGGGGAGCGTGCGGCGTCGGCCCTGCGGGTCGTGCTGGCCCTGCTGGCCCACGTGCGGCTGGATGTCGATGAGGAGATAGTGATGGAGGCGGAGATGGCGGCCCTGCACGCTGACTCGGCCGCCGACCCCGTCGGCTGAACGCTCGCGCCTGCCCGGAGCCTCAGGGCAGCTCGCGAGGCGTCTCCGAGGGCCGTTGGGCCAGCTCGTTGGGCTGGGTGTCCGGGTCCAGCGGACACCCCGAGCGGTAGGTCGCGCGGCCGAGGGTGTTGCTGGCCACCGACGACAGGATGATGAAGCCCACGATCGCGACCGTGGTCTTGATCAGGTCGAAGACGTCGAAGCCGTGCATCTGCAGGTCGTGGATGAACGCAGCAGCGACGATCGCGGGCAGACCGATGCCGGTGGCCGGGCTGAGCACGTTGATCCGGCTCAGGCCGTCGCCGACCCGCAGCATCGCCAGCGCGCTGACCAGCACGAAGAACGCACCGCCGATCGAGAGCACGGCGATCAGGATGAGCAGCACGGTGTCCATCAGCGGCGCCCCCGGGTCAGGATGCGGGACAAGGCGACCGTGGCCAGGATGCCCAGCAGTGCGGCGATGGAGGCCACGTCGAAGATCACCGAGGAGTCCAACAGCGTCGCGATCATCACGAAGGTCCCGACGGCGCAGAAGTAGATCAGGTCGCTGACGGCGGCGGCCGTGGCCTCGTCGGTGGCCAGAATGAGGCGGAGGATCCCCAGCAGCGCCGAGACGATCAGGATCGCGACGGTGACCCAGACGATGACGGTCATCTGTCCGCCTCCTTGCCCCGGGTCATCAGCAGCAGCCGGCGCTCCATGTCGTGCAGCCCCTCGAGCACGTCCTCCCGCTCGGCGACATACATGGAGTGCACGAACAGCGTCGCCGGGGCGGGCCCGGTCGCCGGGGTGATGCCGACCGTGATGGTGCCGGGGGTGATGGTGATCGAGGACGCCATCGTGGTGACCTCGAAGTCGGTGGTGCACCGCAGCGGCAGCTCCACGATCATCGGGGTGGCGCCCTTGCCGGGGGTGAAGGCGTCGACAGCGACCGTGACGGCACCGGAGAGCACCTCCCAGGTGATGAAGCCGAAGTAGCGCACCGCGTTCAGGGGATGGATCATTGCAGCACCGCCTCGACATACGGCGCCAGGTTGGTCAGGCCCTGCGCCGCTCGGAAGGTGATCGGGAGGATGGCGCCGGCCCCCAGGAAGATGGCCAGCTGGGTGACGCACAGGAAGGCGCCGGGAGCTGCCAGGCGCGCCTTGACGTGCGTGGTCCGAGGTAGGGGCACCCGTCGCCCCCGTCCGGATCGGGGGCTGGCCGGGCGGTAGTTCTCCATCTGTGGGCCCCAGAAGACCCCCGACCACAGCTTCTGCGCCGCGATGAGGTTGCCGAAGGCGGCGACCGTGATCACCGCGATGAAGGTCCACTGCTGCCAGCCTCCGGCATCGGCCGACGCCTGCAGCAGACTGACCTTGCCGAAGAAGCCGGACGAGGGCGGCAGACCGACCAGGGAGAGCAGCGCGAACGCATAGACCGCGGCCACCCAGGGGTCGCGTTTGGCCAGCCCGGCGAGGCGCTCGTAGCGCCCGCTGCCGTAGGTCTGCTCGATCGCCCCGGAGGTGAGCAGCAGCGCTCCCATGGTCACGATGTGGTGCACCATGTAGAGGATCCCCGCGGCGAGCGAGAGCTGGGTGAACAGCGCCACGCCGAGCAGGATGTGCCCGATCCCGGTGATCATCTGCCAGGCCAGCGCCCGCCGCATGATGTGCTCGCCGAAGGTGCTGTAGGCCCCGATGAGGATGGTCAACGCCACGATGAGTGCCAGCACGGGCGACCACGCGGCCTGGCCCTCGTAGGTCATCGAGTAGATCCGGTAGATGGCGTAGAGCGCGACCTTGCTGTGCACCGCGGCGAACAGGGACATGATGCCCGCGGAGGTCGCGGGGTAGGACCTCGGCATCCATCCATGGGTGGGCACCAGCCCTGCCTTGATGCCGAGGGAGAGCAGCACGATGGAGATGGCCAGACTCACTCGGGGGTCTTCGGCGGCCGCCCCGACCAGCTCGGCCAGGTTGACCGTGCCGGCGGTGGCGTAGACCAGGCCCACACCGATCAGCAGGATGGTGCTGGTCGTCAGGTTGACCACCACGAACAGCCGGCCGATGCCCAGCCGCCGCCAGGTGCCCGTCACCGCGATCAGCGCGTAGGACGGCAGCAGCATGACCTCGATGAAGACGAAGAGGTTGAACAGGTCGCCGGTCAGCAGGGCGCCGTTGACGCCGGCGGTCAGCATCAGGGCCAGGGCCGGGACGAAGCGGAGGCGGTCCTCGCCCGTCTGGGTCAGGAACACCGAGGTCACCGTCGTGGTGAACGCCGTCACCGTGAGCATCAGCGCCGACAGGGTGTCGGAGACGAACGGGATGGACACCCCACCGGGGAAGGCGCCGATGTTGTGCGCGATGACAGGAGTGCTGCGGTGCTCCAGCACCAGCAGGGCTCCCGCGAGGCAGATCAACGCCGGCACGCCGATGAGGACGGCTCGCTGCGCGGCGGTATGCCGGATCAGGACCGAGATCGCCGCCGCGGTGAGCGGGACGATCACGAACAGGGGGAGGAGCTCGGAGATCATCGGTCGTGGTACTCCCCGGTCTCCGGCATCCGCTTGGTGTCGTCGTTGTGCCCGATCACCGCGAGTGTGAGCATGTAGACCGTCACGGCCAACGCGATCACGATGGCTGTCAGCACGAAGGCTTGGGGGAGCGGGTCCGCGGCGGCCGCTACGTCCATCTTGTTGACCAGGGGCTCGTCACGCTTGGCCGTGACACCGGTGGTGAGCAGAATCAGGTTGGCGGCGTGGCTGAGCAGGGCGAGGCCGAAGATGATCCGGATCATGGCCCGCTGCATCATCAGGTAGACGCCACCGGCGACGAGGATGCCGATGGTGATCGGCAGCAGCGAGGTCACGATCGACTCCTCGTGGTGGGTTGCGTGTCCGAGGTCAGGTGGGTGGAGCGTGGAGTCAGTCCGCCGGTGGGCCGCTCACCGCGCACGGTCTCCAGCGGGCCGTGCACCTCGCCCTCGAAGCTCTCGTCTGCGCGCTCCCGAGTGCCCTCCTCGGCGTCTTCGGTCGCCCCGAGCAGGTTGAACGCGGCCATCACGAGGCCGAGGACCGCGCAGTAGACGCCGAGGTCGAAGACCATGGCCGAGGAGATCGCCTGACCGGCGAACTCCCCGTGGATCGGCTCCAGGAACGAGCCCTTGGCCAGCAGCCCCCAGATGCCGGTGGCCAGGGCCAGCAGGACGCCGGCGGCGATCAGGGTCACCGGGGCTCGCGGAGGACCGACCTGGTGGTCCCGGGCGGCGCTCAGATAGATCAGCGCGACGACCGAGGAGCCCACGAGCGCGGCGATGAAGCCGCCGCCGGGGCTGCTGTGCCCGCGCAGGAACAGGATGGCGGAGATGACCGCGAGCAGAGGTGCCGTGACCCGGATCAGCATCTGCAGGGGGACGGCGTTGCCCCACGACTCGGTCATCGCCCGGTGCGCCGTGGAGCCGGCCGGACGCAGCGGTATGTCGGGCGCGGGCACGTAGTTGTGGTCGTGCTCGGCGTCCGGGTCCAGCTCCCGGTCCCGGACTGTGGACAGGACCGCGATGATCGCGATGCCGGCCATGCCCAGCACGGTCAGCTCGCCCAAGGTGTCCAGGGCCCGGAACTCGACCAGGATCGTGTTGACGATGTTCTTGCCGCCGGTCTCCTCGTAGGTCTCCTCGAGGTAGTAGTCGGCGACGGCGCTGAGCTCGCGGCGCCCGGTCAGCGCCCACGTCACCAGACCTGCGGCGAGTCCCGCGAGCACCGCCAGCCCGGCGGCGGCCCGCTGACCCCACCGGGGGGCCCTGACGAAGCGCAACGGCAGCTTCTGCAGAACCAGCATGATCATCAGCACCGTGAGGGCCTCGACCAGCAGCTGGGTCAGCCCGACGTCGGGGGCGCCGAGGGCGAAGATCTGCACGGTGACGGTGATGCCGACCGCCGAGAGGCTGACCGTGGCGGCCAGTCGCGAGTCGGCCCGGGTCAGCCCGATCACCCCACCGACGATGACCAGCAGCAGCAGCGCGTCGATCGGGCGGCCAAGGCCCGGGGTCTGCGGGGCCAGACCGGAGGTGGCCAGGATGCTCAGCACCCCGCCGACGATGACCACACTGAGCACGGTGAACTGCGCAGCCACGTGCCGCGTTGGGTTGTCGGCCCGGACGGTGCCGACCAGGACCCGGCCGAAGGTGGTCAGGTGGCGCACCATCCGCGTCATCATCCAGGCGCCGTCGACCGAGAGCGTCTCGTGCTCGACCCAGCGCCGCAGGCCGGCGCGGTTGAGGATGATCAGCATGCCGACGGCGATGACCAGGGCGGACAGGGCCAGCTCGAGGTTGAGCCCGTGCCAGAACGCGAGGTGCACCTCATGCTCGACCTCGGGAAGGGCGGCCCGGACGGCCTGCCCGACGGGGGTGTCCAGGACCCCGACGAAGATCGCCAGCGGCAGGCCGACCACGATGGGCAGGGCCGCCGGCAGCAGCAGCGAGGGGGCCGCCTCGTGCACCTCGATGTCGGTGCGGGTGCCGTCGACGAAGCCGCCGAAGACGATCTTGGCGCAGTAGGCGAAGGTCAGCACCGCACCACCGACCGCCCCCGCCAGGGCGGCCCAGCCGAACCACTCGGGTCCGGGTGCCTCCCGCATCGCGGTGAAGATGGACTCCTTGGAGACGAAGCCCAGCATCGGCGGGATGCCGGCCATGGAGGCGCAGCCCAGGACGACCGCGGCGAACGACCACGGCATCTTCTTGTAGAGCGCAGGCAGGCGCCGCATATCCCGGGTGTGTGCCGCGTGGTCGATGACGCCGACCATCATGAACAGCCCGGACTTGAACAGCGCGTGCGCGATGATGTGCAGGGTCGCCGCGGCCAGCGCCTCCTCGGTGCCGATGCCGATGGTGGCCACGATCAGGCCGAGCTGGCTGACCGTGGAGTACGCCATCAGCTTCTTCAGGTCGGTCTTCTGCGCGGCGAACCAGGCGGCCATCGCACCGGTGAACAGGCCGGTGATGATGAGTGTGTAGTTCCACACCGGCGTCTCGTGGAATGCCGGGCTGAAGCGCATCAGCAAGAAGATGCCGGCCTTGACGACCGCAGCGGCGTGCAGGTACGCGCTGACCGGCGTGGCCGCGGCCATCGCGTCGGGCAGCCAGCTGTGGAAGGGGAACTGCGCCGACTTCGTGAAGCCGGCCACCAGCACCAGGATGGCCATCGTGGTGGTGAAGGCCGGGTCGGTGGTCCATACCGGGTCGGCCAGGACTTCGGTGACCGACGTGGTGCCGGTGCGGGCGATGATCGACACCGTCGCGGCCAGCATGGTGAGTCCGCCGATGAAGGTGATGATCAGGGTGCGCAGCGAGGCCAGCTCGCCGCCGTAGCCGGAGCGGGCGATCAGCAGGAACGACGCGAGCGAGGTCAGCTCCCAGCTGAGGAAGAGCAGGATCATGTCGTCCGCGAGGACCAGCCCGACCATGGACAGGGTGAACGCGCACATCACGAGGTAGAAGCTCAGATGCCGCCCGTCGTGCAGGTAGCGCGCCGAGTAGGCGAAGACCACCGCCCCGATGATCAACGCGATGAAGGTGAACACCACCCCGATGCCGTCGGCCTGCAGGGCGAAGTTGAGGTCGAGCGCCGGCACCCAGGGCACGGAGTAGGTGACGGTCTCCCCGGCCATGACATCCATGGCGGCCGGGAAGAAGGCTGCAGTGGCCAGCAGGTAGATGCCGGCGAGGGGGTAGCCGGCGTCCCGGCCCAGCCACCGGGTGCACGCCGGCGCGGCGGCAACGGCCCCGACGAGGATGAGCAGGGTCCAGAGCAGATTCACGGGATCAGGCCGCCCGTGCTCGGACGACGCCGGACGTCGTCGAGTCAGGGTCGGGCATGGGCCGGAGTGTAGCAACGACATACCCGGTCAGGACTAGGTGAAGACCATGCTTGACGTCCCGGCAATTCGGCGCTAAAGCTGCGGGCTGGACTGTGGCTCGCAGGCCGCACGACCAGGGGGTACGGCCGGAGTAGGGTGCCCAGGGTGCCCCCTGACGTGCTGGAGCGGGACAGTCTCGGGCTCTGGGAGCTACTGACCGTCAGCCCCCTGGAGAGCCTGGCCGTCGTGCTGTCCACGATCGGGATGTACCTGGCGATGGTGCTGCTGGTCCGGTTGCTGGGGCCGCGCATGCTGTCGGGGATGTCCGGCTTCGACCTGGCGGCGGTGATCGCGTTCGGCGCCGTGATCGGGCGCAGCGCGCTGGGTGAGTTCCCCGCCTTCAGCGCAGGCCTGATCGCGCTGGCCACGCTGATCCTGCTGCAGGGATTGGTCGGCATGGCCCGGCGCACCCGGATCGGCGCCACGATGATCGACAACCATCCTGTGTTGTTGATGGCCGGTGACCGGATGCTGGCGGACAACATGGCGCGCTGCCACGTGCTGCCCAGCGAGCTGCAGTCCCGGCTGCGGCTGGCCGGCGTCCGGCACCCACGCGAAGTGGCGGCGGTGGTCTTCGAGCCGACGGGGGCCACCAGCGTGCTCCGGCGTGGTGAGCTCGTCGACCCTCAGCTGCTCAGCGGCGTCGTCGGCGCGGCGGAGATGCCGGCCGACCTGCTCGCCGCCCCGGACCCCCAGCCGTAGGCGCTCACATTGCGCGGCTCTTGATGCAGGGCGCCGCTTCCGGCGACCGCGCGATGTGCACAAGGCCGCGCAATGCGGCAACCGAGGTCTGACGTGGTCGGGGTGACAGGATTTGAATCTCCTACGCCCGACTCGAAGTCTGTGTCGCTGACCAGGCCTTAAGGCGTCTGACCAGCAATAATCAGTAGGCTACCTCGTGAGAGACTGAGGCGTAACAGGACACCATTGTCCGCCAGTTATGCCCCAGTTATGCCCAGACCTGACAGCAGGTGTCAACACATGCCGCGAACCAAGCGGGACTTCGGGAGCATCCGGAAGCGATCGAACAGGCGCTACCAGGCCTTCTACATGGGTCCCGACCAAGGGTTCCACCGGGCACCCTCCACCTTCCAGACGAGGGCCGACGCCGAGGCCTGGCTCGCACAGGAACGTCGTCTCATTCAAGAGGACGAGTGGTCGCCCACCCGCTCCCGGCGTGCGCAGGTCCGTCGCCGGGCCGAGGCATTCGGGCCGTACGCCGAGGCTTGGCTGACACACCGCGACGTCAAGCCGACGACCCGCGCCCTCTACCGGCGGCAGTTGGACCGATTCATCATCCCGACGTTCGACGACATGTCGCTGCGGGACATCACCCCGTCCGTCGTCCGGATCTGGCACAGCGAGCTTGACCCGACCCGACCAACCCAGCGCGCCCAGACCTACGGGTTGCTGCGCTCGATCCTGAGCACCGCGGTCCACGACGAGATCCTCGCCACCAACCCCTGCAAGGTGCGGGGCGCCGGCGTCGCGACACGGAGCAGGCGGGTCGAGCCGGCCTCCCTGAAGGAACTGGGGATCCTGGTGCGGCAGATGCCCGCCAGATTCCAGGCGCTGGTTCTGATCGGCGCCTGGTGCGGCCTGCGGTTCGGTGAGCTGGCCGAGCTGCGGCGCGGCGACCTGGACCTGGATGCAGGGGTGCTGCATGTCCGAAGGGGCGTGGTCCGGCACGGGGGGCAGGTGACGGTCGGCACGCCGAAGAGCAGTGCCGGAGTCCGAGACGTCGCGGTCCCACCCCACCTCCTGCCCGTGCTGCACGAGCACTTCAACACCCACGTAGGGGAGGGGCGGGACGCTCTCGTCTTCCCGTCGGTCAAGGATCCCGCAGTCCAAGTGCACCCCAACACCATTTACCGGTACTGGTACGCCGCACGGGAGGCAGCGGGCAGGCCGGATCTGCGGGTCCACGATCTGCGGCACACCGGTGCGGTCCTTGCGGCGCAGACCGGAGCGACCTTGGCCGAACTCATGGCCCGCATTGGCCACTCCACGCCACAGGCGGCGCTGCGATACCAGCACGCGGCCCGGGGACGCGACGCCAAGATCGCTGCCGCCCTGTCGGAACTGGCTGCCGCCGGTGATTGACCGCTCCTTGTGACCACGCTCACGAGGATGTGACCGCAGACATCTGATCGTAAAACCTCACGAGGCACTGGAATGCCGCCTCAGCAGATCTGCGGGGCCGTCAAGTCACCGGTCTCGCGTCCATGGTCGACTGGTCGCTTCCATGATGCAGTGCAGCTTGCATAGTTCCGGCGCGCCGCGGTGGTCTGTCTGATCGAGACGCCCCCGGCGGTCGCTGCTTTGCCGGCTGATGACGACTTCCC
>NZ_JBPCKQ010000010.1:0-4091 GCF_051004135.1 Ornithinimicrobium sp.
TCGTCCGACGCCGGACCCAGCGGGGCTCGATGACCATCCTCGGCGACCTGGCCCAGGCAACCTCTCCCTGGTCACCTCGTTCGTGGGCAGAGGTGATGCGCCACGCCAACCTCGCCGGGAAGGCGGAGGTGGCCGAGCTCCGCCTGGGTTACCGGGTGCCGAAGCAGGTGATGGACTTCGCCCGTCCGCTGTTGGATAGAGCCGCTCCAGCGGTCGAGGTGCCGAAGAGCTTTCGTTCTACGGTCGATCCAGTGGTCCGACGCTGCCTGGTGGACTCGATCCCTCGGACCACTCACGACCTGGTCGTCGAGCATCTGAATCGGGGGGCGGTGGCGGTGATCGCCCCATCCGAGCTCCACGGTGACCTTGCCCACGACCTGGAGGCGTTCGGCGAGCAGGTCACACTCCTCGTCCCGGAGGGGGCCAAGGGCCTCGAGTTCGACGTGGTCGTGGTGATCGAGCCCGCCACCATCGCCGGTCGGACCCTAAGCGGACTGCGCTCTCTCTACATCTGCCTCACTCGGGCCACCAAGGAGTTGATCGTGCTGCACGCAAAGCCCCTGCCCCCATCGCTGAGCGCCGGTCGACCGATCACGGTGCCGTCCACGTATCCCAACCTCCGCAACGGCGACCCCTGGGACAACGACGCCGCGTACTGGCTGCTGGACCAGGACGGTGGCGAGGCCTGGACCCACCTGGTGCTCTTCGAGTGCCTGCGCCAGCAACCGAACCAGCGGCGACGGAACCCGCAGCGAGTCAAGGAAGCGGCACAGTTGGCCCAACGCCACGGAGTGATACAGGAGCGTCAAGCGTACGGGAGGCGGACGATCGTCCGGCTCTACCGGACCGACCGCGAAGCTCCGACGTACCCGGGCGACGAGGCCGAACGCCGCCAGCACAGATCGTGAGTGGGGAGGCGGACGGGATGGATCAAGGGACTGCTGTGAGCCACGCATCCTGCCCTTCGTACGGGCAGCTGCCCTTCCCGTATGCGGCCATCCGGCACTTCTCCGCTGTCTACGAGCGCAAGGCGGTGCGATTCGTCGGAGATGGGATCGTGTTAGGGAGCGTGCGCTCGGGCCGACCCACCCAGGTCGGGGCGGGAACGCTGTCCCGAGCCGCGAGCCACTCGGCGATTCCGGCGAGAAGGGCGTCCCAACGGACATCGCCAGTTCTGGCCGGCTCGGGCTCAAAAGCTGCAGCCGTCTGGGCGGCTGACGCTCAAGTCCCGGGCATGACCTGCCGAAAGTGCTGACAGGTACAACGTGCTCTCCCGTCGTTTCCGTTGGCGGGTTCGTCGTTCGTGGATCGGCGGCGTACGTCTCGTTGTCCGTCGGGGTGTGGCGACCCGTCGCTGATGAGCCTGCCACTATCGCCCCGTCGGAAGCGGGGCCGGAAGGAGAAGCAATGAACGAGCAAGACCCCGAACCGAATGTGTGTACGACCCTCAACGGCTCACAGAGGCCCTCGATCGACCACCGTGGCATCATCCACCCGGGGATCCTGGGGCTAGCGCCCCGGGAGACCCTGAAGTTCCAACCGGGACGAGCCTCCATCAAACCCAGGCCGATTCATCCCGAGCGGGTTGGAGCGGATCGGGCAATGTCAGTATGGGCGCTCTTAAGCCGGTGTGGCGCTGCTACGTCGCGACGGGCCGAGGGTGTTTGTTGGAAGGGCTGGTGAGGACGATGACTGACGACAGCCAGGCAATCGTGCCGGTGTGGACGCTGGCGACCGGTGACGTCCGGGTGCCCGCAGTGACCGTAGACGGGCCGATGACGGCTGAGCGCTTGACTGAACTGCGCACCGTGCTGGCAGCTCTGGCCGACCAGCCGATTGTCACACTTGAGGTGCATCCCTTACCCGACGAGCTCGACCGCAGCCACGGCATCCCGCTCGATGCTGCGAGTCCTTTGGCGCAGCACCTGTCGCAGCTCATCACGCAATCAGCGCGAGGTTCCTCGGTGGCGGCTACGGCGACCGGCGCTGGTGAAGCCCTGTACCGCATGGTCGTTCCCGCCAAGGTCGCCGCCGAGTTCGGTCAGGGCACCGTTCGCCTGATGCCCTCGAAGGCGGCGGCCGGTGGTGTCTACAGTGCCCTCAGGACCTCAAAGAGCGTCGTAGCCCAGGCGACATTCGTGCCGGTCGGCGGAGCGGCAGCTGCAGGTGCGGCTGGTGGTGCCGGTGCGGCCGGCGTCGCGGTCGCTGGCGGCGTGACACTCGCCGTTGCTGCGCCGCTCGTGCTTATGGCAGTAGCAGTGGGTGCGAGCGCGGCTGCCGAACACCAGCGCCAACAGGCCATCGAGCACATCACGGATCTGCTCGAGCAACTGCACGACCAAAAGCTTGATGACGAGCGCAGCGAACTTGACGGCTGCCGCGACGCCATAGACAAAGCAACCGCCATCCTGCTCGACGAGGGCAAGCTCGGTGTTTCGCTCGGACTGGACTCGGCAGTGCACGCCATCGGCAAGGCGCTTGCAGCCGCTGACCGCCGCCTTGCCCAGTGGCAGAACGCACTCGACAAACTGCCGGACGTCAAGGCCGTCGAGGTCGACACACTGACGAAGTGGTTCCCTGGCATTGACGACCACGGTGGCACGTTCCGCGGCCACCTCGAACTCGCTGCCTTGGCCGTTGCGCTAAAGCGGCGAGTCATCGTGCTGCAGGCCGTGGAACACGCCCAGAACGACCCTGGCAACCTATTCAAGAACTTCGCCCGTGCACTCAAATCCGACCACCAGCGCCTCAACAAGCTGGAGTCGAGCATCGCCGGCGTCCTCGTGCGCCTGTCGACGCTTGAGTTGGCACGCCCACGGGGTCTGCGCTCGCCCGTCGTCACGTCCGGCGAAGTTGATCGCCTATTGCGCACTGCATACCGGATTCACGCGCTTGGTGACGGCGTAGCAGTCAATAGCCGTGCAACGGACGTGGCGATTGAGATTGCCCGCAACAAGGACGGCTCGGTGGTCGTGCTTCCGGCGCTGCCCGCGTAAGCGTGGGGCACGCTCGCTCCTTGGATCATTCAGCACCGTGACCGGCGGAACCGTGAACTGAAGCGGCGCACCGACCTTGCCGGGATCTTCCCCCCCCCAAGACCTCCGTGTAAGAGATGGTCCGTGAGGAACATCGGAACAGAATCCGGCGCTAGGCGCTGGCGCCCAGCACCAGTGGGAGATCGCCCGGGTGCACGGGTACGGGGACTCCTTCACGGCCCGTCGGATCAGTCGGTGTCCTCTTCGGGCTGTCGGGGTCCCGTGAGCGCACGGCGAGGCGGCCCACCAGCTGCGGCAGCTGGAAGGAGTAGTGGCCGTGGACGTTGAGGTGCCGCCGCATGTACGGCGACAGCCGGGCACGTCTTGGTCGCGCAGCGGGTAGCCGTCGGATCGCGGGCGGCCAGGGCGGCGTCGAGGTAGACGGATTCCACAGCGTGGCGCAGTTGAGGACCAGCTCCCCGCCCAGGGCCACCCCGTCGCCGCCGAAGTTGTCGCCCACCCGCCGCCGTTCGTGCGCCACCACCCAGCCTCGGGTCGGCCGCGCTCAAGCCCTGGTCCTGACCTGCCGAGGTATCCGGGGACAGGGAGAGGGGACGTTTCGACATGCGGGTGAGGTGCCATCAGTGTCAGTCGCAGTATCCGCTCGACATGGGTCGTTGTCCGACATGCGGCGTGGACTTCCGTCAGGCACTGGCCACTCCCGTCCCTCCGTCGGCCCATCCTGAGATCAAGATGTCCAACCATAGGAAGGGCATATAATGACTAAGCGTTGCCGTCACTACGGGTTTTTCAATTTTGTCTTTGATGTGATCATGGTATGCATCACTGCTGGCCTTTGGCTGATCTGGATTTTCGTTCGCGAGATGAGGAATCGCTAAATCGACAGAGGGTCTCAGCCAGGTGAGGCCGGGGAGAGTGCGCCCAACACGGGGAGTTCCAGGTTCTAGTGCGCGGTGAGGGCAGCGTAGCGGTCGTTGGGTGACTTCCAGCCCAGGGATCGGCGGGGTTGGGTGTTGAGCACATTGCAGATGCCATCGAGGTCGCTCTGGGTGTGCACCGACAGGTCGGTGCCCTTTGGCAGCCACCAGCGGATCT
>NZ_JBPCKQ010000011.1:0-8793 GCF_051004135.1 Ornithinimicrobium sp.
GACTGCGATGATCAGTTGCATGCCATCCCGGGTCGGGTCTGACTCTTGGAACGACCGGCTTTCGTGCCTTTAGGTTGATCTGTCGGCTCGTGCCTGGGGTGGCATCCCGGCCCCACCGGCCAGGCGAGCAGTGACCTTATAGGAGCCTGGCCAAGAGGCCCCGTCGCAGTCCTGTCCGCTCGCCCGTCCGGTGGGAAGACCATCACCCACCGCTAGGACGCGAGGAGATAGCAATGACCATCATGCCGCATGAGGCACCGGATCGACGCGCCATCATCGGGGTCGATACCCATAAGGACGTGCATGTCGCGGTCGCCCTGGACACGCTGGGTGTGCGACTGCAGGAACGGTCCGTCCCGACTACCCCCTCCGGCTACGTGCAGCTGGAGCAGTGGGCTACCAGCCTGGGCACCGTGCAGGCCTTCGGTGTGGAGGGCACGGGGTCCTACGGGGCTGGGTTGACCCGGTTCCTGACCGCTCGCGGCCACCGAGTGGTGGAGGTCAACCGCCCCGACCGGGCCACCCGGTATCAGGTCGGTAAGAGTGACCCCATCGACGCTGAGATGGCCGCCCGGTCGGTGCTGGCCGGCACCGCGAGGGGCACACCCAAAGACGGTGCTGGCGCCGTGGAGATGATCCGGATGCTCAAGCTCACCAGGGACTCTGCGGTCAAGGCGCGCACCCAGTCGCTGAACCAGATCAAAGCGCTGCTGGTCACTGCCCCCACCGAACTGCGTGCAGCCCTGAACGACCTGACCGTGGGCAAACTGCTGCAGCGCTGCGAAGCGTTGCGTCCCGGCCCATTGACGTCCACGACCGCGGTGGCCAAACACTCCTTGCGGCTCCTGGCACGACGCAACCTTGGACTACGCCAGGAGGTCAAGGACCTCACCCGGCAGATCCGAATGCTCACCGACACGGCAACACCCCAACTGCGCGAGATCTTCGGCGTCGGCCCGGACACCGCTGCCAGACTCCTGATGACCGCGGGGGACAACCCCCACCGGTTGCACTCCGAGGCCGCCTTCGCCGCGCTGTGCGGGGTGAGCCCCATCCCAGCCTCCTCAGGCAAGATTCAGCGGCACCGCCTCAACCGCGGTGGCGACCGGCAGGCCAACGCCGCGTTGCACCGTGTCGTGGTTGTCCGCCTGCGCTGGCACGAACCAACCCGGACGTACATGGAGCGACGACTCAAGGAGCACAAGACCAAGGCCGAGATCATCCGCTGCCTGAAGCGCTACGTCGCCCGCGAGATCTACCGGACCCTGTGCCCCACGCCTGCCCTCCCCGCCACGAGTGAAGTCGCAGCCCACGCCGCTTGACATCTATAGGAGCATCAACCTTGGTCGCCGCGGCTGTGCTGCTGCTGAGCGCCTGCAGCAGCACCATGGAGACCGGGGGCACCGCAGCCGGAGGCGAGGAGCGCGGCAGTCTCACCTACGCCAGCGACCAGACCCCCGACACGTTCAACCCCGCCATGCTGGTCGAGCACACCAACCCGGTGACCGAGATGGTCTTCCGAGGCCTGGTGGCGCACGACGCAGACAACGAGGTGGTCCCGGCGCTCGCGACCGACTGGACCGTCTCCGACGACGGGCTGACCTACGAGTTCACTTTGCGTGAGGACGTCACCTGGCACGACGGTGAGCCGTTCACCGCCGATGATGTCGTCTTCACCCTCCAGGGGGTGCGCGACCCGGCCGCCGAGGCCGCCGTCGCCGCGAACTTCGCTGCCGTCAGCGACGTCACGGCTGCGGACGACACCCACGTGCGGATCGCGCTGTCCGAGCCGTCCGCCCCGCTGTTGGACGTCCTGACCATGGGCATCCTGCCCGAGCACGCGCTGGGCGACTCCTCGGTGACCGACCCGGACTTCGGCATCGCACCTGTCGGGACGGGCCCGTTCCGGCTGGTGGACTTCAAGAACGACCAGTATGCCAAGCTGGTGGTCTTCGATGACTTCTACGCGGGCGCGCCCGGTCTGGAGGAGGTGATCATCACCTACGTGCCGGACTCCACCGCACGGGCCGTGCAGCTGGCCAACGGCGAGGTAGATGCGGCCTACGTCGACCCGCAGCAGGCCCAGGCCGTGCGGGACGACGACGCCCTGAGCCTGCAGGTGTTCCCCATCGCCGACTACCGGGGGCTGCTGCTCAACATGGAGCGACCCGTCTTCGCCGACCCGGCGCTGCGCCAAGCGCTGAACTACGCCGTGGACCGGGACGCCCTGGTCGAAGCGGTGGTGCTCGGATTCGGCAAGCCGGCAACCAGCCCACTGGGCATGAGCGACCTGGAGGATCCCGACCTCGCGCCCTACACCTTCGACCCGGACACAGTGCGCGAGCTGATGACCTCGGCCGGCTACACCCGCTCGGACCAGGGTCCGTGGACCAAGGACGGCGAGCCGGTGTCCTTCACCATCTCCACGTTCGCCGAGGACTCGGTGCGCGTGGGCCTGCTGGAGGTGGTGACCACCCAGCTCAAGGAGCAGGGCTTCGACGTGACCGCACAGCCATTGCCCCGGGACGCGGTGGAGTGGGCAGACCTGGACGCGTTCGTCATCGGCTGGGGAACGCCCTACCACCCTGACACCTCCCTGTTCGCGCCGTTCCACTCCTCGCAGGCGCTGACCGCGGGCGGGTCGAATCTGGGCAGCTACAGCAACGCCGAGGTGGACGCCGCCCTGATGGCAGGCCGCCGCGGCGAGACCGGTGCCTACGTCGACTTCCAGCAGGCGATCGCAATCGATCCGCCCTACGTCTGGCTGGTCTACCTGCAGGCCCTCAACGCCTTCCCAGCGAGCTTCTCCGGTCCCACCGAACGCACCCTGGAGCACCACGGCTTCGGACTGTTCTGGGATGTCGAGACCTGGCACTGGGAGTGAGCAGCGCCGCCTACCTGGCCCGTCGAGCCACCTCGTCGCTGGTCGTCCTCGTCGCGGTCTCGGTGTGGTGCTTCGGTCTGCTGGAGCTGGCCCCGGGTGATCCCGCCCGATCGGTGCTGGAGGCCCGCAGCGGGGGCCGGCCCGTCTCCGAGACGGCGATCCAGGCACAACGGATCTCGATGGGCCTGGACGAGCCGCTGGCGGTGCGCTACCTGTCCTGGGCGGCATCAGCGGTCCGCGGAGACCTCGGAGCCTCCTACCTGACCGGTCGCCCAGTGGCCGACGAGCTGGGTGGCGCGGTCGGTTGGACATTGACGCTGGCGGGGGTGGCCACCCTGTTCAGCGTGCTCGGTGCCCTGGCCGTGGGCCTGCTGGCCGCGGTCACCCGATCGGCCGGCCTGCGGCGCAGCATCGAAACGGTCATGTTCACCCTCGGTGGCATGCCGGGCTTCATCACCGCACTGCTGCTGCTCTACGTCTTCTCCGCCCAGCTGCAGGTGCTGCCCTCCGGCGGACTCGGACGCCCGGGAGAGTCGATGAACCTGATCACCGTGGCCGCGCATGTGGCCCTGCCGGCCGCCGCTCTGGCCTTCGGACACCACTTCGGGATCTACGTGCGCCTCGTCCAGGGCGGGGTCGCCCAGACGGTGACCGCCCCGCACACCGAGAGCGCCCGGGCACGAGGTGTGCGGACGTGGACACTGACCCGGCGGCACCTGCTGCGTCCGGGACTGGTGCCGTTCGTGACCCGTCTCGGGGTGGGTACCGGCGGGCTGTTCGCCGGCGCCTACGCCATCGAGGTGGTCTTCTCCTGGCCGGGGCTGGGACGGATGGCCATCGAGGCGGCGCGCGCGGAGGACTACCCGGTGCTGACGGCGGCCGTGCTGCTCACCGCGGGCTGCGTGCTGCTGGCCAACCTGGTCGGCGAGCTCGTCGCGATCCGACTCGACCCCAGGGTGCGGCTCTCCGGCGCGGGGACAGGAGTCGCGCATGAGCACTGACCAGCTGCCCGCCGAACCGCAGCAGACCCTGCCGCGCGCTCGTCTGCCCCGGTGGGCCCGCGAAGGGGTGCCCGGCCAGGATGGCGCCCGCCGGCCGCGAGCCGGGTCACCCGCCCTGTGGGTCGCCGTCGCAGTCCTGGCCGTGCTCGGCGCGCTGTGTGCAGCGGCGCCGCTGCTCACCGACCTGGACCCGCTGGCCACCGACACCACGGCACGCAACCTGCGACCGGGGACTCCGGGACACCTGCTCGGCACCGACACGCTCGGGCACGACCTGCTGACCCGATTGCTCTACGGGGGCCGCACCTCGCTGCTGATCGGACTGAGCGCTGCAACGGTCACCGTCCTGATCGGCGTGGCCCTGGGCGCGCTGGCAGCCCAGGGCCCCCAATGGCTCGACGCCCTCATCACCCGCGCCGCCGATACCATGCTCGCCCTACCGCTGCTGGTGGTCGTCCTGGCACTCTCGGCGGTGCTCGGCGGCTCCCTCACGGTAGTGATCCTGGCCATCGCGGTGACGTCCTGGATGCCGGTGGCCCTGATCGCCCGAGCCGAGCTGCGCTCTCAGCAGCAGCGGCGCTACGTGCGTGCCGCCCGCTCCCTGGGCCTGTCCCCACGACAGGTGCTCCTGCGACACTCACTGCCCGGCTCCCTGCCCCCCGTAGCCTCGATCGCCGCCTTCGAGGTCGGTCACGCCATCCTGACCGAGTCGACCTTGAGCTTCCTCGGACTGGATGTGCCGCCGAACCGCCCCGCGTGGGGCACCCTGCTGCAGAACGCACAGTCACATCTGCTGACCGGGCAGTGGTACACCGTGGCCCTGCCAGCCGCGATGATCGTGGTCACGATCATCGCCGTCAACGTCATCGCCTCCGCTCTGTCGCCGACTCGGGGGCGGGCCTGGTGAGCCCCCCGGCGCTGCAGGCGACAGGCCTAGGGGTGCGCTCGGCGACCGGGGAGGCACTGGTCCACGGAGTGGATCTGGACCTGCACCCCGGACGCACGACCGCCCTGGTGGGGCCGAGCGGCGCAGGGAAGAGCCTGACCCTGCGGGCGGTGGCCGGTCTGCTGCCTGCCGCCCTGCGGGCGTGTGGTCAGGTCCGGATGGGCAGCGTCGACCTGCTGGCCACGCCGCCCCGACGACTGCGCCGTCTGCGGGGCACGGCCCTGGGCTGGATCGGCCAGGACGCGACGGCGAGCCTGAATCCTACGGTGCCGGTGAGCCGTCATTTCGTTGAGTCGATGCGGACCCACGAGTCGGAAGGCCGGGCGCGGTCCACCGAGCTCGACCGTGGTCTAGCAGCCCTGCTCGAGGTCGGCCTGGAGAATCCCGAAGGCATCTGGGGCGCCTACCCCTTCGAGCTGTCCGGGGGGCAGGCCCAGCGGGTGGCGATAGCCCTGGCCACCCTCTGGAGGCCGCAGGTGCTGCTGGCGGACGAGGTGACCGCCGAGCTCGACCCCGTCAGCCAAGGCGAGGTGCTGCACCTGCTGCGAGATCACGCGGATCGGGGCGGTGCCGTCCTCCTGGTCACCCACGACCTGGCTGCTGCCGCTCGGTGGGCCGATGAGACCGTGGTCATCGACGCCGGCAGGATCCTGGAGCGCGGTGACAGTCGCGGACTGCTCGGATCTGCCGCCACCCCGCTCACCCGAGCCTGGTCGCACGCGCTGACCCGGCCCGTCGCGCGAACACCAGAGGCGCAGTCGGTGCCGCCCGCGACCGAGCAGAGCACCGTGAGCTGCGCCCGGGTGAGCCTGACGCTGCACGGACAGGGACGACATACCCTCGCCCTGGACGACGTGGACCTGCAGATCCGTCGCGGTGAGGCTCTCGCCGTCATCGGACGCAGCGGATCCGGAAAGTCCACGCTGATAGGCGTCCTTGCCGCGCTGGAGCGCCCGGACACAGGTCGGCTGAGCGTCAACGGCGTCGACGTCTGGGGTCTGTCGCCGGCCCGGATCCGCGCCACGCGACGGACGGTAGGTCTGCTCTTCCAGGATGCGTTGTCGTCCTTCGACCCCCGCTACACCGTCCGCCGGGTCATTGGTGAAGGGCTGGGCGCCGCCAGTGCGACGACGCAGGCTGACCTGCTGATCCGGGTCGGTCTGGACCCGGCCATGCTCGACCGGCGTCCGGAGACCCTGTCCGGCGGCCAACGACAGCGCGTGGCGCTGGCCCGTGCGCTGGCCCCCGAGCCCACCATCCTGCTCGCCGACGAGCCGACCAGCGGTCTGGACGTCCTGGCCCAGGACGAGCTCGTGGAGCTCCTGGCCAGGGCGCGGGAGGAACAGGGGCTGACGGTCGTCCTGGTCACCCACGACCTCAGGGTCGCTCGGCAGGTGGCAGACCGGGTCGTGGTCCTGGACCAGGGCCGGATCGTCGAGCGGCTGGACACCGCGGATCTGGGCCGCGCCGCACACCCGGGCACGCGGGCGCTGCTCGAGGCCAGTGAGCCGGTCGAGCACTCCGTCACCGCCGGAACAGGGCCACGCCCAACGATTTGCGGGTGAGGTCCGGCACCGGCGCCGACGGCGGGTAGCCGACCGGGATCAGCAGGAATCGCCGCTGTTGTCCATGTCGGAGGATGTGTGGGCGCAGGCTCGGCATCGGGCGGGGGTGATCGGTGCCTTGGCGGATCGGCGTGTACAGCCGGTGCCTGATCGGCATGGTCATCACATTGAAGGCACCCTCGGCGGTCTCGGTCGGGTTGTGTCTGGCCCAGGCGTGCTGCGACAAACGACCCTGGCTGGAGAGTCTCGGGGTCGAGGTCCACTGGCCGATGAGCGGCAAGCCGCACCGGCTGTCCTGCACAACGCCTTCGGAGTTCAAAAGCGCAGCGCTGCGCCGGGGTTGTGAGCAGCACGGGATCGAGCTGACCTACCGGCCAGGAGGGCAACCGCACTACGGGGGCATCGTGGAACGCGTCATCGGGACCGCAATGACCAAGGTGCACGAACTACCGGGCACGACGTTCTCCGACCCTGCGGACCGGGGCAGCTACCCGTCGGAGAAGAAGGCAGCGTTGACGCTGCGGGAGTTGGAACGCTGGCTGGTCCTGGTGGTCGCGACCTACCACAGCAGCACCCACAGGGGGCTGGGACAGACCCAGCAGGGCGGTGGACCCAAGGGGTCACAGAAGATGGGGATCCGGCGGTAGTCACGAGCCCGACGGCCTTCCTCGTCGACTTCCTCCCGGTGATTCGACGCGCTCTGACCCGGACCGGGTTCGAGATTGACCACGTGCACTACTTCAGCAACGCGTTGCGCCTGTGGGTCGCCCGTCGGGCCCAGTTGGGCAAGTTCGTGATTCGGCGTGACCCGCGCGATATCAGTCGGGTCTGGGTCCTAGAACGCGAGGGTCGCGTACCGGACGGGTGTTGCGGGACGTTTGATCATCGCCGCACGCGCTGACCTGCAGCGACGCAGCAAGGGGTTGATGCTGGTGAAGGTGCTGATCATCTGGGCGGGGGCTCGGCGCAGGGCGGGCAGGTCGGAAACGTAGGGCACGATCGAGGACATCAACCCGCAGAGACTCCCGTCCCGCGCTGCCCGTTGAAGTTGTGGTGCCTCGCGCAAGGGTCCATGCTGCTGGGACGGACCGGTATTCGCGGTCGCGGCACTGTGAGGAGCATCAATGGCAACCATTCTCTGGATTATCGCCGTCGTCCTGGTCGTCGCCGGCATCTTCGCGCTCTTGCGCAAGCAGATGCTGTGGGGGATCGTGCTGATCGTTGTCGGGCTGTTGGTCGGCCCCGGCGGCGTGAGCATCTTCACCTGATCCGATCTCCCGGCCCATGCCCATCGGCTTGCCGGATCCAGGCTCAGGCCGGGGTATGGTGCTCGACCCGCGTGCGCGCAGGGTGAACACGGCATACCCGACGATCACCGCGAAGGAGGCGGCCGGGACCACGAAGGAAATCGCGGCGGTGGAAGGGAGGCTTCTGGCATGGTGTCGCAGGTTGAACGTCCCAGCACGGACGTGTCCGCGGACCGGTGCCCGGGTCCGGGCACGGCCGTGAGCAACACATCGGGCACGGACGCCGGCGACGCGGGGCGGCTGATCGAGCGGTTCCGCGCCGTTTTGTCGCGGACCTTCGGGCACAGGGCCGACCTCGACGTGATCGGCCAGGAGCGGGGGCTGCCGCCGTTTGTCATGCGTGAGGTGCTCGCGGCGCAGCCGATGCGGGCATTCCTGCCGACTCGCTTCGGTGGGTTCGGTGACAGTTTGGCACCCAGCCAGGCAGTGATGGAGGAGGCGGCCTACCACTCCCTGGCCCTGGGCCTGACTATGGGCATCAGTGGCAGCCTGTTCGTGCAACCCGTCGCGAAGTATGCCGACACTGAGGTTGCCCAACGCATCCTGCCGCGTCTGGCCGGTGGCGGCAGCCTCGGCGGCCTGATGATCACAGAGCCCGGCTACGGCACGGACGCTCTGTCGATGAGGACCGCCTGGCGTCGCGAGGGTGATCAGTATCGGGTCGTGGGGACCAAGCACTGGGCCGGGCTGTCCGGCTGGGCCGACTACTGGCTGGTCATGGCGCGCCCCGGCAAGGACGACGGCGACCTGGGCAACGGCATCGATATGTTCATCTGCGACCAGAGTGATCCCGACCAGCAGATCACGCTGGTTGAGCAGTATCCGGCCCTTGGGCTCTACGCAATCCCCTACGGCCGCAACAGGGTTGATGTCCTCGTTCCCTCCACGCATCGCCTCAGGGGTGACCGTGCCGGCCTGCGGATGATGATGGACTTGCTGCATCGGTCGCGATCGAGCTTCGCTGGCAGTGCGGTCGGCTTCATCCACCGGATGGTCGATGAGGCGGTCGCGCACTGCACCGAGCGAGTCGTCTCAGGCCGACAGCTGTTGGCCTACGACCAGGTGCAGGCCCGCGTCGCCCGGCTCCAGG
>NZ_JBPCKQ010000012.1:0-32533 GCF_051004135.1 Ornithinimicrobium sp.
TCGTCGTGCGGCCATGTCGATCTTGCCTTCCATACCAGGCAAGCCTGCCCCCACCGGGAGCGTTTCGCGCTCAAAGTACGTGAGGCACCAACCAGCACCACGCGCTCAAAGTATGCGAGGCACGTCGGCAGATTGACCCGACTCTTGCCGCGCGGATACTCTTGTCCAGCGCGAAGCGTGCCATTGCTGCTGCGCACGCATCACCTGTCCACCCCGCGACGGGGCGATCATCGTCTCCGTCCGTCCTACGTTGCCCACAATCGGAGCCCCTACTACATGACTGCCACCACGGCCGACACGGCCATCTCCCAGATCGCTGTCAACGACATCGGGTCTGAGGAGGAGCTGCTCGCGGCGATCGACGCCACGATCAAGAACTTCAACGACGGGGACATCGTCCAAGGTGTCATCGTCAAGGTCGACCGGGACGAGGTCCTGCTCGACATCGGCTACAAGACCGAGGGTGTCATCCCCTCGCGAGAGCTCGCCATCAAGCACGACGTCGACCCCTCGGAGGTCGTCTCCGTCGGTGACGACGTCGAGGCCCTGGTTCTGCAGAAGGAGGACAAGGAGGGTCGGCTGATCCTGTCCAAGAAGCGCGCGCAGTACGAGCGTGCCTGGGGCTCGATCGAGCAGATCAAGGAAGAGGACGGCGTCGTCACCGGCACCGTCATCGAGGTCGTCAAGGGCGGTCTGATCCTCGACATCGGGCTGCGCGGCTTCCTGCCCGCCTCACTGGTGGAGATGCGCCGGGTGCGCGACCTACAGCCCTACGTCGGCAAGGCGATCGAGGCCAAGATCATCGAGCTGGACAAGAACCGCAACAACGTCGTGCTCTCCCGGCGCGCGTGGTTGGAGCAGACCCAGTCCGAGGTGCGCACGACGTTCCTCAAGGAGCTGCAGAAGAGCCAGGTGCGCTCCGGGGTGGTCAGCAGCATCGTCAACTTCGGCGCCTTCGTCGACCTCGGCGGCGGCGTCGACGGTCTGGTGCACGTCAGCGAGCTGTCCTGGAAGCACATCGACCACCCCGGCGAGGTCGTCGAGGTCGGCGACGAGGTCACCGTCGAGGTGCTCGACGTCGACATGGACCGCGAGCGGGTGTCGCTGTCGCTCAAGGCGACCCAGGAGGACCCCTGGCAGCACTTCGCCCGCACCCACGCGATCGGGCAGATCGTGCCCGGCAAGGTCACCAAGCTCGTCCCCTTCGGAGCGTTCGTGCGCGTCGAGGACGGCATCGAGGGCTTGGTGCACATCTCCGAGCTGGCCGAGCGCCACGTCGACCTGCCCGAGCAGGTCGTGCAGGTGGGAGCCGGCATCTTCGTCAAGGTCATCGACATCGACCTGGAGCGTCGACGGATCTCCCTGTCGCTGAAGCAGGCCACGGACGCACTCACTGCCGAGTTCGACCCGACGCTCTACGGCATGGCCGCCGAGTACGACGAGCAGGGCAACTACAAGTACCCCGAGGGCTTCGACCCGGAGAGCAACGAGTGGCTCGACGGCTTCGAGGAGCAGCGCGAGAAGTGGGAGAAGGAGTACGCCGGGGCCCACGAGCGGTGGGAGGCTCACCGCACGCAGGTCGAGTCTGCGGCTGAGGCCGAGGAGACCGCGGAGCAGAGCACGACGAGCTCCTCGTCCAGCTCCTCGTCCAGCTCCTCGTCCAGCTCCTCGTCCAGCTCCTCCGCGACTCGCGGCACCCCGTCGTCGTCCTACTCCTCCGCTGAGGAGACGCCGGCCGACGACGAGTCCGGCACCCTCGCCTCGGACGAGGCGCTCGCCGCGCTGCGTGAGAAGCTCACCGGCAGCTGATCACTTGCTCAGAGCCCCCCGGGGCTCTTGGGCACCCCCTGAAGGAGCCCCTGCACGTCGCGCTTTTGCGCAGTGTGCAGGGGCTCCTTCCGTTTCGCCCTCGGGGGAGGGAGGCCACGCCGCGGCGTTCGGTCAAACCTGCAGAACGTGAGCAGCCGCGACGAATGCGCAGGTGGGCTCAGATTGTTCAGGTTTGACGAAGCTCTGCCGGTGGGCCGGGGAGACCCTGAGAGGGGGGCCACGTGCCCCCCTGGTGTCCCGGGTTGGGGGCGGGACGCATGAGGAGGGCCCCTGCACACCAGTGAGGTGTGCAGGGGCCCCTCGACGTGCTCCGAGGGGTCAGTCCTTGCGAGACCTGCCGCGTCGGGCGGGGCCGTCGTGGGTGGTCGAGGAGGAGGTGAACGTGGACTCCTCGTACCCGCCCTTGCTCATGGCCTCGGCCGTCTCCTGCGCGATCTCCCGTCGCAGGACCTGCCGCTCGAGCCGCAAGATCTCCTTGTGCTCGGCGCTGAGAGCCTTCACCGTGGCGACGACGGCCAGGACGATCACGATGGTGAACGGCGCGGCGACCAGGATGGCCATGGTCTGCAAGGCCGCCAGTCCACTGCCGGCGTCGGCTCCGGTCAGCGCCGCAGCTCCGATCAGCGCGGCGGCGATGGCGCCTTCCAGCACCGCCCAGAACACACGGCTCCAGACGGGCGGGTCGGGGTTGCCGCCGTTGGCGATCATGTCGACCACGAAGGAGCCGGAGTCCGAGCTCGTGACGAAGAAGACGACCACCATGATGATGGCCAGGCCGGCCAGCACGGCGCCGCCGGGCAGTGCCTCGAGCATCTGGAACAGCGCGGTGTCGTTGTTGACGCCGTTCTCCGGATCGATCAGACCACCGGGTCCGTCCATCTCGCGCCACAGGGCGGTGCCGCCCAGTGCGGTGAACCACGCCATGGTCAGCAGCGTGGGCACGGCGAGGACGCCGACGATGAACTCGCGGACGGTCCGGCCGCGGGAGATGCGGGCGATGAAGATGCCCACGAACGGGCTCCAGCTCATCCACCAGCCCCAGTAGTAGGTCGTCCAGCCGCCGAGCCAGTCGGCACCCGGCTCGCCCTGGTAGGGCAGCGTGGAGAAGCTCAGCTGCAGGAAGTTCTGCAGGTAGTAGCCGGTCGCCTCCACGAAGTCTCGGAAGATGAACAGGGTGGGTCCGACGACGATCACGAAGACCAGCAGGAAGCCCGCCAAGCCGAGGTTGATGTTGGAGAGCCACTTGATGCCGGCGCCCACACCGGAGACGACGGACAGCGTGGCGATGAGGGAGATGGCGATGATCAGGATGACCTGGAGCCCCGCACTGTTGCCCACGACCCCGAGGAAGTCCAGGCCGGCCCCGACCTGCGCGACGCCGAAGCCCAGCGACGTGGCCACCCCGAACAAGGTGCCCACGATGGCCAGGACATCGATGACGTCACCGATCCACCCCTTGACCCGGTCGCCGAGCAGCGGCTCCAGGGCCCACCGGATGGAGACGGGCAGCCCCCGCCGGTGCACGGCATACGCCACGGCGAGCCCCACCACGACGTAGATCGCCCAGGCGTGCACCCCCCAGTGCAGGAAGGTGCGCCCCATCGCTGCATTGGCCAGCTCGGCCTGGGTGCCCTCCGTGCCGGGCGGCGGGCTGTTGAAGTGGTTGAGCGGCTCGGCCACGCCCCAGAACATCAGGCCGATGCCCATGCCCGCGCTGAACAGCATGGCGAACCAGGAGACCATCCCGAACTCCGGGTCCTCCTCGTCCTTGCCCAGCTTGATGTTGCCGAAGCGCGACACGGCCAGCCAGGCGCAGAAGACGACGAAGCTGAAGGTCAGCGCGATGTAGTACCAGCCCAGCCCGTCGATCACGGTGGCGCTCGCCTTGGCGACCGCATCATTGAGGGCCGTGGGGAAGATCAGCGCCGCCAGGACGAAGCCGACGACGAGTAACGCGGCGGGCCAGAAGACGCGGGGCGCCAGGGTTCCGGGGGCCAAGCGGCTGCTGTGCTCCTCGGTCTCGGCCGAGGTGGTGCTTGTCTGGCTCATGCTGCTCCTCACGGTGGTGATCCTGCAGGTCAGGCCTTGGTATATGTCTGCCTAGAATCGCACAGTCCCGGCCCAGGTCAAAGCAGTCGCAGGTATGTCATGGTGGCCGACTACCGTAGGAGACATGCGTCCGACCACCGACCTGCAGCGCACCGTGGCCCCCTTTCGGGTCGAGGCCGACTTCCAGCCCAGCGGGGACCAGCCGGGAGCGATCCGGGCGTTGGCCCGCCGGGTGGACGCCGGTGAGGAGGACATCGTGCTGCTGGGCGCCACCGGCACCGGCAAGTCGGCCACGACGGCCTGGCTGGTCGAGCAGGTACAGCGGCCGACTCTGGTGATGGCGCCCAACAAGACCCTCGCCGCGCAGTTGGCCAACGAGTTCCGCGAGCTGCTCCCGCACAACGCCGTCGAGTACTTCGTCTCCTACTACGACTACTACCAGCCCGAGGCCTACGTCCCGCAGACCGACACCTACATCGAGAAGGACTCCTCCATCAACGACGAGGTCGAGCGGCTGCGGCACTCGGCAACCAACTCACTGCTGACCCGGCGTGACGTCGTGGTGGTCGCCTCGGTCTCGTGCATCTACGGCCTGGGCACCCCGCAGGAGTATGTCGACCGGATGGTCCGGCTGCGGGTCGGCGAGGAGATCGACCGCGACGAGCTGCTGCTGCGCTTCGTGCAGATGCAGTACTCCCGCAACGACATGTCGTTCACCCGCGGCACGTTCCGGGTGCGCGGCGACACGGTCGAGATCATCCCGCAGTACGAGGAGCTTGCCGTGCGGGTCGAGCTCTTCGGGGACCAGATCGAGCGGATCTACACCCTGCACCCGCTGACGGGGGAGGTGGTGCGGGAGGAGCAGGAGATGTACGTCTTCCCCGCGTCGCACTACGTCGCGGGGCCGGAGCGGATGGAGCGTGCGATCTCCGGCATCGAGGCCGAGCTCGCCGATCAGCTCGCGGCCTTCGACCGGGCCGGCAAGCACCTCGAGGCCCAGCGGCTGCGGATGCGCACCACATACGACATCGAGATGATGCGCCAGGTCGGGGCGTGCTCGGGGATCGAGAACTATTCCAGGCACATCGACGGTCGCAGGCAGGGGTCGGCACCCAACTGCCTGCTGGACTACTTCCCCGAGGACTTCTTGCTGGTCATCGACGAGTCGCACGTCACCGTGTCCCAGATCGGCGCGATGTACGAGGGTGACATGTCGCGCAAGCGCACCCTGGTCGACCACGGCTTCCGGCTGCCGAGCGCCATGGACAACCGGCCGCTGAAGTGGGAGGAGTTCCTGGAGCGGATCGGCCAGACGGTCTACCTGTCCGCGACACCCGGAGAATACGAGCTGGCCCGGTCCGAGGGCGTGGTCGAGCAGATCATCCGGCCCACCGGCCTGGTCGACCCGCAGGTGGTCCTCAAGCCCACCAAGGGTCAGATCGACGACCTGTTGCACGAGATCGGCGAGCGGGCGGCCCGGGACGAGCGCGTCTTGGTCACCACGCTCACCAAGAAGATGGCCGAGGACCTCACCGACTACCTGCTCGACAAGGGCGTGCGGGTGCGCTACCTGCACTCCGAGGTCGACACCCTGCGCAGGGTCGAGCTGTTGCGCGAGCTGCGGATGGGGGAGTACGACGTCCTGGTCGGTATCAACCTGCTTCGCGAGGGCCTGGACCTGCCGGAGGTCTCGCTGGTCAGCATCCTGGACGCCGACAAGGAGGGCTTCCTGCGCTCCGCGCGCTCGCTGATCCAGACGATCGGGCGGGCGGCCCGCAACGTCAGCGGCCAGGTGCACATGTATGCCGATCGCCTCACCCCGTCGATGGAGCAGGCCATCGACGAGACCAACCGGCGACGGGACAAGCAGCTGGACCACAACGCCGAGCACGGGATCGACCCGACGCCGTTGCGCAAGCGGATCGCCGACATCACCGACATGCTCGAGCGTGAGGATGCCGACACACAGGCACTGATGGGCAGCGGCCGGAGCCAGTCCCGCGGTCGTCGCAGCAGTGCCGGCACGGTGGCTGCGGACGCGGGGATCACTCGAGGGGAGCGGGTCGAGGCGTTGCCGGCCCGAGAGCTGGCCGACCTTATCCAGGAGCTGAGCGAGCAGATGCACGCCGCGGCCACCGACCTGCACTTCGAGCTCGCCGCCCGGCTGCGCGACGAGATCTCCGACCTGAAGAAGGAGCTCCGGCAGATGCGGGAGGCCACCGGCTGAGTGCGCTCGAAGCGTGCGCGCTACCGGGCGATCCCGCAGGGGTTGTGCCATGATGGCTCGGCCGCACGCAGGGGTCCCGGCACCTGCCGTTCCCGGTCACTCAGGTCCCCCATGCACTGATTCGGCCCGTCCTGCCTGCTCCCTCCCCGAAGGTCGCCTTGATGAACGTCCCCACCTGGCTGTGGATCACCACGATCGCCGTGGTGTCCGCGCTGCTGCTCTTCGACGTGTTCGTCCTGGGTCGTCGCCCGCACGTGCCCTCGAAGAAGGAGACGGGTGGTGCCCTGGGGGCCTACATCACGCTGGCTGTCTTGTTCGGGCTCGCGGTCTGGTACTTCTCCGGGGGCCAGTTCGCGGGGGAGTTCTTCGCCGGTTGGCTCACGGAGTACTCGTTGAGCGTCGACAACCTCTTCGTGTTCCTGATCATCATGGCCAAGTTCAACGTGCCCCGGCAGTATCAGCAGCAGGCGCTGCTCATCGGCATCGTCATCGCCTTGGTGCTGCGCGCCATCTTCATCCTGGTGGGGGCCGCGGCGATCAACCAGTTCTCGTGGGTCTTCTACATCTTCGGCGCCTTCCTGATCTACACCGCGGTCAAGCTCGCCCGGGAGAGCATCGGGCACGGTGACGAGGACCAGGAGTTCGAGGAGAACCGGCTCCTGCGCTGGGTGGAGAAGCGCTTCCCGGCCACCCAGTCGTGGGACGCCGGGACCAAGCTGCGGACCGTGGAGAACGGCAAAAAGGTCATCACCCCCATGGTCATCGTCATCCTGGCGCTGGGCACCACCGACCTGCTCTTTGCGCTCGACTCCATCCCTGCCATCTTCGGGCTGACCAAAGAGCCCTACCTGGTGCTGATGGCCAACGTCTTCGCCCTGATGGGGCTACGGCAGCTGTACTTCCTGCTCGGTGACCTGCTGCGCCGACTGGTCTACCTCGGCGTGGGGCTGTCCGTCCTGCTGGGTGTGATCGGGATCAAGCTGATCCTGGAGGCGCTGCACGAGAACAGCCTGCCCTTCATCAACGGTGGCGAGAAGCTCGAGAGTGTCCCCGAGATCCCGATCTGGCTCTCCCTCACCCTGATCGTCGGCATCCTTGCCGTCACGGCGGTCGCCAGCCTGATCAAGAGCGCACGGGACGACAACGAGCAGCCGACGAGCCAAGGGCCGCAGCCGGGCGGGGAGCAGCAAGAGGCACAGGAGGGGAACGATTCGAACCGCAAGCAGCAGGAGGCACCCGAGGGGTCCGGTTCGAACCGCGAGCAGGACTGATCAGGTCGGCTGCGGTATCTCACGGTTCGCCGGTCCCGGTGCCGGCCGGCCCAGTACGAGGATGCTGGCCATCACCACCAGGGCCATCCCGCTCAGCTGCACCACCCCCAGGGTCTGTCCCAGGACCAGCAGCCCGGCCAGGGCGGCCGCCGCCGGCTCCAGGCTGAGCAACACCCCGAAGACGCCGGCCGCCAGGTGCCGCAGGGCCAACAGCTCCAGGGAGTAGGGGATCGCCGAGGAGAGCAGGGCGATGCCCAGACCCCGGGCCAGCACCTCCGGGTCCAGCAGCGCAGAGCCGGCCGACCAGATCCCCCAGGGCAGCAGCAGCAGGGCCCCGATCGCCATACAGATCGCAATGCCGTCCAGACCCTCGAACCGGCTGCCGGTGCCACGGCTGAGCAGGATGTATCCCGCCCAGCAGGCCCCGGCCGTCGCCGCGAGCACCAGCCCGAGCAGGTCGACCTGACCCCAGGGGGTGGTGGCCACCTCGGAGATGAGCACCACGCCGCACAAGGCCGCTCCGACAGCCGCCAGATCCCGGCCTCGGCGCGATGTGACCGCAGCCAGGGTCAGCGGGCCGAGGAACTCGATGGTGACGGCCACCCCGATGGGCAGTCGCACCAGGGAGGCGTAGAAGGCCAGGTTCATCGCCGTCAGCGTGACCGCGAACGAGCCGACCAGGAGCCAGTCGCCTCGCGCACGACCCCGCAGCCGGGGCCGCACCAGCACGCCGAGCACCAGCGCGGCGAGCACCAGGCGGACCGTGACCGACCCGACCACCCCGATCAGCGGCAGCAGGGTGGCGGCCAGGGCGCCCCCGAACTGCACCGAGAGGACGGCGGCCAGGACCAGGACGACGGGGTGGACCCGGACTCGGGTGGCGGAGTCCGACCGCGTCACGTCACCAGCCGCGCTCGCGCCACTGCGCCAGGTGCGGACGCTCGGCACCCAGGGTGGTGCCGTCGCCGTGCCCGGGGTGCACGATCGTGTCGTCGCCGTAGACCTCGAAGACGCGGGCTTCCAGGTCGTCCATCAGCTGGGTGAAGGCGGACTCCGACGGGGTCTTGCCGGGTCCGCCCGGGAACAGGCTGTCACCGGTGAACAGGTGGGACCGTCCGTCGCCGTCGGTCAGCGCAAGCGCGATCGAGCCCGGCGTGTGTCCGCGCAGCGCGAGGACGTCCAGCCGAAGGGAGCCGACGACGACCTGGTCGCCGTGGCTCAGCCGCTCATCCGGGGGGATGGGGAGGGCGTCGGCGTCCTCGGCCCCCGCGGCGGTCCGTGGTCGGTGCCGCCGCACGACCTCGGCCAGCGCCCGGTGGTGGTCCCAGTGCTGGTGGGTCGTCACCACCTCGTGCAGCTCGCCCGAGCCCTCCTGGATGAGGGCGTCCAGCCGGTCTGCATCGTCAGCCGCGTCGACCAGGAGCTGCTGGCCGGTGCTTGCGCAGGTCAGCAGGTAGCAGTTGTTGTCCATCGCGCTCACGCTGGCCTTGCGCAGCGTGAGGGGGCCGAGGTCCAGCACGTATGCCGGACTGCCCGGCTCGGCGTGGGCGCGCTCGTCTTCGGCGGGGGTCGTCATGGCTCCACCGTAGGCGGGCCCGGCGGGACGCCGCGACCGGGTGGGTCAGACGCCGATGGGCGCCTCGTCGGCTCGCACCGGGAACGGCAGCGTCGTCTCACCGATCAGGTAGGAGTCGACGGCCGCGGCGCAGGCCCGGCCCTCCGCGATGGCCCACACGATGAGGGACTGGCCGCGACCGGCGTCACCGGCGACGAAGATGCCGGGCCGGTCGGGCACGGCATACCGCTCGTCGCGCACGAAGACCCCACGGTCGGTCCGCGCCAGGCTCTGGTCCCCTTCGGCGACCGTGTCCGGACCGGTGAACCCCAGCGCCACCAGGACCAGCTGGGCGGGGATGTCGCGCTCGGTGCCGGCGTGCGCGTCGAAGCGTCCGTCGATGCGCTCTCCGTCGACGATCCGGATCCGCCCTGCTGCGCTGTCGGCGCCCGGCAACACCTCCAGGGTGTTGACCCCGAAGACCCGCTCGCCACCCTCCTCGTGCGACTCACCGACCCGGTGGATCAAGGGGTACATCGGCCAAGGCTGGTGCTCAGGCCGTTCATGCGGCGCGGGGGGTCGGATGTCGAGCTGGGTCACCGAGCGGGCGCCCTGCCGGATGGCCGTGCCGTAGCAGTCGGCCCCGGTGTCACCGCCGCCGATGATCACCACGTCCTTGCCCTCGGCCGAGATCTGCCGCTCTGCCGTGCCGAGCGCCTCCCGGTTGGCCGGCACGAGGTAGTCCATCGCAGGGTGCACCCCCGGCAGGTCCCCACCCTGCACCCCCAGGGGTCTGGGCACCGTCGACCCCGTGGCCAGCACCACCGCGTCGAAACGGGTGCGCAGGTCGGCAAGGCTGTAGTCGCGCTCGCCGCCACCCCCGATGGTGACTCCGGTGTGGAAGCGGATGCCCTCACCGCGCAGCTGCACGAGTCGGCGGTCAAGCACCGCCTTCTCCATCTTGAACTCCGGGATGCCGTAGCGCAGCAGCCCGCCGATCGCATCGTGGCGCTCGAAGACCACGACCGTGTGGCCGGCCCGGCTCAGCTGCTGGGCGACCGCCAGACCGGCAGGTCCCGAGCCGACGACGGCGACGGTTTTGCCGCTGAGCCACTCCGGCTCATGCGGGACGACCATGCCGTTGTCGAAGGCCCGGTCGATGACGGAGACCTCGATCTGTTTGATCGTCACCGCGGGCTGGCTGATCGCCAGCACACACGAGGTCTCGCACGGTGCCGGACACAGCCGACCGGTGAACTCTGGGAAGTTGTTGGTGGCGTGCAGCCGCTCGATCGCCTCCCGGAAGTTGCCCCGACGGGTCAGGTCGTTCCACTCCGGGATCAGGTTGCCCAGCGGGCAGCCCTGATGACAGAACGGGATGCCGCAGTCCATGCACCGGCTGGCCTGACGGCGCAGCACGGCGTCGTCCTGCGCCGTGTGCACCTCGTGCCAGTCCATGATCCGGACCGGCACCGGCCGGCTCGGCTGCGGCTCTCGCTCGCGGTGGTTCAGGAAGCCTTTGGGGTCAGCCACGGGAGTCCTCCAGGATGAGCTGCCAGGCGTGCGGACCGTCGGGGTCCTCGCCCCGCGCCTCCACGTCGGCGCGGATGCGCAGCACGTTGGCGTACTGCCGCGGGGTGATCTTGGTGAACCGGCCCAGGGCGGCCACGGGATCGTGGAGCAGCGCGCGCGCCACCGTGGACCCGGTCTCGGTGAGGTGGTCGCGCAGCAGGTTGCACAGTGCCTCGGCGTCCGGGGTGCTCGGCTCGACCGGGGTCAAGGCGAGGTCGCGGTTCGCGAGCACCTGAGCGTTGACGCGCGCATGGTCCAGGTCCAGCACGTATGCCGTGCCGCCGGACATCCCGGCGCCGAGGTTGCGGCCGGTGCGTCCCAGCACGACGGCGACCCCACCGGTCATGTACTCCAGGGCATGGTCCCCGACCCCTTCGACCACGGCGCTCGCCCCGGAGTTTCGGACGCAGAAGCGCTCGCCGACCACGCCGCGCAGGTGCAGCCGCCCGGAGGTGGCGCCATAGCCGATGACGTTGCCGGCAATGACCTGGTCGGCCGGCTCGAAGCCGGCCCGGGCGGGCGGGTGCACCACGATGCGTCCGCCGGACAGGCCCTTGCCGACGTAGTCGTTGGCGTCGCCGACGAGCCGCAGCGTGACCCCGGCAGGCAGGAAGGCGCCGAAGGACTGACCGGCCGACCCGGTGAGAGTCAGGTCGATGGTCCCCTCGGGGAGCCCCTCCGGACCGGCCCGAGCCGTGACGTGGTGTCCGAGCATCGTGCCGACGGTGCGGTTGACGTTGCGCACCGGGAACTCGCCGGTGACCGGGGTGCCGTCGGCCAGCGCGGGTTGGGCGACCTCGATGAGCTGGTGGTCCAGGGCCCGGTCCAGCCCGTGGTCCTGCCCGCGGGTGCGGCGCAACGCCGTGCCCTCGGGCAGGTCCGGTCGGTGCAGCACCGGGCCGAGGTCCAGCCCGGAGGCCTTCCAGTGCCGCACAGCCTGCTCCACGTCGAGCAGGTCGGCCCGGCCGATGACCTCCTCGACGGACCGGTAGCCCAGCTGCGCCAGCAGCTCGCGGACCTGCTCGGCGATGAACTCGAAGAAGGTGACGACGAACTCTGCCTTGCCCTGGTAGCGCGCGCGCAGCTCGGGGTTCTGGGTCGCCACGCCCACCGGGCAGGTGTCCAGGTGGCACACGCGCATCATCACGCACCCGGAGACCACCAGCGGGGCGGTGGCGAAGCCGAACTCCTCGGCGCCGAGGAGGGCGGCGATCAGCACGTCCCGGCCGGTCTTGAGCTGCCCGTCCACCTGCACGTTGATGCGGTCGCGCAGCCCGTTGACCAGCAGCGTCTGCTGGGTCTCGGCGAGTCCGAGCTCCCAGGGGGTGCCGGCGTGCTTCAGCGAGGTCAGCGGGCTGGCCCCGGTGCCGCCGTCGTGCCCGGAGATGAGCACGACGTCGGCGTGCGCCTTGGAGACGCCGGCGGCCACGGTGCCCACCCCGATCTGACTGACCAGCTTGACGTGTACCCGGGCGCCCGGGTTGGCGTTCTTGAGGTCGTGGATCAGCTGGGCCAGGTCCTCGATGGAGTAGATGTCGTGGTGCGGGGGAGGGGAGATGAGCCCGACCCCGGGGGTGGAGTGTCGGGTGCCGGCGATCCACGGGTAGACCTTGCCCGGAGGCAGCTGACCACCTTCGCCCGGCTTGGCGCCCTGGGCGACCTTGATCTGGATGTCGTCGGCGTGCACCAGGTAGGCGCTGGTGACCCCGAACCGGCCAGAGGCCACCTGCTTGATCGCGGACCGCCGGGTGGGGTCGAGCAAGCGCTCGACGTCCTCCCCGCCCTCGCCGGTGTTGGACCGCCCGCCCAGCTGGTTCATCGCGATGGCCAGGGTCTCGTGGGCCTCCTGGGAGATCGAGCCGTAGCTCATCGCCCCCGTGGAGAACCGGCGCACGATCGAGCTCACCGGCTCGACCTCCTCCAACGGCACCGGCTCCCGGTCGGGCTTGGTGCGCAGCAGCCCCCGCAGGGTCATCAGCTGCTCGGACTGGGTGTCGACCAGGTCCGTGTACTGACCGAAGATGTCGTAGCGCTTGGTGCGCGTCGCGTGCTGCAGGCGGAAGACGGTCTAGGGGTTGAACAGGTGCGGCGGACCGTCCCGGCGCCATTGGTACTCGCCCCCGGTCTCGAGGTCGCGGTGGTAGGGCGCGATGCCGAGCACCGGGTAGGCGATGCTGTGCCGTCGGCGCACCTCCTCGGCGATCACCTCGAGGTCGACGCCGTCGATCTGGCTGGTGGTGCCGGTGAACCAGCGGTCCACGACCTGACGGGACAGCCCCACCGCCTCGAAGGTCTGCGCGCCGCGGTAGGAGTGCACGGTCGAGATGCCCATCTTGGACATGACCTTCAAGATCCACCTGCCCGGCGCCTTGATCAGGTTGGCGATGGCCACGTCGGGGTCCAGGCCGTCGAGCTGGCGCCCGGAGCGGCAGAGGTCCTCGACGCTCTCCATGGCCAGGTAGGGGTTGACCGCCGCCGCGCCGTAGGAGACCAGCAGCGCCGCGTGGTGCACCTCGCGCACGTCGCCGGCCTCGACGAGCAGGCCCACCCGGTTGCGGGTGTGCTCGCGGACCAGGTGGTGGTGCACGGCGCTGGTCAGCAGCAACGAGGGGATGGGTGCGTGCTCCCGGTCGGCATGCCGGTCGGACAGCACGATGAAGAACGCGCCCCGCTGCACCGCCTCGGAGACCTGCTCGCAGATCTCCTCGAGCCGGTCCGCCAGCGCCTCGGCGCCCCCGCCGACCCGGTAGAGGCCGCGGACCACGACCGGTGCGAAGTCGGGGTGCTGCCCCTCGAGGTTGAGGTGGCGCAGCTGGGCCAGCTCGTCGTTGTCGATCACCGGGAAGTCAAGGACAACCTGCCGGGCATGGGCCGGCCCCTCGGTGAGCAGGTTCTGCTCCGGCCCCGTCGAGGCGCCGAGTGAGGTGACGACCTCCTCCCGGATGGCGTCCAGCGGCGGGTTGGTCACCTGGGCGAAGGCCTCGACGAAGTAGTCGAACAGCAGCCGTGGCCGGTCGGACAGGGCGGCGATGGGAGTGTCCGACCCCATCGCGCCCAGGGGCTCCAGGCCCGCCTGAGCCATCGGAGCCAGGATGACCCGCAGCTCCTCCTCGGTGTAGCCGAAGATCTGCTGGCGGCGGGTCACCGAGGCGTGCGTGTGCCGCACATGGGCCCGCTCGGGCTGGTCGGCCAGCCGCACCAGGTTTTCCTGCAGCCACTGCCCGTAGGGCGCCTCAGCGGCCAGCTCCTCCTTGAGTGCCCGGTCATCGACGATCTCACCGGCGGCGGTGTCGACCAGCAGCATCCGGCCCGGCTCGACCCGGCCCTTGGCCACCACCGACTCCTCCGGCAGATCCAGCACCCCCGACTCGCTACCCAGCACCACGAGGCCGTCGTCGGTCACCCAGTAGCGCGAGGGCCGCAGGCCGTTGCGGTCCAGCACCCCGCCGACCAGGGTCCCGTCGGTGAAGACGAGGTTCATCGGGCCGTCCCAGGCCTCCATCGACATGGAGTGGAACTCGTAGAACGCCCGCAGCGCCGGCTCCATCTCGGCGTTGTTCTCCCACGGCTCGGGCACCATCATCAGCACCGCGTGCGGCAGCGAGCGGCCCCCGAGGTGAACCAGCTCGAGCACCTCGTCGAAGGTCGCCGAGTCACTGGCGCCGGGGGTGCAGATCGGCAGGGCGTCGGCCAGGTCGCCGGGGAACACGTCACTGGCCAGGTTGCTCTCACGGGCGTGCATCCAGTTGCGGTTGCCGCGCACCGTGTTGATCTCGCCGTTGTGCGCGACCAGCCGGTAGGGATGCGCGAGCGGCCAGGAGGGGAAGGTGTTGGTGGAGAAGCGCGAGTGCACCACGGCCAGGGTGGAGGCGAACCGCTCGTCGCGCAGGTCGGGGAAGAAGTCGGGCAGCTGCTGGGTGGTCAGCATCCCCTTGTAGGTGATCGTCCGGCAGGACAACGACACCGGGTATGTGGTGGTGCCCCGCTCGATCGTCTTGCGGGCCAGCCAGCAGCGCCGCTCCAGGGCCAGTCCCTCCTCCCCGTCGGGGCCGGTCACGAAGACCTGGCGCATCGCGGGCATGACCGAGCGGGCCAGCGAGCCGACCAGGTCGGCCTGGACCGGCACGTCGCGCCAGCCCAGCACGGTGAGGCCGGCGGAGGTCAGCAGCTCCTCCACCTCGGCCTGGGCCCGGTCGGTCTCCTCGACGGGCAGGAACAGGATGCCCGCGGCATACCTCCCGGGTGCGGGCAGCTCGAGGTCGAGCACCGCGCGGAAGAAGTCGTCGGGAAGCTGGGTCAGGATGCCCGCACCGTCGCCGGAGTCGGGCTCGGCGCCGACAGCGCCGCGGTGGTCGAGGTTGAACAGCGCAGTCAGGGCGTGCTGCACGATGTCGTGCCCAGGCGTGCCGCGCAGGGTCGCCACGAAGGCGACCCCACAGGCGTCGTGCTCATGGGCACCGTCGTAGAGGCCCTGCGGCAGAGGGCCGGGCGGGCCGGGGGACGTGAAAGAGGTGGCTGCGCTCATGGTCACCGTTCGGGGGCAGGACGACGAGGTCGTCGAGTCGAGACGGTCGGGGCCGCGTCGACCCGACAGGTTCGTGGGCCATGCTACCGGCGGCGCCTGTCAGAACCGACACCTACGATGGTCCACGTGAGTGACCAGGCTTCCCACCTCCGCCCCCGCCACGACCGCCTCGCGGTCCGCGGAGCCCGCGAGCACAAACTCAAGGACATCAGCGTCGATCTGCCCCGCGACGCCTTGATCGTCTTCACGGGCCTGTCCGGGTCGGGCAAGTCCTCGCTGGCTTTCGACACCATCTTCGCGGAGGGGCAGCGCCGCTACGTCGAGTCACTGTCCGCATACGCCCGTCAGTTCCTCGGCCAGATGGACAAGCCCGACGTCGACTTCATCGAGGGCCTGTCGCCGGCGGTCTCGATCGACCAGAAGTCCACCAACCGCAACCCTCGCTCGACGGTCGGCACGATCACCGAGGTCTACGACTATCTCCGGCTGCTCTACGCCCGGGTCGGTCGCCCGCACTGCCCGGTATGCGGTGAGCCGGTCGGGCGGCAGACCCCCCAGCAGATCGTCGACCGGCTCACCGAGCTGCCCGAGGGCACCCGGTTCCAGGTGCTGGCTCCCGTGGTCCGGTCCCGCAAGGGGGAGTTCGTCGACCTGTTCACCGAGCTGCAGACCAAGGGATTCGCGCGGGCCCGGGTCGACGGCGAGGTGGTGACCCTCGCCGAGCCCCCGGCGCTGGAGAAGCAGCGCAAGCACACCATCGACGTCGTCGTGGACCGGCTCGTGGCCAAGGGGGCGCAGGGCGCCAAGCGTCGGCTCACCGACTCCGTCGAGACCGCGCTGCAGCTGGCCGGGGGTGTCCTCGTGGTCGAGTTCGTCGACGCGGACGACCTCCCCCGCAACCCGCACGGACTGCCGGCGGAGCGGCGCTTCTCCGAGCGGATGGCCTGCCCCAACGACCACCCGCTCGCGATGGATGAGGTGGAGCCGCGCTCGTTCTCGTTCAACATTCCGTTCGGATCCTCCCCGGCGTGCCACGGCATCGGGGTCGAGCTCGATGTCGACGCCGACCTGGTGGTGCACGACGTCGATGCGAGCCTGCGCGCAGGGGCCCTGGCCCCCTGGTCCAACGCGCAGGGTCTCACGGACTACTACCTGCGGGTGCTGGGCGGGCTGGGCGACGACCTGAAGTTCTCCCTGGACTCGCCGTGGCGCTCACTGCCCGGCCGGGCCCGCGACGCCATCCTGCACGGCTACCGGCACAAGGTGCACGTGCGCTACCGCAACCGGTTCGGGCGGGAGCGCGCCTACTCGACCGGCTTCGAGGGGGTGATCCCCTACATCAAGCGCAAGCACAGCGAGACCGACTCCGACAGCAGCCGGGAGCGCTACGAGGGCTACATGCGCGAGGTCCCCTGCCCCACCTGCGAGGGCGCCCGGCTCAAGCCGGAGTCACTGGCCGTCCTCGTGGGCGGGCGCAGCATCTCCGAGGTCTGCGCACTGCCGATCGAGGAGTCGACACAGTTCCTGCGGGGGGTTGACTTCACGACCCGCGAGCTGCAGATCGCCGAGCGGGTGATCAAGGAGATCTCCTCCCGGATGGGATTCCTGCTCGACGTCGGCCTGGACTACCTCTCCCTGGACCGGGCCGCGGGCACGCTGTCCGGCGGGGAGGCGCAGCGGATCCGGCTCGCCACCCAGATCGGGTCTGGTCTGGTAGGTGTGCTTTACGTGCTGGACGAGCCCTCCATCGGGCTGCACCAGCGGGACAACCACCGGCTGATCGACACCCTCACCCGGCTGCGCGACCTGGGCAACACGCTGATCGTGGTCGAGCACGACGAGGACACCATCTCGGCTGCCGACTGGGTCGTCGACATCGGTCCCGGCGCCGGTGAGCACGGCGGTCACGTCGTGCACTCGGGGACCGTGCCGCAGCTGCTGGCGCACCCCGACTCACTCACCGGGGAGTACCTCTCCGGCCGCCGCAGCATCCCGCTGCCCGAGCAGCGACGCGCGCAGGACGGCCGCACGGTCCGCGTCGTCGGTGCCCGGGAGCACAACCTCGACGGCGTCTCGGTCGCCTTCCCGCTGGGCAACCTCGTGGCCATCACCGGAGTCTCCGGGTCCGGCAAGTCCACGCTGGTCAACGAGATCCTCTACAAGGTGCTGGCCAACCAGCTCAACGGGGCCCGGCAGGTGCCGGGGCGGCACCGCAAGGTCGAGGGCCTGGAGGCCCTGGACAAGGTCGTGCACGTCGACCAGAGTCCCATCGGGCGCACGCCGCGGAGCAACCCCGCGACCTACACCGGGGTCTTCGACCACGTGCGCAAGCTGTTCGCCGAGACGACCGAGGCCAAGGTGCGCGGCTACCTGCCCGGGCGCTTCTCGTTCAACGTCAAGGGCGGGCGCTGCGAGGCGTGCAGCGGCGACGGCACGCTCAAGATCGAGATGAGCTTCCTGCCCGACGTCTACGTCCCCTGCGAGGTCTGCCACGGGGCGCGCTACAACCGGGAGACCCTGGAGGTGCACTTCAAGGGGCGCAACGTCGCCGACGTCCTGGACATGCCGATCGAGGAGGCCGCCGAGTTCTTCGCCGCGGTGCCCGCCATCTCGCGGCACCTGCGCACGTTGGTGGACGTCGGTCTGGGTTACGTCCGGCTGGGGCAGCCCGCACCGACCCTGTCCGGTGGCGAGGCGCAGCGGGTCAAGCTGGCCTCCGAGCTGCAGACGCGCTCCACCGGGCGCACGGTCTACGTCCTGGACGAGCCCACTACGGGCCTGCACTTCGAGGACATCCGCAAGCTGTTGGCGGTCCTGCAGGGGCTCGTCGACAAGGGCAACACGGTGCTGGTCATCGAGCACAACCTCGACGTCATCAAGTCCGCCGACTGGGTCGTCGACCTCGGGCCGGAGGGTGGCAGCGGCGGCGGACGAGTGGTCGCCGAGGGCACGCCCGAGCAGGTCGCCGGACTGCCCGGCAGCCACACCGGACGGTTCCTGGCCCCCCTGCTGGAGCACCACCGGGCACGATCCAGCGCCTGACCACCATCCCACCACGCACCAGGAGCACCTCATGGTCACACCCACCGTCCCCGCCCCCGGGTCAGTGATGACCGGCCCCCTGCAGCGCCGCAGCGTGCTGGGCGCCGGTCTCGTCGCGCCGGCCGCGCTGGCCGGTCTTGCGGGGTGTGGCGGCAGCGAGGAGTCCGCGCCCGAGCCGGCCGCCACCTCGGCGGACGCCGGTGGCGCTGCGGGAGCCTTGGCGACGCAGGACGTCCCGGTCGGTGGTGCGGCCTACGTCGAGGACGGCAACACCGTGGTCACCCAGCCCACCGAGGGTGAGTTCCGCGCCTTCGACGCCACCTGCCCACACCAGGGCTGCGCCGTCAACCAAGCGGTCGACGGCGAGCTGAAGTGCCCGTGCCACGACAGCCGATTCGACCTGACCAGCGGCGAGCTGCTCGGCGGCCCTGCGCAGACGGGGCTGACCGAGCGGGCGGTGTCGCTGGAGGGCGATCAGCTCCGGGTCGGGGAGGGTCGCTGATCTTGCCTGCCCGCGACGCGCGCGGGTCGGGGCGCTGAGTCGTGGCCGATCCGAGCAGCTACCGCCCCCGGCCCGGTGAGATCCCGACCGAGCCGGGTGTCTACCGATTCCGCGACCAGCACAGCCGGGTCATCTACGTCGGCAAGGCCAAGTCGCTGCGGCCCCGGCTCAGCTCCTACTTCCAGGACATCACCGCGCTGCACCCGCGCACCCGGTCGATGGTCCTCTCCGGCGCGAGCGTCGAATGGACCGTCGTGGCCAACGAGGTCGAGGCCCTGCAGCTGGAGTACTCCTGGATCAAGGAGTACGACCCGCGGTTCAACGTCAAGTACCGCGACGACAAGTCCTACCCCTATCTGGCGGTGACGATGGGCGAGGAGTTCCCCCGCGCGCAGGTCCTGCGCGGCAGCAAGCGTCCCGGCACCCGCTACTTCGGCCCCTACACGCACGCCTGGGCGATCCGGGAGACCCTCGACCAGTTGCTGCGGGTGTTCCCGCTGCGCACCTGCAGCAAGGGGGTGTTCAAGCGGGCGGGACAGGTGGGGCGACCGTGCCTGCTGGGCTACATCGACAAGTGCTCCGCCCCGTGCGTGGGCAGGGTGGACCCACAGGAGCACCGGGCGGTAGCCGAGGACTTCTGCGACTTCATGGCCGGTCACACCGGCCGCTTCGTCCGTCGCCTGGAGCAGCGGATGAAGCAGGCCAGCGACGAGCTGGACTTCGAGACGGCTGCCCGGCTGCGCGACGACATCGGTGCCCTCCAGCGGGCACTCGAACGCTCGACCGTGGTGCTGGCCGACGCGACCGACGCCGACGTCTTCGCCCTGGCCGACGACGAGCTGGAGGTGGCGGTGCAGGTCTTCCACGTCCGTGGCGGCCGGATCCGCGGCCAGCGTGGCTGGGTCAGCGAGAAGGGCGCGGAGGACCTCGACGACATCGTCGAGCACCTGCTGCAGCAGGTCTACGGCGGGGAGAGTGGGGAGGCGGTGCCCCGCGAGGTGCTGGTCCCCCTGCTGCCCCGGGGGAGTGACGACGTCGCCCGCTGGCTCGCCGGTCTGCGGGGCGCCAAGGTCGACGTCCGGGTCCCGCAACGCGGCGACAAGCGAGCCCTGCTGGAGACGGTCCGGCGCAACGCCGAGCAGTCCCTGGTCCGGCACAAGGTCGCCCGCTCCGGCGACCTGACCCTGCGCAGCCAGGCGTTGCAGGAGCTGCAGGAGGCCCTCGAGCTCGACGACGCACCGCTGCGGATCGAGTCCTTCGACATCAGCCACATCCAGGGCTCGGACGTGGTGGGCTCCATGGTGGTCTTCGAGGACGGGCTGGCTCGCAAGTCCGAGTACCGGCGGTTCATCGTGCGCGAGGGGACCGCCGATGACACCGCAGCCATGCACGAGGTGCTCACCCGACGCTTCCGCCACCTCGCGGCGGCACCGCAGCCCCGGGCGGACGAGGAGGGCCGACCCGCCAAGTTCGCCTACCCCCCGCAGCTGGTCGTGGTCGACGGTGGGCTCCCGCAGGTCCGTGCCGCGCAGGCGGTGCTCGCCGACCTGGGGATCGCCGATGTCGCCGTCATCGGCCTGGCCAAGCGCCTCGAGGAGGTGTGGCTGCCCGACTCGGAGTTCCCCGTCGTCCTGGCCCGCACCAGCGAGGCGCTCTACCTGCTGCAGCGGGTGCGGGACGAGGCGCACCGCTTCGCCAACACCTTCCACCGCCAGCGCCGCTCCCGGTCGATGACCTCCAGCCGGCTGGACGGCATACCGGGGCTGGGTCCGGCGCGTCAGCAGGCGCTGTTGGCCAAGTTCGGGTCGGTCAAGAGGATCCAGCAGGCTCGGGCCGACGACCTCGTGGAGGTCCCGGGCATCGGTCCGGCGTTGGCTGCGACCATCCACGAGCGGCTCGGCTCTGCGAAGGTCGCCTCCGCCGTTAACCTGAGCACCGGAGAGGTTCTCGAGTGAGTGGAGGTCGCATGGGCACCGTGCGTGAGGCGCCCGCCGCGGGCCGTGGGGACTTCGTGCTGCTCACCGGGATGAGCGGTGCCGGCAGGACGACGGCCGCCGACGTCCTGGAGGACCGTGGGTGGTATGTCGTGGACAACATCCCCGCCCGGATGCTCCTGGAGCTCGTCGCGCTCACCGAGGAGGACAGTGACGTCAAGCAGCAGGTGGCCGCCGTGGTCGATGTGCGCAGCCGGCACTTCGCCTCCGACTTCGCCCAGGCGATGCAGGATCTGCGCTCCGGGGGTTGGGCTCCCATGGTCGTGTTCATCGACGCGACCGACGCGTCGCTGGTGCGGCGGTTCGAGGCGGTGCGTCGCCCGCACCCCCTGCAGGACGAGGGCCTGCTGCTGGACGGCATTCGCTCCGAGCGCCGGTTGCTGGCCGAGGTGCGCTCGGCGGCAGAGGTCGTCATCGACACGACGGGGTACAACGTCCACCAGCTCAGCGCCAAGGTCGACGAGCTGTTCAGCTCCGAGGTGGAGATCCGGCTGCGTCTGGCGGTGCTGTCCTTCGGCTTCAAGTACGGCATACCGCTGGATGCGGACGTGGTCCTTGACCTGCGCTTCCTGCCCAACCCCTACTGGGACCCCGAGCTGCGCGCCTTCACCGGTCGTGACGCCCAGGTCCGCGAGTTCGTGTTGTCCCAGCCCGGCGCCCAGGAGTTCATCGGGCACGCCGAGGACATGCTGCGCACCTCCATCCGTGGCTACCTCACCGAGGGTCGACGGCACGTCACGGTGGGCGTGGGCTGCACCGGCGGCAAGCACCGATCGGTGGCCACGGTCGAGGAGCTGACGGCTCGGCTCGAGGATCTCCCCGGCGTGCAGATCACCGGCTTCCACCGTGACCTGGGGCGCGAGTGAGTGGCCCGCGGGTCGTGGCCCTGGGCGGTGGGCACGGCCTGTCCGCCTCGCTCGTGGCGTTGCGGCACCTGAGCGAGCAGATCACGGCCGTCGTCACCGTCGCTGATGACGGCGGCTCCAGCGGACGCCTGAGGCAGGAGTTCGACATCCTGCCCCCGGGCGACCTGCGGATGGCGTTCGCCGCGCTGTGCGAGGACACCGGCTGGGGTCACCAGTGGGCCGCCGTGCTGCAGCACCGTCTCGGCGGGTCGGGAGAGCTGGCCGGCCACGCGCTGGGCAACCTGTTGCTGATGAGCCTCTGGGAGCTGACCGACGACCCGGTCCGGGCCCTGGACCTCGCGGGCAGGATGCTCAACATCCGCGGGCGCGTCCTGCCGATGGCCTCCATCCCTCTGGACATCGAGGCGACGGTGGCGCAAGGCGCAGACGAGGGCGGAGCGGCCGACCACGGGACGGTGCGTGGGCAGTCGGCGGTAGCCGCCAGCCCCGGGCGGGTGCTGGGCGTCCGCTTGTTGCCGGAGGACCCGCCTGCCAGCCCCGAGGCCGTGGAGGCGATCCGGCTGGCTGACTGGGTGGTCCTGGGCCCCGGGTCCTGGTTCACCTCCGTGATGCCACACCTGCTGGTCCCGGAGCTGCGCACGGCCCTGGAGCAGACTCCGGCGCGCCGGATACTCACGCTCAACGTGGGGCTGCACGACGGGGAGACCGAGGGCTTCTCCGCGGCCGAGCACGTGGAGGTGCTCAGCGCGCACGCCCCGGAGCTGCACTTCGACTACGTCGTGGCCGACCCGCAGGTCGTGCGCGCGGACGAGGAGGTGCTGCGCGGGGTCTGCTCCGACCTCGGGGCACAGCTGGTCGTCGCCTCGGTCCGCAAAGCGCGCGTGGCCGGACAGCACGACACGCTGCGCTTGGCGGCCGCCTACCGCGACGTGATGCATACCGAGCCCACCACCGCAGCGAGAGGGTGACCAGATGGCGATGACGGCCAAGGTCAAGGATGAGCTGAGCAGGCTGCCGGTGTCCCGGACGTGCTGCCGCAAGGCGGAGGTAGCCACGATGCTGCGGTTTGCGGGCGGGCTGCACATCGTCGGTGGTCGCATCGTCGTGGAGGCCGAGCTCGACACCGCCTCCGCCGCGCGGCGACTGCGCCGCTTCGTCCACGAGGTCTATGGCGTGCCGTGCGAGATGGTGGTGCTGAGCCCTGGTGGGCTGCGCAAGTCCACCCGGTATGTCGTGCGCGTCGCCGCCGACGGGGAGGCGCTGGCCCGACAGACCGGGCTGATCGACCACGCCGGCCGCCCGGTGCGCGGGCTGCCCCCGCGCGTCGTCGGCGCGTCCGTGTGTGACGCCGAGGCCGCGTGGCGCGGAGCTTTTTTGGCCCACGGCTCGATCACGGAGCCGGGCCGCTCCTCGGCGATGGAGGTGACCTGCCCCGGCCCGGAGGCAGCGCTGGCGCTGGTGGGGGCCGCCCGGCGGTTGGGGATCCAGGCCAAGGCGCGGGAGGTGCGGGGCATCGACCGAGTGGTGCTGCGCGACGGTGACGCGATCGGAGCCATGCTGACCCGGCTGGGGGCGCACGACGCGGTGCTGGAATGGGAGGAGCGCCGGATGCGCCGTGAGGTGCGGGCCACCGCCAACCGGTTGGCCAACTTCGACGATGCCAACCTCCGTCGCTCGGCGCGGGCCGCGGTGGCCGCCGGTGCCCGGGTCGAGCGAGCCCTGGAGATCCTGGGCGACGAGGTTCCCGAGCACCTCAGGCTCGCCGGCCGGCTGCGCCTGGAGCACAAGCAGGCCAGCCTGGAGGAGCTCGGCGGGCTGGCTGACCCCCCGATGACCAAGGACGCCGTCGCGGGCCGCATCCGGCGGCTGCTGGCGATGGCCGACAAGCGCGCCGAGGAGCTCGGCGTCGAGGGGACCGACGCGCACCTGACCCCTGACATGTTCGACGACTGACCACATCGGTGTGCCCCGTCGACGTGGCCGAGGGTCGAAAAGTCCCCCGCGGAGCGCACCGGATGAGGCCCTGTGCACCCGGTGGGGGACTGCGGCGCAGCACTGAGCACACGACGCAGCACCTGTGCCGGCGAAGGCCTCCCACGGGCTGCCCCGCATGAGGCGCCGACCCGAGGCATCCCCTAGGTTTGGACATGGACCAGAGCCTCATCGGCGCAGAACGCTGCGCTGCCCCGTCAACGAAAGGTGGACCCGATGACTGTTCGGGTAGGAATCAACGGCTTCGGCCGCATCGGCCGTAACTTCTTCCGCGCCGTGCGGGACTCCGGCGCCGACATCGAGATCGTCGCGGTCAACGACCTCACCGACAACGCCACCCTCGCGCACCTGCTGCACTACGACTCCATCCTGGGCCGCCTGGACGGCGAGGTCATCTCCAGCGACACCGACATCACGGTGGACGGCACCTCGATCAAGGTCTTCGCGGAGAAGGACCCAGCCGCGCTGCCCTGGGGTGACCTGGGTGTGGACGTGGTCATCGAGTCCACCGGCATCTTCACCGACGCCACCCAGGCCAAGGCCCACCTCGACGGTGGCGCCAAGAAGGTCATCATCTCGGCCCCGGCCAAGAACGAGGACCTCACCCTGGTGCTGGGCGTCAACGACCAGGACTACGACCCGGAGCAGCACCACATCATCTCCAACGCCTCGTGCACGACCAACTGCCTGGCCCCCATGGCCAAGGCGCTGCACGACGAGTTCGGCATCGTCAAGGGGCTGATGACCACGATCCACGCCTACACCCAGGACCAGAACCTGCAGGACGCCCCGCACAAGGACCTGCGCCGCGCCCGCGCCGCAGCCCTCAACATCGTGCCTACCACGACCGGAGCGGCCAAGGCGGTCGCGCTGGTGCTGCCCGACCTCAAGGGCAAGCTGGACGGCTACGCCCTGCGTGTCGCCGTGCCCACCGGCTCGGCGACCGACCTGACCTTCGAGGCCGGCCGCGAGACGACGGTCGAGGAGGTCAACGCCGCCGTCAAGGCGGCCGCCGAGGGGCCGCTGAAGGGCTACCTGCGCTACACCGAGGACCCCATCGTCTCCACGGACATCCAGGGCGACCCCGCCTCCTGCATCTTCGACTCCGGACTGACCAAGGTGATCGGCAACCAGGTCAAGGTCGTCGGGTGGTACGACAACGAGTGGGGCTACTCCTCGCGCCTGGTCGACTTGACCACCCTCGTCGCCAAGAGCCTCTGAGCGGCATGCGCACCATCGACTCCCTTGGCGACCTCCGCGGCCGGCGGGTGCTGGTCCGCAGTGACCTCAACGTGCCGCTCGATGGCGACCGGATCACCGACGACGGGCGGGTCCGAGCCTCCGTGCCCACCATCTCCGCCCTGGTCGAGGCGGGGGCGCGCGTGGTCGTCTGTGCGCACCTCGGTCGCCCCAAGGGGTCCCCGGAGCCGAAGTACTCCCTGCGTCCGGTCTCCGTCCGGCTCGGTGAGCTGCTGGGGCAGGACGTCGCCTTCTGCGAGCAGACCGTGGGGCCCGAGGCGGGCCAGGCAGTGACCGACCTCGCCGACGGCGAGGTGCTGGTGCTGGAGAATCTGCGGTTCAACGAGGGTGAGACCGCCAAGAAGGAACCGGTGCGGGAGGCGTTCGCGCAGCAGCTGGCGGAGCTCGCCGACGCCTACGTGAGCGACGGCTTCGGGGTGGTGCACCGCAAGCAGGCCAGCGTCTACGACGTGGCCCAGCTGCTCCCGCACGCAGCCGGCGGCCTGGTCGTCGACGAGGTGGAGGTGATGCGCCGACTCCGCCAGGATCCGGCCCGCCCGTATGCCGTGGTGCTGGGTGGTGCCAAGGTGAGCGACAAGCTCGGGGTCATCGAGTCGTTGATCGACGTCGCCGACCGGCTGCTGATCGGCGGAGGGATGGTCTTCACCTTCCTCAAGGCACAGGGGCACGAGGTCGGCAAGAGCCTGCTGGAGCAGGACCAGGTCGACACGGTGCGTGGCTACCTTGACCTGGCGCTCGAGCGCGGGGTTCAGATCGTGCTCCCGACCGACGTGGTGGCGGCGACGGAGTTCTCGGCCGACGCCGACCACGAGGTCGTCCCGGTCGATGCGATCCCGGCCGACCGGATCGGCGTGGACATCGGTCCGGACTCTGCGCGCGCCTTCGCCGAGGCGCTCGGCGACACGCAGACCGTGTTCTGGAACGGCCCGATGGGCGCCTTCGAGATGGAGCCCTACGCCGAGGGGACCAAGGCCATCGCCACGGCTCTGGTCGAGCGCACCCGTGCGGGCGCGCTCACGGTGGTGGGTGGTGGAGACAGTGCCGCGGCCGTGCGCCAGCTGGGCTTCGCCGACGAGCAGTTCGGCCACATCTCCACCGGCGGCGGGGCCAGCCTGGAGTACCTCGAGGGCAAAGAGCTGCCCGGTCTGAGCGTCCTGGAGGACACATGAGCCAACGCGTCCCGCTGATGGCGGGCAACTGGAAGATGAACCTGGACCACCTCCAGGCCACGCACCTGGTGCAGAAGCTGGACTGGAGCCTCAAGGACGGCAAGCACGACTTCGCCGCCGTCGAGGTCGCCGTGCTGCCACCGTTCACCGATCTGCGTTCGGTGCAGACCCTGGTGCAGGGGGATCGGCTCGAGCTGAGCTACGGCGCCCAGGACCTGTCCGAGCACGACTCGGGCGCCTACACCGGAGAGATCTCCGGGGCGTTCCTGGCCAAGCTCGGCTGCACCTATGTGGTGGTGGGTCACAGCGAGCGCCGTGAGCATCACCGCGAGGACGACCAGGTGGTCGCCGGCAAGGTCCGCGCCGCCCTTCGGCACGGCCTCGCGCCGTTGCTGTGCGTGGGCGAGCCGCTGGAGGTCCGGCGGGCCGGCACGCACGTCGAGCACGTCGTCGTCCAGGTCCGGGCAGCCCTGCAGGGTCTCGACGCCGACCAGGTCGCCCCGGTCGTCATCGCCTACGAGCCGGTGTGGGCGATCGGCACCGGTGAGGTGGCCACTGCGCAGGACGCCCAGGAGGTCTGTGCGGCAGTCCGGTCGGTCGTGGCCGACCTCGTCGGACAGGCGAGCGCCGAGGGTCTGCGAGTGCTCTACGGCGGCTCGGTGAAACCGGGCAATGTGTCGGCGATCATGTCGCAGGAGGACGTCGACGGAGCGTTGGTCGGCGGAGCCTCGATCAGCGTCGAGGACTTCTCCGGCATCTGCCGCTACCGCCAGCACCACAGCGCGGGCTGACATCTGCGCTACCCTGGCTCTCGCCCGCTCCCCGCAGGACTGGGCGACGGGCATAGGGCGACCGGGGCGCCCGCCGACGTCATGTTGTCCTCACCCCGACCCTCGACTCATCCGATAGGTGTGACTCCGCTGTGACCGCTGTGCAGATCGTGCAGATCGTCCTCAACGTGCTGCTGGGACTCAGCAGCATCTTCCTGGTGCTGCTGATCCTGATGCACAAGGGACGGGGTGGTGGGATGTCCGACATGTTCGGCGGGGGGATGTCCAGCAGCCTGGGCGGCTCCTCCGTGGCCGAGCGCAACCTCAACCGGATCACGATCGCTGTCGCCCTCATCTGGATCGCCTCCGTCGTGGGCATCGGGGTGCTCATCCGCTTCTCCTGACCCACTGCTTACCGGCTGGGGTAGTCTGTTGACCATCAGCAGGCATCGACTTGATCTGATTGATCGAGTCCCGGGCGGACAAGGGAGTATGACGTGGTCGGAACCAACGCGATCCGTGGCAGCCGGGTGGGCAGTGGGCCGATGGGGGAGGCAGAGCGCGGCGACAGCGCCCCCCGGGTCCACGTGTCGTACTGGTGCAGCAACGGCCACGAGTCGAGGCCGAGCTTCGCCCGGGAGCTGGGCAGCGGGGTGCCGGAGGTCTGGGACTGCCCCCGGTGCGGTCTACCAGCCGGGAAGGACCGCGAGCATCCCCCGACGGCGCCTCGCATCGAGCCCTACAAGACACACCTCGCCTACGTCAAGGAGCGTCGCTCCGACAGCGACGGAGCCGAGCTGCTGGAGAGCGCCCTTCGCGCACTGCGCGGCGGCAGCAGTCCGCTGCCTCGCTGAGAGCACGCGACGCGCTCTTCCCCGTGGGGGCTCGCCCGGGACGCGTCACTTCCGCAGCTGTGCTGCGGCCTCCTCGTCGAGCCACCATGTCGTGTCCTCGGTCCCGCGCACCCACGAGGCGGGGTGGCCCGGGTCGTCCGACGTGGCGATCGAGGCGGCGACTGCGTCGGCCTTGTCCTTGCCGCCCACCAGCAGCCAGGTCGCCCGCGCCTGCAACAACGCCGGCAGGGTGAGCGAGACCCGCAGTGGCGGGGGCTTGGGGGACTCGGTGACGGCCACGGTTGCTCGATCGCGCACGCTCAGCTCGTCGCGGCCCGGGAAGAGACTGGCGACGTGGGAGTCCGGGCCCACGCCGAGCATCAGCACGTCGAACCGGGGGACTGCAACGGCCATCGAGTCGCCCTGGCGGGGGGCGCCGGCCTGGGCGGCCAGCTGCGTGGCGTAGTCGGCGGCGGCCCGAGGCAGCGCCTCGACGTCGGAGCCGTGGGCCACCCGGTGCACCTGCTCCGCCGGGACGCCGAGCCGGCCCAGGCCGGCCTCGTCCGCCTGCGTGTCGTTGCGGTCGGCATCCCCTTGGGGCACGAAGCGCTCATCCCCCCACCACACGTGCACGTCCTGCCACACGTCCCGGCCGGCAGACAGGTCGGCCAGTGCCTGCACCGCCGCGATGCCCATCGACCCACCGGTGAGCACCAGGTGCGCCCGGCCACGAGCGATCACTGCCTCCTCCAGGTGCTGCACCGTCGCCTCGGCCACTGCTCGGCAGACATCGTCCTTGGCGGGGAAGATCTGCGTGGACCCGAACTGTGCGGCCACGTCGGCCAGGCCCTCGTCGACCTTCGCCCGAAGCGCGTCCGGCGCCGGCGACCCGGCCTCGGGGTCGCGGTCCCGCACGGCGGAGGAGGACATGTCCGAGGATGCCTGCTGCTGCGATGACGCATCGGACGCAACGGGCGCCCGGCCCCGGCGGATCTCCTCCTGTTGGGTCGACTCGGCTGGCTGCACCAGCGGGAGACCGGTGACCAGCGCGGACGCGTAGATCTCGTCGGGATCGAGGCGGTGCAGCTCGGCCGCGAGCGCCTCGGGCAGCGACGGTTCCAGCAGCGCGAACTCCCGGGTGGGCTGCCCGGGCTGGCTCAGCGAGGCGACCTGAGCGTCGCGCCGGACGAGGTCCACGGGGCCGGCGGTGCGCTGCAGCCGCACGCTGACCAGTCCGCTGCCGGCCCGGCTGCGCGCCCGATGCACGGGAGTCCCCAGGGAGGAGGCCAGCCAGCCGGAGAGCAGGTCGGCACCGGGGCAGTCCGGCTCGGAGGTCACCATCACCTCCGTGACGGGCTGGTACGGCGGGTAGTCCAAGGCGGCGGCCAACAGCGCACGCCACCGGGTGATCCGGGTCCAGGCCAGATCGCTGTCGCCCGGCCGGTAGTGAGCGGCTCGGCGCTCCAGCTGGATGACGGGATGGCGGCAGCGGGTCGCGTCGGTGATCCGCCGGGTGCACAGCAGGCCCAGGATGGAGCCTGCGACGTCCCCGGGGGGGTCACCCGGCCACCACCCGACGATGGGGGAGTCGGGCAGCAGCAACGGGGTCACGACCGAGTCGGCGTGCTCGCGCAGGCTGCCGTGCAGGCGCAGCACGACGATCTCGCTGGCTCCCGCATCGCCCCCCACACGGATCTGAGCGTCGACGCGGTCGGCACGGCCATCGTCCTGGACGACCACGACGATCCGGGCGGGGTGCTGCCGGGTGGCCTCGTTGGCGCAGGCGAGCGCGTCGTCGGCGCCGGCCTGGTCGGTGCTGACCAGCAGCGTCAGCACCCGCCCCATGGCCATGGCGCCGACACTGTGCCGCAGCGTCACCAGGGCCTTGCTGACGTCGGTGGTCGTCGTGTCCGGCAGGTCCACGATCACGGCGTGTCTCCGATCCTCTGATAGGGGCTCACGGCCGCCGCCACTCGCGCCCGTGCCGCTGCAGCATCCGGTCGGACTCGGCGGGCCCCCAGCCGCCCGCGGCGTAGTCGTGGGGACCGGTCCGGCTGCGGTGCCAGTGCCGCACCACAGGGTCCAGGATGGTCCACGAGAGCTCGACCTCCTCGTGCCGCGGGAACAGCGGCGGGTCGCCGAGCAGCACATCCAGGATCAGTCGCTCGTAGGCCTCTGGACTGGACTCGGTGAAGGACGCGCCGTAGCCGAAGTCCATGGTGACGTCGCGCACCTCCATCTGGCTCCCCGGCACCTTGGAGCCGAACCGCATGGTGACCCCCTCGTCCGGCTGCACCCGGATGACGATCGCGTTCTGCCCAAGCTCCTCGGTGGAGGTGCTGGTGAATGGCAGGTGGGGAGCGCGCTTGAAGACGACCGCGATCTCGGTCACCCGCTTGCCCAGCCGCTTGCCGGTGCGCAGGTAGAACGGCACCCCCGCCCATCGGCGGGTGTGCACGTCGAGGGTGATCGCGGCGTAGGTCTCGGTGGCGGAGTCGGCGGCGACGCCGTCCTCCTCCAGATATCCCCGGACCTGCTGGCCACCCTGCCACCCGGAGACGTACTGGCCCCGACAGGTGGAGGCAGTCAGGTCCTCGGGCAGCTGCACGGAGGCCAGCACCTTCTCCTTCTCCGCCCGGACCGCGTCGGCGGTGAAGCTGATCGGCTCCTCCATCGCGGTAAGCGCGAACAGCTGCAGCAGGTGGTTCTGGATGACGTCCTTGGCCGCGCCGACGTCGTCGTAGTAGCCCGCGCGGCCACCGATGCCGATGTCCTCGGCCATCGTGATCTGCACGTGGTCGACGTAGTTGGCGTTCCAGATCGGCTCGAACATCTGGTTGGCGAAGCGCAGCGCCAACAGGTTCTGCACCGTCTCCTTGCCCAGGTAGTGGTCGATCCGGAAGACCGAGTCCGGGGGGAAGACCGACTCGACGATGTCGTTGAGCCCGCGGGCGCTGGCCAGGTCGTCACCGAAGGGCTTCTCGATGACCACCCGTCGCCAGGTGCCCGGACTGGGGTCGCTGAGACCCGAGGCCTTCAGCTGCTCGCACACCGGGGCGAACCAGTCCGGGGGGATGGACAGATAGAACGCGTGGTTGCCACCGGTGCCGCGATCGGCGTCGAGCTGCTGCACGGTGCGGGACAGCAGCCGGAACGCGTCCGGGTCGTCGAAGGCGCCCGGCACGAAGCGGAAGCCCTCGGCCAGGCTGCGCCACACGTCCTCGCGGAAGGGGGTGCGGGCGTGCGCCTGCACCGAGTCGTGCACGATCTTGGCGAAGTCCTGGTGGTCCCAGTCCCGCCGGGCGAAGCCGACCAGCGAGAAACCCGGGGGCAGGAGACCACGGTTGGCGAGGTCGTAGATCGCCGGCATGAGCTTCTTGCGGGCGAGGTCGCCGGTGACCCCGAACATCACCATGCTGCACGGTCCGGCGATCCGCGGCAGCCGCTTGTCGTCGGGGTGGCGCAGCGGGTTGGACTCGGCGGTGACCGCGACAGGCCCGGGCATCACACTGCCAACGGCCGGCACGCCGGCGGCACGGTGCGACCCGGCATACCGGGTCTCCTCACGTGCCGGAGCTGTCCGAGTGCTTGTCGAGCTGGCCCTGCACCGTCTCGAGCAGCTCGTCCCACGACTTCTCGAACTTCTCCACGCCCTCGGCCTCCAGGACCTCCACGATCTCGTTGTAGGACACGCCGACCCGCTCCAGGGCGTCGAGGTTGCGCTGGGCCTCGTCGTAGGTCCCGGTGATGGTGTCCCCGGTGATGTGTGCATGATCGGCGGTGGCGTCGAGGGTTGCACCGGGCATGGTGTTGACCGTCTGCGGGGCCACCAGCTGCGTGACATACATGGTGTCGTCGTAGTTTTCGTTCTTGACCCCGGTGGAGGCCCACAGCGGACGCTGCGGGTGGGCTCCGTCGTCGGCGAGGCTCTGCCAGCGCGGCGTCGAGAAGACCTCCTCGAAGGCCTGGTAGGCCAGCTGTGCGTTGGCCAGCGCGACGGTGCCCAGCAGTGCCGTGGCCTCGTCGGTGCCCACCTTCTCGAGCCGCTTGTCGGCCTCGCTGTCGACCCGGGAGACGAAGAAGGAGGCCACCGAGTGGATCTGGGAGATGTCGTGGCCGTTCTGCCGGGCCTGCTCGAGACCGGTCAGGAACGCGTTCATCACGGCGCGGTATCGGTCCAGGGAGAAGACCAGGGTCACGTTGACGCTGATTCCCTTGGCCAGCGTCTGGGCGATCGCCGGCAGTCCCTCGACGGTGGCGGGGATCTTGATGAACAGGTTGGGCCGGTCGATCTCGTTCCACAGCCGCTCAGCCATCTCGACCGTGGCGTCGGTCTGGGCCGCCATCCCGGGGTCGACCTCGATCGAGACCCGTCCGTCCACACCGTCGGTGGCCTCGTAGACCGGGGTGAAGATGTCGCAGGCGTTGCCGACGTCCTGGGTCGTCAAGGCAAACACAGCCTGCTCGACATCGGCACCCTGGCCCGCGAGCTCGCGGACCTGCTCGGTGTAGGCCTCGCCCTCGGCGAGCGCTGCGGCGAAGATGGTCGGATTGGAGGTGACTCCCACGACGTGTCGCTCGTCGATGAGCTCCTGCAGGTCGCCGCCGGTGATCATCGGCCGGTTGAGGTCGTCCAACCAGATGGAGACCCCAGCCGCGGACAGGGCGGCCAGAGGCGTCTCGGCCGAGGGGTGCTTGCGGGACTCCGCAGCGGTCTCGGCGGCGGGGTTCTCGCTGGTGTTCGTGGTCTGTGTCATGACGTGTTCCTTCACTTCTCAGTTGCGTCGCTGGATCGGTGACCGCCCGCGTCGGCGTCGCCGACGGCGTCGGCCTCGTCACCGGGCTGGGTGGGTGAGTTGTGCGCGGGAGCCTCGTCGGCCTGCGCCGCTTGGATGGAGTCCCGCGCGGCCTGGGCGACGGCCTTGGCGGTGATCCCGAACTCCTGGTAGAGGGTCTCGTAGTCGGCCGAGGCGCCGAAGTGCTCGAGGCTGACCATTCGCCCCGCATCGCCCACGATCTCGCGCCAGCCCTGGGCCACGCCGGCCTCCACGCTGACCCGGGCCCGGACGGCCGGGG
>NZ_JBPCKQ010000013.1:0-5468 GCF_051004135.1 Ornithinimicrobium sp.
GTCGGGTGCCCGAGCGTTTCCGACTTTGGTGGCGGGGTTCGGGCAGTGGAAGCAGTTGGGGCGGTCGGTGCTCGGTGGCCGCGGGACGCCCTTCGAGACCCGACGCGAGCAGGTCGAGGCTGAGGCGGCGCGGCTTGTGAGCCTCGGTGCTACGCGGCTGCGCACGATCGTGGAGGAGGATCTGAACCACTAGGCGGTGGCGTTGATCGATCCCGAGGGAAACGAGTTCGACATCAACTAGGGCGTCGCGGGCTCAGGCCCCGCCGCCCGCGGCTTTCCGCCGCATACGACCTAAGTTTCTTGCTCCGGCGCCCGCTTCGAGGAACCTCCGATTATCCGCTTTGCGTCACGTCGCTGCGGACATCCAGCAACTCCGCCGAAGCCGAACATTCGAGTGGGCCCGAACACCTCTCGGCGTTCGGGCCCACTCACGACTCACGGATCGATCAACTGCAGCCGCTGGTGCTTCCGCAACCCTCGCAGACGTAGCAGGAGCCGGCTGGGCGCATCTTGGTGCCACACGTCATACACATCGGCGCGTCGGCGGACTTGCCCTGCAACTGCTCCAGCAGCTCGGTGGAGGAGTGCACGCTCGGCTCGGCCTTACGGGCGTCGGCGGCGCCGGCCCCGGACTGCACCGCCGGTGAGTCGGCCGTGAGTGCCTGGCGCTTGCTGGCCGGTGCCGCGGACTGGCTGTAGCGCTCCAACTCGTCCTCGTAGTCCTCCTCCTCAGACGAGGCTGACTCTCCCGGCGCATACGAGCCGGTCTCCAGCTGCCGCTGACGCTCCTGCACGCTGTGGATGCCCATGAACGAGCGGGTCTCGAAGTCCATGTAGTCCAGTGCCAGCCGACGGAAGACGTAGTCCATCAGCGACTGCGACATCCGCACGTCCGGGTCGTCGGTCATGCCGGCGGGCTCGAAGCGCAGGTTGGTGAACTTCTCCACGAAGGTCTCCAGCGGCACGCCGTACTGCAGGCCCACCGAGACGGCGATCGAGAAGGCATCCATCACCCCAGCCAGGGTCGAGCCCTGCTTGCCGAACTTGAGGAAGAGCTCCCCGAGCTGGCCGTCGTCGTAGGTGCCGGCGGTCAGGTAGCCCTCGGCGCCGCCGACGGCGAACGACGTGGTCTGGCTGGTCCGGCGCTTGGGCAGCCGCTTGCGCACCGGGCGGTACTCCACGACCTTCTCGACCTTCGGCTCCGCCACCGACTCGTCGACCTTGGCGTCGTCCTTCTTGCCGTCCGAGAGCGGCTGGCCGACCTTGCAGTTGTCGCGATAGACCGCAAGCGCCTTGAGACCGAGCTTCCAGCCTTGCAGGTAGACGTCGGCGATGTCCTCGACGGTCGCCGACTCGGGCAGGTTGACGGTCTTGGAGATCGCCCCGGACAGGAACGGCTGAGCAGCCGCCATCATCCGCACGTGACCCATGGGCCTGATCGAGCGGGCACCCATCGCGCAGTCGAAGACTTCGTAGTGCTCCGGCTTGAGACCGGGTGCGTCGATGACGTGGCCCTTCTCGGCGATGAACTCCACGATCGCCTCGATGGTCTCCCCGGTGTAGCCGAGGTTCTTCAGCGCCCGCGGGATCGTCTGGTTGACGATCTGCATCGACCCACCGCCGACCAGCTTCTTGAACTTGACCAGCGAGAAGTCGGGCTCGATGCCCGTCGTGTCGCAGTCCATCATGAAGCCGATGGTGCCAGTGGGCGCGAGCACCGAGGCCTGCGCGTTGCGGTATCCGGCCTTCTCGCCACTCTTGACCACGGCGTCCCACGCCTTGGTGGCAGCCTTGTGGATGCCCTCGTCCATGGCATGCAGCGGGCGCAGTTCGTCGTTGGCGGCCTGGTGCTTGCGCATCACCCGCTTGTGCGCGTCCGCGTTGCGGGCGTATCCGGCATACGGTCCGACGACGCCGGCCAGCTCGGCTGAGCGCTTGTATGCAGCACCGGTCAGCAGCGAGGTGAACGCGGCGGCGAGCGCGCGACCGCCCTCGGAGTCGTAGCCTCGACCGGTGGCCATGAGCAGTGCGCCCAGGTTGGCGTAGCCGATGCCGAGCTGGCGGTAGTTGCGCGTGGTCTCCCCGATCGACTCGGTCGGGAAGTCGGCGAAGCAGATGGAGATGTCCATCGCGGTGATGACCAGCTCGATGACCTTCTGATAGGCCTCGACGTCGAACGTGTCGTCCTCGCGCAGGAACTTCAGCAGGTTGAGCGAGGCCAGGTTGCACGAGGAGTTGTCTAGAGAAACGTACTCTGAGCAGGGATTAGAAGCGGTAATCCGACCGGTCTCCGGATTGGTGTGCCAGTCGTTGATCGTGTCGTCGTACTGCAAACCCGGGTCGGCGCATGCCCACGCGGCCTGCGCCATCTTGTCGAACAGGCCTCGCGCATCGATGGTCTCGACCACCGAGCCGTCCTTGCGCGAGGTCAACCCGAACTCCGAGCCGTCCTCGACGGCCCGCATGAACTCATCGGTGACGCGGACCGAGTTGTTGGCGTTCTGGTATTGCACGGACACGATGTCCTTGCCGCCCAGGTCCATGTCGAAGCCGGCGTCACGCAGCGCGCGGATCTTGTCCTCCTCCACCATCTTGGTCTCGACGAACTCCTCGATGTCGGGGTGGTCGACGTCGAGCACGACCATCTTGGCCGCGCGACGGGTCGCGCCACCAGACTTGATGGTGCCCGCGGACGCGTCGGCGCCGCGCATGAACGACACCGGGCCGCTCGCGGTGCCACCGGAAGACAGCAGCTCCTTGGAGGAGCGGATGCGGGACAGGTTGAGGCCGGCCCCGGAGCCACCCTTGAAGATGAACCCCTCCTCCTTGTACCAGTTGAGGATCGAGTCCATCGAGTCGTCCACGGAGAGGATGAAACACGCTGACACCTGCTGCGGGCTCGGCGTGCCGACGTTGAACCACACCGGGGAGTTGAAGCTGAAGACTTGGTGCAGCAGCGCGTAGGTGAGCTCGTGCTCGAAGACCTCCGCGTCCTGGTCCGTCGCGAAGTACCCATGCTCCATACCCGCGCGGGTGTAGGTCAGCACCACACGGTCGATGAGCTGCTTGAGACCGGTCTCCCGCGCGTCGGTGCCGACGGCCCCCCGGAAGTACTTGGTGGTGACGATCGTCGAGGCGTTGGCCGACCAGAAGTCGGGGAACTCCACCCCATGCTGCTCGAAGATGACGTCGCCAGTCTTCCAGTTGGTCTGCACCACGTCGCGCTTCTCCCACGTGACCTGGTCGTAGGGGTGCTCCCCCGGCGTGGTGAAGATGCGCTCGATCGTCAGGCCCTTGTTGGCCCGGCGTGAGCGGGACTTGGCCCCGGTCGTCTCCGTCATATCCCTTGCTCCTTGTGCTTGGTAAGATGGGTTGAGCTGCTGTCGTGTCCCTATGAAGTAACGCTGTCAGCGACCACCGACATACCCCGCGTCGCGCTCGGCGCGCAGCAGGGTGATGGCCGCCTCGAAGTCCTGAAGTGAGTCGAATGCCTGGTAGACGGAGGCGAACCGCAGGTAGGCCACCTCGTCGAGCTCGCGCAGCGGAGCGAGGATGGCCAGGCCCACCTCGTGGGCGTCGACCTCGGCCTGCCCCAGCGAGCGGATGGTCTCCTCGACCGTCTGCCCCAGCCGCTGCAGGTCGTCCTCGGTGACCGGCCGGCCCTGACATGCCTTGCGCGCGCCGAGCAGGACCTTCTCCCGGCTGAACGGCTCGGTCGCCCCGGATCGCTTGATGACCGAAAGGGTCGCGGTCTCCACGGTGCCGAACCGGCGTCCGCACTCCGGACACTGGCGGCGCCGCCGGATGACGGTCCCCTCCTCCTGCACGCGGCTGTCCACGACGCGGGAGTCGGTATGCCGACAGAACGGACAGTGCATGGCTCCTCCTCGCGGGGACGAAGGCCCCCTGACCACCCTTGCGAGTGGCTGCCCTGGGTATGACGTTGGGGATGTCCTGTGGACGACGTGTGGATCACGTCGATCCTCTGTGCACAACATGTGGACGAACCACAGTGCTGTAACTACCAGATGTGGTGATGGTAGTCACGTCTCGTCTCCGATGGCAAGGGCACCGCCTGGCGCGTCGGCGTGTCGCGGGTCCGGCGCCGGAGCGGGTGCCAAGTCAGGCGCGGAGGGTATGCAGACGCGTGGCAGGGTCACTGCCGAACCAGTGACCCCTTCCCTCCCAGATGCCCAAACGGGGGTTGTGGACAACGCCAACGGTAGGTAAAAATCGTGCAGACTGTTCGAGGAAGAGTCGTCATCGCACCGGAGCGCGGACACACACGAAGGGGACCCCGTGAGAGCCAAGCGCGTGACCGCCGCCCTCAGCCTTGCCATCCTGGCCGGCGCGGGCTGCACGGGCCCGGGCCAACCGAGCCCTCCCCCGGAGCCGGTGGAGTCGCTTGGCGAGAGCAGCGCCACCTCGGAGCCGCCCCCGCCTGACACCGAGACCAAGACCGCAACGGCGACCTCCTCACCCACGACCAAGGCTGGAGGTGCACCTGAGCTTCCGCCCGAAGCCACCGAGCAGACAGAGGCCGGCGCAGAAGCCTTCGTCGCCCACTATTTCGATCTACTCAACTACGGAACCATGACACCAGACGCGGGTGCCTTGGCAAACACGGGCACCCCGCAGTGCCAAACGTGCGTCGCTTTCGAAGAGTCCCTCCAGTCCTTAGCGGAGGACGGCTTGCGAAGCGATGGACCCTCCATCGAGTTGCTGTCCGCGACAGCATCGGAGGTAGATGGGGAGGTCTTGGTGGAGACCATACTCAGCCAGATCAACCCTGCAGTACTGACGCTTGACGGTGACATCGAAAACCCGGCAGACCAACCGAGCGATGTGTCCTTTGCTCTAAGGCTGACTTGGACGGAGGCGGGATGGCGAATCGTCGAGATAGAATGATTTCAGCCGCGATTCTCATTCTTGCAAACATTCCTCTTCCCCTGCAATCCGACCCGGACGAGCGCAAGCCATGCAGTGTAATTGATTTCGAATGTCGACAGACCATGCGAGGTATTTTCTTCGCAACGGCGACCCAAACGTCCGGTCTCTCCGCTGAAGTTCCGGTCAGTTCCGACGGGACCCCCATCGCAGGCGCCAAGTACCAATACGTAGCAGTTATTGCGTGCGCCCAAAACACACCGCAGCAGCCGCGCTTGGAGCTCTGCGCTCTTGCGCTCGACCTGTGTGACCGCATCACGCCACCCGGGCCTGGTCCGCTGGCTTGGGTCTACCGCCGAGAAGTCGCCGCCGATGGAACTGAAGGTGCCTGGGCGGTCATCGGCACAACCTGCTTTGGTGGGTCCGTCCCACCGGAGTCCGGCGCAGCACCGATACTGACTGACGCCATGATCGAGGAGCAGTTTCACCAGACAGACTTCGCGCTGCCAGAGGCGGTGATGCAACCACCGGACAACCGCACGCTGGTCAACCTCCCTGTCTACTACCAGCTTGCCTGGCCA
>NZ_JBPCKQ010000014.1:0-4948 GCF_051004135.1 Ornithinimicrobium sp.
TGAACCAAGGGGAACAAAAGGGGCCGGGGTTTTCGCGACGGGGAGGCTTTGGGGGGCCCCCCCCCCGGCCACCCCCGAACCCCTCTGACGTTCGCTGCCTACTGCATACCTGAACGACGACGACAAGGACTCGCGTGACCGACACCATCCCGCCCATCGGCGACCGGATCGAAGCCGTCGACCTCAACGCCGAGATGCAGCGCAGCTACATCGAGTATGCGATGAGCGTGATCGTCTCCCGCGCCCTGCCCGACGTGCGCGACGGGCTCAAGCCCGTGCACCGCCGGGTGCTCTACGCGATGTACGACGGTGGCTACCGGCCCGACCGGGGCTTCAACAAGTGCGCCCGGGTCGTGGGCGATGTGATGGGGCACTACCACCCGCACGGCGACGGGGCGATCTATGACGCCCTGGTCCGGCTGGTGCAGGACTGGTCGCTGCGCTACCCCCTCGTGGATGGGCAGGGCAACTTCGGCACGCCCGGCGACGACCCGGCGGCCGCGCCCCGCTACACCGAGTGCAAGATGGCGCCGCTGGCCATGGAGATGGTCCGCGACATCCACGAGGACACCGTCGACTTCGGTGACAACTACGACGGCAAGACCCAGGAGCCGCAGGTCCTGCCCGCGCGTTTCCCTAACCTGCTGGTCAACGGTTCGGCCGGGATCGCAGTCGGGATGGCCACCCAGATCCCGCCGCACAACCTGCGCGAGGTCGCCTCCGGGGTGCAATGGCTGCTGGAGCACCCCGAAGCAGGCCGGGAGGAGCTGCTGGAGGCGTTGATCGAGCGGATCCCCGGCCCGGACTTCCCGACCGGGGCCCTGATCATGGGCCGGCGTGGCATCGAGGACGCCTACCGCACCGGTCGTGGCTCCGTCATCATGCGGGCGGTCGTCGAAGTCGAGGAGATCCAGGGCCGGCAGTGCCTCGTGGTGACCGAGCTGCCCTACCAGGTCAACCCCGACAGCCTTGCCAAGAAGATCGCCGAGCTGGTCAACGACGGCAAGCTCGCCGGCATCGCCGACCTGCGCGACGAGACCTCCGGGCGCACCGGCCAGCGCCTGGTCATCGTGCTCAAGCGCGACGCGGTCGCCAAGGTCGTGCTCAACAACCTCTACAAGCACACCCAGCTGCAGCAGAACTTCGGGGCCAACATGCTGGCCCTGGTCGACGGAGTGCCGCGCACCCTGCCGCTGTCGGCCTTCGTGCGGCACTGGGTCGATCATCAGATCGAGGTCATCGTCCGTCGCACCACCTACCGGCTGCGCAGGGCCGAGGAGCAGATCCACATCCTGCGCGGTCTGCTCAAGGCCCTCGACGCGCTCGATGAGGTCATCGCCTTGATCCGGGGCAGCGCGACGGTCGAGGACGCCCGCGAAGGGCTGATCGACCTGCTCGAGATCGACGAGATCCAGGCCCGCGCGATCCTCGACATGCAGCTGCGGCGGCTGGCCGCCCTCGAACGGCAGAAGATCATCGAGGAGCACGACCGGCTCGAGGCGATGATCGTCGACTACCAGGCGATCCTGGACTCCCCGCAGCGGCAGCGCAGCATCGTCAGCGAGGAGCTCGCCGAGATCGTCGACAAGTTCGGCGACGAGCGGCGCAGCCGGATCGTGCCCTTCGACGGGGACATGTCCATGGAGGACCTGATCCCCGACGAGGACGTGGTGGTCACCATCACCCGTGGCGGCTACGCCAAGCGCACGAAGGTGGTGGAGTACCGTCCGCAGAACCGGGGCGGCAAGGGCCGCCGGGGGACGGCGCTGCGTGCAGACGACGTGGTAGGCCACTTCTTCACCACCTCCACCCACCATTGGCTGTTGTTCTTCACCAACCTGGGCCGGGTCTATCGGGCCAAGGCGTATGAGATCCCCGAGGGTGGCCCCACGGGCAAGGGTCAGCATGTGGCCAACCTGATGGCCTTCCAGCCCGGCGAGCAGATCGCCCAGGTGCTGGCGCTCTCGGACTACGAGCACTCTGCATACCTGCTGCTGGCCACGCGCAACGGCCTGGTCAAGAAGACCTGCCTGGCCGACTACGACTCGCCCCGCTCCGGCGGGCTGATCGCGGTCAACCTGCGCGACGGCGACGAGCTGGTCAGCGCCGGGCTCGCGGAGGCCGAGGACGACGTGCTGCTGGTCTCGATCAAGGGCCAGTCGGTGCGCTTCACCGCCACCGACGAGGCGCTGCGCCCGATGGGCCGGGCGACGTCGGGAGTGACCGGTATGAAGTTCCGCACAGGCGATGAGCTGCTCGCGATGCAGGTGGTGCAGTCCGGGACCGACCCCTACGTGTTCGTGGTCTACGAGACGGGGATGGCCAAGCGCACGCCCGTCTCGGCCTACCGGGTGCAGGGCCGTGGCGGTCTGGGCATCAAGGTGGCCCGGGCGACCGACAAGGGCGGCGATCTGGTCGGCGCGCTGACCGTGCAGGACGGTGACGAGGTGCTCGTGGTGCTCGAACGGGGCAACGTCGTGCGCTCGGCCATCGACCAGGTGCGCATCACCGGCCGGGACACCGCGGGTGTCCGGTTCGCCGCGCCCGCCGCAGGTGATGCGATCGTCGCTGTCGCACGCAATGCCGAGCGCGAGCTCGCCGAGCATGTCGAGGCTCTGCAGGCCGACACCGACGAGCTGTCACAGGGTGCGGGAAGGGCCGATGGCGTACCGTCGGAGCAGGGGCCGTCTGCCGACGGCTTCGGCCCTGACCAGCAGGCTCCACCAGAGCCCGGCCCGGAAGGCGATCAGTGAGCACTGCCAAGCACGACACGCAGGACAGGAGCCAGCGGCGCAGCCCCGCCGACACCGGGCCTCCCGACGACGATGCTTCGACGGACGCCCACCAACCTGCGACGTCGATGCGAGACGGAGCGATGGCGCGCACCGCACCGCACCAGGATCTGGCGGCCCGACGTGACCAGGCCGCCCGCCGGGCCGGCGAACAGGGCGACGGTTCGGGGGCCCGGGACGGGAGCGCGCCGCAGGGTGGCTCCGACACGGGGACCGCTCGCCGGCCTCCGGGTCCGCGACGCACCGGACCTCGCCGAGTCCGGCTCACCGCACAGCGGATCGACCCGTGGTCGGTCTTCAAGATCTCGTTCCTGGTCTCGGTCGCCCTGGGCATCGCCGGCGTGGTGATGGTCGCGGTGCTGTGGACCGTGCTGTCGGGGATGAACGTGTTCGGCACCCTCAACGGGTTCATCGTGCAGGTCACCAGTGGGGAGGACAACGCTTCGTCGTTCGACCTGATGGACTACGTCGGCTTCGGCCGGGTGGTGGCACTGTCCGTGGTCGTGGGGGTGGTCAACGTCATCCTGCTGACCGCGCTGGCCACGTTGACCGCCTTCCTCTACAACGTCTGCTCCGCGCTGGTCGGTGGAGCGCACCTGACCCTGTCCGACGAATGAGCCGGCGCAGGACCAAGACCCGGTCCTTGCTGTCGACGTTTTGGCCGGCCCCTACGCGGTGGGGTAGCCTCGTGCGGCGCAGACCAGAGGGCTCCACCCTTCATCTGTGCTCCCGGGCCTATAGCTCAGTCGGTTAGAGCGCTGTCCTGATAAGACAGAGGTCACTGGTTCAAGTCCAGTTAGGCCCACCACACGCCCCTCGTGAGACCGGGGCACCGGACAATTGCTGGAGGACGTATGAAGCGCCTGCTCGTCATCGCCGCGGCGGCCGCCGCGGGTGGACTCGCGTTGGTCAAGAAATCGCGGGACGCCAAGGCCGAGCGTGACCTGTGGGCCGAGGCGACCGACACCGTCGAGCACAACTGAACCCCCCGCCGGCGCAACGGCGCCGGCACCTCGGGGGCGTGGCGCAATTGGTAGCGCACCTGCTTTGCAAGCAGGGGGTTAGGGGTTCGAGTCCCCTCGCCTCCACCCGAGGTCAGAGGCCCTTTCCGGTCACCGGGAGGGGCCTCTGTCGTGCCCGTACCCCAGCAAAGTACTGCAGTGGGGTCATCTCCCAACCCTCGCGAGCTCGCGCCACCGCGATGCACTCACGCGCCCGGCGAATTGGGTCCCGGAACGGACGAGTTCGCCAGGCGATCGAGGTAGCTAACCATGACGGTGTCATCGCCCAGCATCTGGTTCTCCGCAGCAAGGTCATACGACAGCGCGAGTCCGAAAGGTGACCGAGCGGGGCGGGGCTTGCCCGGCAGGTTGAGTGGTACTCCGTACCTCAGCCCGATCAGCAGCGCTAGGAGGCGAGCGGTGCTTCCGTTGTGATCGGCGAAGGGGTGGGTTCGCACCCACTCACCGTGAGTCCAGGCGCATAGACGGAGCACGTCTGAGTACAGGGTTCCTAGGCCCTCACCCGTGTTTACCCGGGCGTCCAAGTCATCGAGACGGCGATCCAGCTCGGTGAAGGTCTCGCGAACCCGCTGCCGGACTTTGGTTGGGGATGCGCCGAGCCTGCCCCCAACGTGGTTCTGGCACGAACGCAACTGTGACTTCGGCGGACCCTCCCCGCGGTAGTGTCCTGCCACCCATGGCTCGGCGAGGCGGACCCCCACCAGCGAGGTGACGTGCCATTCCTTCAGCAACTCCGAGGTGGGCCGTTCTCCGTTGAGCGCTGCACGGACCACCTCATCGCGGACCTGTCTGTAGTTCGCTTCAATGCGCCGACGGTTGCCCTCTGACTGGCCGTCCCAAGGGAAGGGAACGGAGGATGATGGACGAGGGGGCCTTCTCCGCTTACCCCGCGCCACTGTCTTCCGGTCCCAGTTCCCACGAGCTCCTCGTGCTCTCGGATCGCTGCTGCGCCAGTTCATCCTCAACGTTGGCGAGGGCCGCGGCGAGCTGAGCTCGACTGAGCCCAGCGGTCAAGGCAGGAGGTGCCTGTAGTTCGCCAGAGACGACGTCCTGAACAGCCGCCTCGAGAGTGGCCAAGCGTTGCTCGTCCAAATGGCCCGTTAGACAGCCACCTTCATGAAGCTTGCTCCGAGC
>NZ_JBPCKQ010000015.1:0-14101 GCF_051004135.1 Ornithinimicrobium sp.
AAGGCCCGCCGGATGCTCACCGAAACCACCGAACTACAAGACCAGCTCACCACCATCTACCAACTCGACCACTTCGCACCCAGAGTTAGGTCATAGGCGCCGCCACCACCAAAACCCCTGGTCAGAACCCAAACAACCTCACCAACCGTCCCGATCCTCGGAAACTCGGGCTAGGCCCCCGTACCGATGTGCGCTCCACTGGGGCCTGCGCAGGGCGCATCCGCGCGCACAACGGCCGGGCCGTGCCGATGTGCGCTCCACTGGGGCCTGCGCAGGGCGCGTCCGCGCGCACAACGGTTGGGTGCTACATCGGAAGCCGGGTAGCCGGCCTGGAGTTTGGGTGAACCTCCATGGCACCACTTCCTGCCCATGGCTACAGTCGCAGCAGAGAGCAGCTCACCGAGTCGGAGCACGAGGAGACGGGCGATGGAAGCCACTGCGAACCCGCACGTGAACGTCAACGGCCGGCCGCACCCGCTGGGTGACGTGGGCGGCCACGTCACCCTCCTGAGCTGGCTGCGCGAGTGTGGCTTCACCGGTGTCAAGGAGGGTTGCGCCGAGGGCGAGTGCGGGGCCTGCGCGGTCCTGGTGGCCCGCCCCCACGGGGACGACGCGACGTGCTGGACGGCGATCAATGCCTGCCTGGTCCCGGCTGCCGGGATGGACGGGCAGGAGGTCGTCACCGCCGAGGGTCTGGGGCGGCCGGAGGCGATGCACCCGGTGCAGCAGCGGATGGCCGACCTCGGCGGGTCGCAGTGCGGATTCTGCACCCCGGGCTTCGTCTGCTCGATGGCCTCGGAGTACTACCGCCCGGACCGCACCCCCACAGCCTCCGGGACCCGCGAGCGCGCGCCGGAGGCCGAGCCGGGGGTGGCCGGTGAGCGCGAGCTGCTGCAGGAGCCGTCGAGCAACGGCGGGCCGACGGCGCCCAGCCACGCCCCCGACCACGAGCACGGCCCCAACGGCTTCGACCTGCACGCGCTGTCCGGCAATCTGTGCCGGTGCACCGGCTACCGGCCGATCCGCGATGCGGCCTACGGCCTGGGCCAACCCGGGGCCGACGACCCGCTGCTGGCCCGGTGCAGCGCCCCCGCCCCCGGTCCCGCCGCAACCAGGATCACCAACCCGCAGGGCTCCTTCCTCCGGCCGGCATCCTTGGACGAGGCGTTGCAGATGCTCGCCGAGCATCCGCAGGCGCAGCTGGTCGCCGGCTCGACCGACTGGGGTGTCGAGCTCAACATCCGGCATGCCCGCGCGGAGGTCAGCATCGGGATCGACCGGCTCCCCGAGCTGCGCGAGCTGAGCATCGGCGCCAAGAGCATCGAGCTGGGCGCCGCCCTCAGCCTGACCGAGATCGAGCGCGGTCTAGCCGGCCGGGTGCCGCTGCTGGCCCGGTTGTTCCCCCAGTTCGGCTCCCGGCTGATCCGCAACGGCGCCACCCTGGGCGGCAACCTGGGCACCGGCTCCCCCATCGGCGATGCGATGCCCGCGCTGCTGGCCCTGGACGCCCGGCTCGTCCTGACCTCCCGCTCCGAAGAGCGCGAGGTCGCCTTGTCGGACTACTACACCGGCTACCGCCGCAGCGTCCGCCGCCCCGACGAGCTGATCAAGGCCGTGCGGATCCCCACCCCCCTCGCACCGGTCACCGCGTTCCACAAGATCGCCAAGCGACGCTTCGACGACATCTCCAGCGTCGCGATCGCCTTCGCCGCCACCCTCGACCGCACCGAGCGCAGCCAGGGGTATGCCGTCGTGCGGGACATCAGGATCGGGCTCGGTGGGGTGGCGGCTACCCCGATGCGTGCCCAGGACACCGAGGCCGCGTTGACCGGCCGCCCCTGGAGTCCGGACACGGTCGCCGAGGCCGCCGAGGTCCTGGGCGCCGAGGGCACCCCGCTGAGCGACCACCGGGCCAGCGGTGACTACCGCACAGCGATGCTGCGCTCCGCCCTGCTGAAGTTCCACGCCGAGTCCGCTCCCCCGGCATACCAGGAAGTCTGAGACATGAGCAAGCAACACGGGCCGCTGGCCGACCGCCCGGTCAACCCCAAGGTCGGCCTGGAGATCTCGCACGAGAGTGCCCCCCTGCACGTGACCGGGGCGGCGCTCTACACCGACGACCTCCTCGGGCGCTATCCCGGCGCTCTGCACGCCTGGCCGCTGCAGTCGAGCGTCGCGCACGCCCGGATCACCCGGCTGGACGTCGAGCCTGCCTACGCGGTGCCCGGTGTGGTGCACGTGCTCACGGCCGACGACGTGCCCGGTGTCAACGACGCCGGCATCAAGGGCGACGAGCCGCTCTTCCCGGGCGAGATCATGTACTACGGCCACGCGATCTGCTGGGTGCTGGGCGAGACCCTGGAGGCGGCCCGGCTGGGCGCCAACGCGATCGAGGTCGACGTCGAGCCGTTGCCCTCGATCATGACGCTGGCCGAGGCCATCGACGCGCAGAGCTTCCAGGGCCACCAGCGCACCGTGGCCCGAGGGGACGTCGTATCCGGACTGAAGGATGCCACATACCGGTTCGACGGGGAGTTCGAGTTCGGCGGGCAGGAGCACTTCTACCTGGAGACCAACGCGGCCCTCGCACACGTCGACGAGGCGGGTCAGGTCTTCGTGCAGTCCAGCACCCAGCACCCCTCGGAGACCCAGGAGATCGTCGCCCACGTCCTGGGCCTGCGCAGCAACGAGGTCACCGTGCAGTGCCTGCGGATGGGCGGCGGGTTCGGCGGCAAGGAGATGCAGCCGCACGGGCTGGCGGCCGTCGCCGCGCTGGGCACCACCCTCACCGGCCGTCCCGTCCTGCTGCGGCTCAACCGCACGCAGGACATCACGATGACCGGCAAGCGGCACCCCTTCCACGCGACCTGGGAGGTCGGCTTCGACGCCGACCACCGCATCTGCGCACTGCGGGCCACGCTGACCAGCGACGGCGGGTGGAGCCTGGACCTGTCCGAGCCCGTGCTGGCCCGGGCGTTGTGCCACATCGACAACGCCTACTTCGTGCCGCACATCGAGGTGCACGGGCGGATCGCGCAGACGCACAAGACCTCGCAGACCGCGTTCCGGGGTTTCGGCGGCCCGCAGGGCATGATCGTGCTGGAGGACATCCTGGGCCGGTGTGCCCCGCTGCTGGACGTGGCACCGGAGGAGCTGCGGCGGCGCAACTTCTACGCGCCCGGGCAGAGCACCCCCTACGGTCAGCCGGTCCGGCACGCCGAACGGCTGGCCGACATCTGGTCGATCCTCACCGAGCGCAGCGAGCTCGACCGGCGCCGAGGTGAGATCGAGCAGCACAACCAGGAGCATCCGCATACCAAGCGCGCGCTCGCGATGACCCCGGTCAAGTTCGGCATCTCGTTCAACCTCACGGCGTTCAACCAGGCCGGCGCTCTCGTGCACGTCTACCGGGACGGCTCGGTGCTGATCAACCACGGCGGCACCGAGATGGGCCAAGGGCTGCACACCAAGATGATCCAGGTCGCGGCGACCGCACTGGGGGTGCCGCTGGACATCGTCCGGCTGGCGCCCACCCGCACCGACAAGGTGCCCAACACCTCGGCCACCGCCGCCAGCTCGGGTGCCGACCTCAACGGCGGTGCGATCAAGGACGCCTGTGAGCAGATCCGCACCCGGCTCGCGGTGGTCGCGGCCGGCCGGATGGGCATCCACCCCGACGACGTGCGGTTCGCCGACGGCCTCGTCACCGGCATCGGCTTCCACGACCGGCAGATCCCGTTCGCCGAGCTGGTCCACGACGCCTACTTCCAGCGGGTCCAGCTGTGGGCCGCCGGGTTCTACCGCACCGAGGGTCTGCACTGGAGCTCGGAGCGGATGCAGGGCGAGCCGTTCAAGTACTTCGCCTACGGCGCCTCGGTCTCCGAGGTCGAGGTCGACGGGTTCACCGGCGCCTACCGGCTGCGTCGGGCCGACATCGTGCAGGACGTGGGCGACACCCTGTCGCCCCTGGTCGACCTGGGCCAGGTCGAGGGCGGGTTCGTGCAGGGCGCCGGTTGGCTGACCCTGGAGGAGCTGTGCTGGGACTGCGGCGACACCCCCACCCGCGGCCGGCTGAGCACCCAGGCCGCCAGCACCTACAAGATCCCGAGCTTCTCCGAGATGCCCGAGGTGTTCAACGTCCACCTCTACGAGCTGGCGACGGAGTCCGGCGTGGTCTACGGGTCCAAAGCCGTCGGCGAGCCACCGCTGATGCAGGCGTTCAGCGTGCGCGAGGCGCTGCGGGCGGCGGTCGGTGCCTTCGGGCCGACCGGGCACAGCGTCGACCTGGGCAGCCCGGCCACCCCCGAGGCGGTCTACTGGGCGATCGAGCGGGCCCGCCAGGCGACCTCGTCAAGCAGACCCGCCAACTCTCGCGGGGCACTCGTGGCTGCGACACCGGGGAGCTGAGCGGGACGTGGACTGGCTCAGCGCGCTCCAGCAGCTTCGGGCGGACGGCACGTATGCCGTGCTGGTCACGGTGGTGGAGGCGCGCGGGCACACACCCCGTGACGCCGGGACCAAGATGGTCGTCGGGGCCGACCACGCGTGGGGCACCGTCGGCGGTGGCAACCTCGAGGAGTCGGCGGTGCAGCGCGCCCGCGAGCTGATCGCCGGGGAGGTCCGCGAGGCGGAGCAGCTGCACTCCCGGCTCACGGAGCACCAGCGCAACCGGCACGGCCGGCAGTGCTGCGGCGGCGAGGTGCGGCTGCTGCTGGAGCCGCTGCCGCCCCGGCCGACCGTCGCCGTCTTCGGGGTCGGCCACGTGGGCTACGAGCTCGCCCGGATCCTGTCCCGGCTGGAGGTGCGTCTGCACCTGGTCGACTCCCGCGCCGAGCAGCTCGACGAGCTGCGGCTGGCGGCGGTCACCGAGGGCAGCGCCGACGTCGCGGTGCACCGGGTGGTGCTGGGCGAGGCCGTCCTCGACCAGCTGCCGAACGGTGCCCATGTGGTGGTGATGACGCACGACCACGCGGAGGACTTCGCCCTGTGCGACGCCGCGCTGCGACGCCCCGGCCTTGGCAGTGTGGGGCTGATCGGATCGAGCGCCAAGGGCAGCCGCTTCCGCCGCATGCTGGCCGAGCAGGGACACGACGCTGCCTCGATCGAGCATCTCACGTGCCCGATCGGGGACCCCGAGATCCAGGGCAAGGAGCCCGCGGTCATCGCCGTCGGGGTCGCTGCGGAGCTCCTTCGCAGCATGCAGCGCTGTGTCGTCGACGCGCAGGGTCGCTCCATCGAGGCGTGAGCCCGGGTCCCTCGTCAGCCCGGGAGGTCCCTCAGTAGTCGACCCGTGAGGTGCTGCGCAGCCACGCCTCGAACGGCGCCGCCGGATCCTGCGTCCGCAGCTGCACCACCGGTGTCTCCCACTGGTCCCGAGACGTAGCGAACAGGTCGTAGAAGGCCAGGTCGTCGAAACCTCCGACCGCAGCGTCGTGCCGGTCACCGGCATACAGAACGCGGTCCACGCGGGCCCACAGCGCCGTCGCCAGGCACATCGGGCACGGCTCACACGAGGCGTACAACGTCATACCCCTCAGCTGGAAGTCTCCGCGGACCTGGCATGCCTCCCGGATCGCCAGCACCTCGGCGTGCGCCGAGGGGTCCAGGTTCTGAGTGACCCGGTTGACGCCTCGCGCCACGACCACCTCGTCCTGCACGAGGACAGCACCGAACGGGCCACCACCGTCGAGGACGTTGCGCACGGCGAGCTCGACCGCCTCGTCCAGGAATGACTCGTCGATGTCGTTGTTGTCGGCGGGCTGCGCTGCGGCGCTGGTCATCTGCGTGCTCCGATCGTCGTGCTTCGAGGGTAGATGCCTGATGCTGGGGCGCATCTCGTGGTGCGCGGGCTCACCGCAGCTGCTCGAACCGCTGGGTCCGCGCCGAAGATATCGGGTTGGCCCCGGCGACGAGATCCTCGAACCGGTAGCCCGCGATGCGGGAGACCTCGTTGAGGGCGGCCACGTGCTCCTGACCGAAGGAGTTCTCCAGCCGCCGCCAGCCCAGCCGCAGGATCTGGTCCCGCTTCTCCAGGTCGCGCAGGCAGACGATGAAGGGGATGCCGAACTTCTCGTGGTAGATCTTTGAGAGCTCGGCGAACTCCTGCTCCTCCTCCTCGCCCAGGTAGGCCAGCCCGACCCACGACTGGTCGGTGGCGGACTCCGCGGTCAGTTCGCGGTCCACGCCCAGGTTGGGGTATGCCGTCATCAGCTCGCGCTGCTCTTCGGCGGTGCCACCGAGCAGCGCCTCCTGGAACGCCGCCCGCAGGTCCGGGGCGTCGGCGAACGGTCGCTGCCCGAAGGCCTTCTCGACCGGCCAGGTCGGGCCCTGGAAGATGTTGTAGTCGTTGAAGTCGACCTTGGCCAGCGTCTGCAGGCCGACGACGGCCACGGTCGCGAACATCACCAGGGCCGCTCCGCCCAGCACGGGGTGCGGGATGCCGGCCACGATGGCCGCCGCCTTAGGCAGCGACCTGAGGATGATCATGATGACGCCGGCCGAGACCACGACCCAGCGGCTTTTGATCTGGGTCAGCCGGACGAGCCCGACGTTCTCGGTGAAGCAGGTGTAAGGGAAGGAGTTGAGCACTCCGCCCAAGGTGGTCGCCACACCGTCGGCGCGCAGCGCCCGGGAGATGTCCTCGTTGCCGATCTTCTTGTCCACGATCTCGCCGGTGGCGAACACATCACCGGTGGTCTCGACCGCGGTGATGATCATCACGATCATCATCGACAGGATGGCCGTGATGCTGAACGTCGGCCCCCGAAGAAGAACGGCGAGGTGTAGCCGACCACGTCGGCCGAGGCGACCGCGTCGAAGTGCGCGTCCCCCATCGCCCAGGCCACCAGGGTCCCGACGACCAGCCCGATCAGCACTGCCACGGTCTGCATGAAGCCCTTGAAGAAGCGCTGGATGAGCACGATCAGGATCAGGGTGCCCAGGGCGTAGCCGATGTCCTTCAGGGCCACGGCGTCCTTGAGCACGAACTCCCCGTCGATCTGCCGGTAGACCGGCTCGCCCTGCATGTCCTGCGGGCCGAAGCTCTGCACGATGTCGCCGGCGGCGACGGGCAGCAGGGCGATCCCGAGGATCAGGATCACCGTGCCGGTCACGACCGAGGGGAAGAACCGGATCAGCCGCGCGAAGTAGGGGGCGATCAGCAGCGTGAAGAGACCGGCGACGATGACCGGGCCGTAGATCGACAGCAGCCCGTCGGTGCCACCACCGGCGGCCAGGCCGATCGCGATCATCGGACTGACGGCGGTGAAGGTGACTCCCTGGAGCAGCGGCAGCCGGACGCCGATCTTCCAGATGCCGGCCGCCTGGATGATGGAGGCGATCCGACAGGTGACAGGTCGGCGTTGATCAGGTGGATCAGCTGCTCGTCGCTCAGACCCAGGGGCGTTGGCCAGGATGATCGGCACCAGCACCGCCCCGGCGTAGAAGGCGAGCACGTGCTGAAATCCGTAGATCGCCAGTTTGGGCGCAGGCAGCACCTCATCGACGGGGTGCACGGGCTTGGGGCGACGCTCGTGGTGGTCATGGGTGCCTCGCAGGCTCAGGGGGCAGGTGGACTGCACCAGACCTTCCTCCTGCGTGCAGGCCCGGCTGCTCAGTCCTCGCCGCGTAGCTCGAACGAGCGCAACCGGCTCCCCGCGAACAGCGCTCCGCCGACGATCACGACGAGGGCGGCGAGCACCGCATACACCAGGCTCATCTCGCGCACCAGCAGCTCCAAGTTGTCGGTGAGCGATCCGGCGATCCGGCGCCCGAAGGACCCGACCGAGATGTAGCGCAGCCCGGACAGCCAGGAGGCGAGCAGGCCCTCGAAGACGAGCACGTAGATCAGCCCGGCGACGGTGCCGTGCCGCAGCAGGGCCGACAGAGCGACGAACAGCGCACAGTAGGCCACCCCGGCGACCGTGGCGCCGAACCCGAGGGCGAGCGCCTGTGCCAGCTCGGCCGGGTCCAGGATCAGCGCCGACAGCAGCACCGAGCCGGCACCGAGCAGCACGGTCACCGCGGCGGCGACCGCCAGCTTGCTGACGGCGACCGAGAGTCGGGACACCGGGGTCGCCAGCAGATAGATCAGCGAGCCGTCCTCGATCTCCGGTCCGAGGACGCCGGTGGAGACCAGCAGCGACACCAGCGGGAGCACCAGCCCGAGCCCGAAGACCAGGGTGATGGGTTCGATCACCTGGGCGTCGTCGGTCAGCAGCACCGTGACCACCGACAGGCCGATCAGCAGCACGGGTAGCGCCAGTAGCAGCAGACCCCGCTTCTGGCCGAACAGCGAGCGCAGCGCCAGCCGGCTGATGGTGACGTTCATGCCGACACCAGGTAGGTGAAGACCGACTCCAGGGACTCATCGGTCGGGGTGACCTCGTGCAGGCTCAGCCCGTCCCGCCGGGCCAGCGGCGGCAGGGCGAGCGCGAAGGCGCCGAAGTCGGTGATCTCGACCTCGACCCCTCCTCGGGGCGGGAGGGTGACCCCGCGCACGCTGTCCTGCTGCATCAGGGCGGCAGCCAGGGCGCGGTCGTCGCTGCTGGCAATGCGGTAGTGGGTGGGCCGGTCGGTCATCAGCCGGCGGATCGCGCCGAAGTCGCCGGAGGCGGCGTGCCGGCCGGCGACGACCACCTCGACCTGGCGGGCGATCTGCTCGACCTCCTCCAGGATGTGCGAGCTGAACAGCACCGTGCGACCCTCATGGCCCATGCGGCTGAGCAGCTCCATCAGGTGCATCCGCTGCCGGGGGTCGACGCCGTTGAACGGCTCGTCCAGGATCAGCACCGCCGGGTCGTGCACGAGGGCGGCGGCGACCTTGGCGCGCTGCCGCATCCCCTTGGAGTAGGTGCTGATCGCCCGCCCGGCCGAGTCCAGCAGGTCGACCGTCTCCAGGGCGTGCTCGGTGGCCCGCCCGGGATCGGTCAACCCGTGCAGCTCGGCCTTGGCGCGCACGAAGTCGCGGCCGGTCAGATAGCCGAAGCTGATCTCCCGCTCGGGGACCAGGCCCATCCGCCGGTATGTCGTGGTGTTGCGCCAGACGGGCTGGTCGTCCAGGGCGACGGTGCCGGCCGACGGGGCCAGGAAGCCGGTCATCATCGCGATCAGGGTGGTCTTGCCGGCACCGTTGGGGCCCAGCAGCCCGGTCACGCCGGGGCCGATGGTCATGGTGACGTCGTTGACGGCGACGACGTTGCCGAACCAGCGCGAGACTTGGCTCAGCGCCACGACGCTCATCGCTTGCCCTGCCGGTGGTAGTGCCGCACGAGGAGGGCCAGGCCGACGCCGACGACCAACACGGTGGCGAGCAGATAGATCGCGTCCATCCCCGCCGACTCGGGGCCGGCTATGGAGGACCGGGTCCCGTCCAACAGCCCGCTCTGCACCCCGTCGACCAGGGTGAACGGTGAGAACAGGCCCGCCCACTGCGCGACGGTGTCGTTGCCCTCGGCGGTGGCGATGCCCTGCACGGCCGTGACCACACCGGAGCTGATCAACAACGCGACGATGATCGCGCCGACGGCGAAGCCGCGCCGGGTGGTCAGCGCGCTGACCAGACCCGCGACGGTGGCCAGGACGGCAGCCAGCAGCACGAGGCCGACGACCGCGGCGAGCAGATCGGCGGTTTGCTCGGTGACGTCGGCCTCGTTGAACACCGCCCCGACATACAGCACGAGCACCGGGGCGAGGGTGAAGACCAGGATGGCCACGGCCAGGGACGCCCAGCGCACCAGGGCGAAGACCGCCGCTCGCAGCGGCCGGGCCAGATAGAGCACGATCGCACCGGAGCGCAGGTCGCGGGAGAACAGCACGGGCGCCTGCGCGGCGACGAAGATGACGATGAACAGCTGCAGCGTGAAGGGGTAGCTGCTGTAGTCGATGAAGCCGTCGTCCAGGCCGAGGGTGACCATGATCGCCACGCTGATCGCAGCGGGCACGAGCATGATCGCGGCCAGGGTCATCGGCAGCGCCTTGGCCTTGCCCGAGCGTCCGATGCCGTAGGCGTTGAGCAGCCCGGTGCGGAACAGCGAGGCCGCGATCGCTCCGGTCCCGCGGCGCGCCCCCTCGTAGGTGCGGTAGCCGATGTCGTGGATGACGCCGTCAGGGTGCTGGGACATTGCTCACCCCCTCGCGGAAGACGTCCTCGATGCGCCCGTGCTCGGCCTGGATGCGGACCAGACCGACCTCGATGTCGCAGGCCAGGTCGCGGACGGTGTCGCGCACGGTCTCCGCGGCGCTCACCTGGTGCAGGTCGATCTCGATCTGCTGGCCGCGCGGCCGGCACGGCAGCCCCCGCCCGGCCAGGGCCTCGCCCATCCGCTGCTGGGCCGAGCCGTCGCCGAGCACCTCCACCAGGAGCACCCCGGTGTCGCCGGTGAACGACTGCGTGGCCTGCGCCCGCAGCAGCCGGCCACCGTCGAGGACCACGATGTGGTCGCTGACCCGCTCCAGCTCGCCGAGCAGGTGCGAGGTCACCAGCACCGGGATGCCGAAGTCCTGCCCGATCCGCTGCACCAGGTGCAGCATGTCGTCTCGGGAGGCCGGGTCCAGGCCGTTGGTGGGCTCGTCGAGCAGCACCAGCCGCGGGTCGTGCACCAGCGCCTGGGCGAGCTTGGCACGCTGCTTCATACCCGTGGAGTAGCCGCCCATGAGCCGGTAGCGCTCCTCGGCCAGCCCCACGTGACGCAGCACGTCGGCGGCGCGCTCGCGGGCCGTGGTGGGCGGCAGACCGGACATCTGCCCCATGTGCACGACGAAGTCGATGGCACGCACGTCGGGAGGCAGGCAGTCGTGCTCGGGCAGGTAGCCCACCAGGGTGCGGATCGCCGACCCGTCGGCGCGGACGTCGTGACCCAAGACCCGGGCGCTACCCTGCGTCGCGGTGAGCAGGCCCAGCAGGATCTTGATCAGGGTCGACTTGCCCGCTCCGTTGGCCCCCACGAGCCCGGTGATCCCCTCCTCGATGGTGATGTCGAGACCCTCCAGTGCAGTGACGCTCCCGTAGCGCTTGGTGAGCCCCCGCGTCTCGATCACCGCCATGCCCGTCACCATATCGAGCCATGAGGTAGACCTGTGCCATGACCCGCCCGGTGCACGAGCTGCCCAAGGCACACCTGCATCTGCACTTCACCGGGTCGATGCGCATCGAGACCTTGCGCGAGCTCGCCCAGCAGCACGGCCTGGCACTGCCTGCTGCGCTGACCCGCAACCGGCCGCCGCAGCTGAGCGCCCGGGACGAACGCGGGTGGTTCCGCTTCCAACGGCTGTATGACGCGGCGCGGGCCTGCGTGCAGGGCGAGGCCGAGCTGCGCCGGATCGTGCGGGAGGCGGCGCAGGACGACGCGGCCGAGGGGTCCCGGTGGCTGGAGCTGCAGGTGGACCCCACGTCGTATGCGGCGGCTGTCGGCGGCCTCACGCCCGCCCTGGAGATCGTGCTCGACGAGGCCCGGGCCGCGAGCGCGGCGACCGGCACGCAGGTGGCGGTCGTCGTGGCGGCGAGCCGGATGCGGCACCCTTTCGACGCCCGGACCCTCGCGCGGCTGGCCGCGCGGTATGCCGGCGACGGGCCGGGCAAGGTGGTCGGCTTCGGGCTGTCGAACGACGAACGCCGCGGAGACACCGCGGAGTTCGCCCGCGCTTTCGCGATCGCCGGCAAGGCGGGGCTGGCCTTGGTGCCGCACGCCGGGGAGCTGCTCGGTGCGGAGCACGTCGAGCAGGCCGCGGAGCACCTGGCCCCGGACCGGCTGGGGCATGGGGTCCGGGCCGTGGAGGCGCCGGGGCTGCTGGCCAGCCTCGTCGACCGCGGGATCACCTTCGAGGTGTGCCCGGGCAGCAACGTCGCGCTGGGGGTCTATCCCGACCTGGAGTCGGTGCCGCTGCGCACGCTGCTGGACGCGGGGGCGGGTGTGGCGCTGGGCGCCGACGACCCGCTGCTGTTCGGCTCGCGCCTGGTCGAGCAGTACCAGTCGGCGCGGCTGGACCACGACCTGGACGATGCGGCCTTGGCCGGGCTGGCCCGGGCCTCGATCGCAGGCTCCCGCGCACCGGAGCCCACCAAGCGTGAGCTGCTGGCCGACGTCGACGCCTGGCTGGCCACACCCGCGGGCTGAGCGGGCCCGGAGGGTCGCCGACGATGCTGGGCGTCGCTGCATCTACCGTCGAGGGATGAGTCAACCCGCAGACGAGGACCGCATCGCCCACCGCGCCGAGCTGCTTCCGGAGGAACGGGCTGCGGGCACCGACGACCCGGAGGCGCAGGCGGAGGCGATCCTGGAGGAGTCCGACGAGCGCACCGAACAACCTGAGGAAACACGGCGGAAGTCCGTGCAGACACCGGACTGAGCCGTCAACCCTGTGCCTGCACGGGAACCAGGGAGGAGTGGATGTCGACCTGGTCAGGGGTGAGCCACGGCTCGACCGCCGTGTAGATCGCCTCGACCGTGTCGGCGTCGGCCAACAGCACTGCGACCTGCAGCGTGCCGTCACCCGATCCTCCTGAGGAGAGCACGCCGTCGACCCCCGCCTCGTGCACTGCTTGCTGGGCCTGGCGCACATCCGACTGGGTCGCTGCGTCGCGTTGCTCGACGCAGAGGCCGCCGGGCCAGACCTCGCGCAGGTCAGCGTGCGCCTGCTCGGCGTCGCCGGTGACCAGCACGTTGTAGGTGGGGACGTGGGGCGCCTCGGCCTCCAGCTCCGCCTGCGACAGGTCCGTGCTGACCCAGGAGCCGACATACCCGTCGTAGCCCTGCAGTATCGCGCCCAGCTTGGACTCCGCGGGCGAGGCGGCCTCCGGGTCGGCGACAGCACTCTGGTCACCGCCGCGGAACGGCTCGTCGCACAGCTGCGGATGCGGGTCAGCGCCGGTGCCGCCATCGAGCTCGACCGAGATGCGCATCTCGCTCGGCGGCTCGGTGAGCGTGAAGGTGGAGCCGTCGTAGGTTCCCACCACACGGGCCTCGCCCCAGGTCACCCCCGACGCGGTCTCGGTCTCCGGCACGTCGGCCCAGTCCAGCCCGACCAGCTCCGGTCCGCTGCACTGTGGCGGATACGACTCGTCGACGCCGCCCAGACACACCACGGGAGGATCGTCGCCCTTCTGCAGGATGAGCCCCTGCCCGGTCAACACTGCGTCCGGGTCGCTCACCACGGGATCGGCCATCGCCGGGCCACCCGTCGCCGGGGCGGAGGTCGACGTGGTCGCGGCCGGTGGATCGGCGCTCGAGCCGCCGTCGCCAGGCTTGGTGACCGTGGAACCACAGGCTGCCAGCAGCACACTCATCAGCACGGCGGGCGGAAGGATCCGCCAGCCTGGACGGCGGGCACTGGGCACCGGTTCCGTCGCCGGGCGCGTCATGGGGGACTCACCCCCAGCCACGAGCCCAACGCATCGATCGCGGCGTCGAAGAAGTCACCCCTCCCGTCGGGATCGATCGAGTTCTCCAGCTGCCCGAACAGCTCGAAGGAGACCGCTCCGAACACCGACGTCCACGCCATGACCCCGCGCATCGCGAGGGCACCCGGAACCTCTGGCCCCAAGAACTCGCGGAGCCCGATCATCGCCTGCTTGACGCGGACCGGTAGGGACGCCGTAGACGGGCTTGGGTCATCCGGCGTCGTGCGGGCGATGTCGGCGAGCAGGACGGCGAGGACCCGGGTCACCCGGGACGCGGGCCCGACAGTCTCCTGCGGTGCCGCATACCCGGGGACCGGTGAGCCGTAGACCAACGCGTAGAGGTGCGGGTTGTCCAGCGCCCAGGTCCGCACGGTTGTCGCTGTCGCGCGCCAGCGGCCGAGCAGGTCCTCGCGGGACACCGACCCCTCGGCCGACTCCACTGCCTCGCCGAGGGAGTTGTAGGCGTCGGTGACCAGGGCGGTGAGCAGCGCGTCGCGGGAGTCGAAGTAGCGGTAGATCGCCGAGGAGACCATGCCGACCTCGCGGGCGACCGCTCGCAGCGACAGGCCGCCGGCACCCTGCTCGGCCAGCTGCTCGCGGGCAGCGTCGAGTATCTCGGTGGTCATCTGCTCGCGGGGACGTGCCCACACACCAGTGGACCATCCCGGCTCTGCCACGCCCCCAACGAACCAAAACAAAAAGCGG
>NZ_JBPCKQ010000016.1:0-9740 GCF_051004135.1 Ornithinimicrobium sp.
GCGCCACCATTCCTGGTTCACCATTCTTGAGTCCCCATTCTTGAGTCACCCCCGGCTGGCTCGTGCACTGACACGGTCCGGCCGACAGAGGCTCCCGAGCGAGCCGCTCAGCGCGAGTGGAAGCGCTGTTGCGCGGCCTCCAGGCCCAGGTGCAGCAGGTCGTGCACCGCGTCGACGCCGTCGCCGATCAGCAGCTCGACGTCGACCCGGTCACGCGCCGGGAAGTCGGACAGCACGTAGTCGGCCGGGTCCTGCCGGCCGGGCGGGCGGCCGACCCCGAGGCGCACCCGCAAGTAGTCCTTGCTCGACAGCGACTGGCTGATCGAGCGCAGCCCGTTGTGACCGCCCTCGCCACCGCCGCGCTTGAGCCGGACGGTCCCGAAGTCGATGTCCAGCTCGTCGTGCAACACCACGGTCCGCTCGAGCGCAATCGAGAAGAACTTCGCCACGCCGGCCACCGGCCCGCCGGAGACGTTCATGTAGCTCATCGGCTGGGCCAGCACGACGCGCGGACCGGGTAGTCCGCCGGGCATCGTGCCGAGCCGGATCTCGCTGACCCAGGCCCGAGCCTTGTGCTGCTTCGGTGCGACCCCGGCCTGGTGAGCCAGCTCCGCGAGGACCATCGCGCCGATGTTGTGCCGGTTGCCGGCATACCTCGGCCCGGGATTGCCCAGCCCGACGACGAGCCAGGGGTCCGCGTCCACCGGTCTCACCCCTTCTGGGTATGCAGCTCAGCCAGCCGTGCGGGCACCGGCCAGGGCCGACACCCGCACCACCGGATGCGGCTCAGCTCTCCTCGGACTTCTCGTCGTCGGAGGCAGCGTCGTCGCCGGCCTCCGTGGTTTCGGAGTCCTCGGTCTCCGGCGCGTCCTGCTCGATGCCGGCTTCGGCCTCGGCCTCGGCCAGCTCGGCCTCCAACGCCTCCTCCGAGATCGCCTGGGTGACGTTGACCACCAGCGCCTCGGGATCGGTGATCAGGGTGACGCCCTGCGGCAGCTCCACCTCACCGGCCAGGATGTGCCGGCCGGCCTCGAAGCCCTCGACGGACAGCGTGAACGACTCGGGGATCTTGGTGGCGTCGGCCTCGACGGTGATCTCGTTGCGGTCGACGGTGACGTAGGTCTCCGGCGCGGTCTCACCCTCGACGTGGATCGCGACGTCGACCTCGACCTTCTCGCCCTTGCGGATGACCACCAGGTCGACGTGCTCGATGACGCGCTTGATCGGGTCGCGCTGCACATCCTTGGCCAGCGCCAAGTGCTCTTCGCCCCCGACGTCCAGAGTGAGCAGGGCGTTGCTGAGCTTCAGCGCCATCATCGTGTCGTGGCCGGGCAGGGCCAAGTGCAGCGGCGGGGTGCCGTGGCCGTAGAGCACGGCGGGCACCTTGTCGGCGCGACGGATCCGGCGGGCGGCACCCTTGCCGAACTCGGTGCGCCGCTCGGCGGTGATGCGGGTCTGGTCGGACATGCTGGCCTCTTTCACGATGTTCACGGACGGCGACGACAGGGGCCTCGACGTAGGACACGACGCGGGCGGGTGGACGTGGAGTCAACGCGACAGGGGCGGGCTGAGCAGCCGCGCACCACCGCGTCGATCACGGAGCCGAGGTGGTGGACCAGTGCGTCCGACCGACCGTATGGCGTCCCTCGCCGAGGCAACCCGGCCGAGTCTACGGCAGGGGGCGATTCAGCAAAAACCGGCGCACGACATACCTCAGGCCTGGCCGTCGAACATGTCGGTGACCGACCCGTCCTCGAACACCGCCCGGATGGCCCGGCTGATCAGCGGAGCGATGGACAGCTCGGTGATCTTGGGCATGGCCCGGGTCTCATCGGTCTGCGGCAGCGTGTTGGTGACCACGATCTCGCGGGCCACCGAGTCCGACAGCTTGTGCACCGCGGAGCCGGAGAAGATTGCGTGCGTGGCCGCGACGACCACGCTCGCCGCACCCTCGGCCATCAGCGCGTCCGCGGCCTGGCAGATGGTGCCGCCGGAGTCGATCATGTCGTCGACCAGCACGCAGGTGCGCCCACTGACCTCGCCGACCACGCGGTTGGCCACCGACTGGTTGGGCCGGGTGGTGTCCCGGGTCTTGTGGATGAAGGCCAGCGGGGCACCGCGCAGCCGGCGCGACCACTGCTCGGCGACCTTGATCCGCCCGGCATCCGGCGACACGACGGCCAGGTGCTCGCTGCCGTAGTTGTCCCAGACGTAGTCGGTGAGGATCGGCAGCGCCATCAGGTGGTCGACCGGGCCGTCGAAGAAGCCCTGGATCTGGGCGGTGTGCAGGTCGACGGCCATCAGCCGGTCGGCACCGGCGGTCTTGAACAGGTCGGCCATCAGGCGTGCGGAGATCGGCTCGCGACCGCGATGCTTCTTGTCCTGCCGGGCGTAGCCGTAGAACGGCAGGACCACGGTGATCCGCTTGGCCGAGGCGCGCTTGAGCGCGTCGACCATGATCAGGTGCTCCATGATCCACTCGTTGACCGGGGCCGTGTGGCTCTGCAGCACGAACGCGTCACACCCGCGCACGGACTCGTCGAACCGCACGAAGATCTCGCTGTTGGCGAACTCGTGCGCCTGCATCGGCACGATGTCGCTCTCCAACGCATCGGCGACCTCCGCGGCCAGCGCGGGGTGGGCGCGCCCGGCGAAGAGCATCAAATTCTTCTGGGTGGTGCGCACGATGCCGGTCATGCCTGGGGGCTCTCCTCGGTATGCGGTGCGCTGGCTGCCTCGGCGGCCTCGGCCTGCGGGGTGCCGGGTCGCCGGGACTGGGCCCAGCCCTCGATGTTGCGCTGCGGAGCCACATTGATCGCGAGCGCCCCTGGCGGGACGTCCTTGCGGATCACCGTGCCGGCTCCGCTGCCGGCGCCGTCGCCGATCGTGACGGGTGCGACATACATGGTGTCGCTGCCCATCCGGGCGTGGCTGCCGATGGTGGTGCGGTGCTTGGCGACGCCGTCGTAGTTGACGACCACACTGGAGGCGCCGATGTTGCTGTGCTCGCCGATCGTGGCGTCACCGACATAGGTGAGGTGGGGGATCTTGGAACCGGTGCCGATGTCGGAGTTCTTGGTCTCCACGAAGGTGCCGATCTTGCCCTTCGCGCCCAGGACCGACCCGGGCCGCAGATAGGCGAACGGGCCGACACTGGCGCCGGCGCCGATGACGGAGTGCTCGCCGTGGGTGCGGATCACCGTGGCACCGTCGCGGATCTCCACGTTGGCCAGGGTCGTGTCCGGACCGATGGTGACCTCGGCGCCGATGGTCGTGGCGCCCAGCAGCTGGGTGCCGGGGCGGATGACGGTGTCCTGCCCGATGCTCACGTCCGCGTCGATCCAGGTCGTGGCGGGGTCGACCACGGTGACCCCGGCGCGCATGTGACCCTCGACCACCCGCCGGTTGAGCTCAGCGCCCAGCTTGGCCAGCTGCACCCGGTCGTTGACGCCCTCGGTCTGCCACAGGTCCTCGATCAGGTGCGCGGAGACCCGCAGCCCCTCAGCCCGGGCGATGCCCAGGACGTCGGGGAGGTACTTCTCCCCCTGCACGTTGTCGGTGCCCACCTGCCGCAGCGCCCGGCGCAACAGCGCCGCATCGAAGGCGTAGATGCCCGAGTTGATCTCCGCCACGTCCAGGGCGTCGGCCCAGCGGCCGCCCTGCTCCCGGGCCGCCACGGCATCCTTGTGCTCCAGGATTGTCTCGACCGCACCGGTCTCGTCCCGCAGCACGCGCCCGTAGCCGGTCGGGTCGGGCAGTCGCGCGGTGATGATGGTGACCGCGGAGCCCTCCTGCTCATGCCGGGCCGTCAGCTCGGTGAGGGTCTGCCCGGTCAGCAGCGGCACGTCGCCCATGGTCACCAACACGGTGCCGGTGAGGTCGTCGGGCAGCACGTCCAAGCCACACTCGCAGGCCCGGCCGGTGCCCTTGACCTCGTCCTGGTCGGCGATCAGGGCGGTCTCGTCGATCTCCGCGATGTGTGCGGCGACCAGTTCGCGCTGGTGCCGGACGACCACGGCGAGGTGCTGCGGGGCGGCCTGGCGTGCGGCATACAGGGCATGTCCGACCAGCGACCGACCGCCGATGCGGTGCAGCACCTTGGGGGTGGCGGACTTCATCCGGGTGCCCTCGCCCGCAGCGAGGACCACGACAGCAGCGGGAATGCTCACGAGTAACGACTCTAACTCGCCCCGGCGATGGGTGCGGACCGCGGACCGACCGCGCTCCCCGGGTAGGAATCGAACCTACGTCGCTAATCCTGATTCAAAGTCAGGCGGCCCCTGCCAGCAGAGCAACCGGGGAAGACCCCCGGCACGCCCGGGGAACCCGACAAGGGTAGGCCAGTCGCGGTGCTCGCGTGGCCGCGCACGCCCGAGTCGGCGGGTGGACCGTGCTCTGTGCGGTGGTTGACATGATGGGGGTATGTCGACTCCCAGCAAGGCCAGCGTCGCCCGATCGCGGATGACCGGCCCGCAGCGGCGCGAGCAGCTGATCGACGTGGGGCGGCGACTGTTTGCCGAGAAGGGCTTCGAGGGCACCAGCGTCGAGGAGATCGCCATGGCGGCGGGGGTCTCCAAGCCCGTCCTCTACGAGCACTTCGGCGGCAAGGAGGGGCTGTATGCCGTGGTCGTGGACCGCGAGATCCAGGCCCTGCTGTCCGCGATCACCTCGGCGCTGTCCCAGGGAGGCAACTCCCGCGCACTGCTCGAGTGTGCAGCGCTGGCGCTGCTGGACTACATCGAGTCCTCGACCGACGGCTTCCGGATCCTCGTGCGGGACAGCCCGCCCGGACAGGCGACCGGCACCTTCGCCTCGCTGATCAGCGATGTGGCCACGCAGGTGGAGCACATCCTGGCCGCGGAGTTCAAGCGCCAGAAGCTGGACCCCAAGATGGCCCCGCTCTACGCCCAGATGCTGGTCGGCATGGTCGCGATCCCCGGGGGCTGGTGGCTGGACTCGCGCAAGTTCAAGAAGCACGACGTCGCCGCTCACCTGGTCAACCTGGCCTGGAACGGTCTGGCGGGCATGGAGTCCCATCCCACCCTGCGCACCCAGCGACCCTCCTGAGCCTGCGGAGGCGGGCCCTGGGCAGGCGGAGGCGTCCCCCGAGCCCGCGGAGCCCAACTGCGCGGCCTTGCGTGCATCGCGCCGTGTCCGCCCACGGCGCAATGCACGCTATGCCGCGCAGTGTGAGGTCAGCGTTGTCCACAGGTCGCTCTCTCTCGTCGGCGCAGCACCACCGCATTCGGGCAGGCTGCACAGGTGCACCCCGACCTCACCCGGCTGACCGCACTCGCGGAGGGCGTCTTCGTGCGGGCCGACCTGGTGGGCACGGGCCACACGGTCCGCGAGCTGAGGACGTGGCTGCGCGAGCGGCACGTCCGCCAGGCGTGTCGCGGAGTGTATGCCGTAGGGCCGGTCGGCACCGGTCCGCAGGATCGTCTGGACGACCTGACCCGGGGGTTGGCGCGACTGCACGGTGAGCGCATCGCAGCGAGTCATCACAGCGCGCTGCTGCTGCACGGCCTCGCCACCTACGACGTGCCCATGGGCGTGGCCCAGGCCGTGCGCACCTCAAGTGGGATGGACTCCTCGGCCCACCTGCGGATCTGGCGCCCGCGCCGCACGCCGGAGATCGTCGTGGTGGGCGGTGTCCGCACCGTCACCGCAGCGACGGCCATCGCCCAAGTGGCCGCCGGCTACGGCCTCAGGCCCGGAGTGGTCGCCGCCGACTCAGGGTTGCACCGTCTTCGACTCTCGCGCGCCGCGATCGAGGCAGCCGTCGGGCTGCTGGGGGAAGGTCCGGGTGTCGGCGCCGCTCGCATCATGCTCGAACGGCTCGACCCAGGGGGCCAGTCACCGGGCGAGAGCCTCCTGCGACTCGCCGCGCAGGACCTGGGGTATGCCGTGCAGACCCAGTTCCCGGTGCTGGACCAGGACGGCCGAGCCTTCGCCTACGCCGACCTGCGCATCAAGGGCACCCGGAGCCTGTGGGAGTTCGACGGTGCGATGAAGTACGACGGCGTCCAGGGCCGGGAGGCCCTGGTGCAGGAGAAGATCCGCGAGGATCGAATCCGGGCACGCGGCTGGGCTCTGGACCGAGTCGTGTGGAAGGAGCTGGCCGACGTGCCACAGCTGGCCCAGCGTCTCCGAGCTGCCGCGGCAAAGCTCTCCACGTGATCACCGAGGGGGTGACTCAAGGCCGGTAGTGCTCCAACGGACCGAGCAGTGATCGTAAGGAGACGACCAGCCGCTCCCGCGCTTCGTCGTCGAGCGGCTGCAAGAACTCGTGTTCCAGCCCCACCAGGCGCGTCAGCGCGTCGTCCACGCAGCGCTGCCCCTCCGGCGTGAGACTGACCAGCACCGCGCGGCGGTCTCCCGACGAAGCCGTCCGGAGCACGAGGCCACGGGCGACCAGCCGATCGACCCGGTTGGTCATGGTGCCACTGGTCACCAGCGTCTCCCTCAGCAGCTCCCCCGGGGTGAGCCGGTAGGGGTCACCCGCTCGCCGCAGGGCCGCCAACACGTCGAACTCCCAGGGTTCCAGATCGCTGTCCGCGAATGCCTGCCGTCGTGCCCCGTCCAGTCGCCGCGACAGTCTGGAGAGCCTGGACATGATCGCCAGCGGGCCGACGTCGAGGTCAGGTCGCTCCCTGCGCCACGCGGCCACAATCCGGTCGACGTCGTCCTGGGCCTGGTCCACGACAGCACAGTAGCCGTGCCAGGCGCCGTGCACATTGCGCGGCTTTGCGTCCATTGCGCCCCTTCCGGACGCGGCGCAATGTACACAAGGCCGCGCAATGCAGGCCGGTCGCTCAGGGGTCGGCGAGCTCGGCGGCTTCGAGCCATTGGATCTCCAGCTGCTCACGCTCGGTATGCAGCTCGTCCAGCTCACGGGACAGCCGCAGCGTCTCCTGGGCATCCGTGGCCGCCGTGACCAGCTGCCCGTGCAGCCGCTCCTCGCGCGTGGCCAGCTGAGTCAACGACCGCTCGGCGCGCGCCACCGCCTTGCGCGCCTCCCGCTGCGCCGCCGCCGGTGCCGGGGTCGCGGCACCCGAAGCAGCACCCGCCCCTGCACCAGAGGCAGCGGAGCGCGACGCAGCACCAGAAGCAGCACCCGCCCCTGCGCCAGAGGCAGCGGACCGCGACGGAGCCGCGGCCCCGACCGCTGAGCCAGCACGCCGCCCGCGATCAGCGGAATCCCGCATCTCCTGGCGCAGTCGCAGATACTGCTCCACCCCGCCGGGCAGGTCCCGCAGCGAGCCGTCACCCAGCAGGGCGACCTGGCGGTCGGTCATCCGCTCCAGCAGGTAGCGGTCGTGCGAGACCACCAGCAGCGTGCCCGCCCAGCCGTCCAGCACGTCCTCCATTGCCGTGAGGGTGTCGATGTCCAGGTCGTTGGTGGGCTCGTCCAGCATCAGCACGTTGGGCTCGTCCATCAGCAGCCGCAGGAACTGCAGCCGCCGGCGCTCCCCGCCGGACAGGTCGCCGACCCGGGAGCGCTGCCGCCCACCCGAGAAGCCCAGCCGGGTCGCCAGCTGCGAGGCGGAGACCTCCTTGCCGCCCAGCATCGTGAAGCTGCGCACCTGGGTGATCGCGTCGATCACCGTCTGCCCCGCCAGCGGGTCCAGCTCGCGCAGGTCCTGGCTCAGGGCCGCGATCTGCACGGTCTTGCCGGTCTTCAGCTTGCCCGCGGCCAACGCCAGCTCCCCCCGCAGCACCCGCAGCAGTGTGGACTTGCCGGCGCCGTTGACCCCGACGATGCCGTAGCGGTCGCCGGGCCCCAGGCGCCAGGTCACCCGCTCCAGCAGGGTCCGCTCCCCCAGGACCGCTGTGGCCTCGATCAGGTCGAACACGTCCTTGCCCAGCCGGGTCGTGGCGAAGCGCACCAGCTCGACCTCGTCGCGCGGGGCCGGCTCCCCGGCGATCAGCGCCCCGGCCGCCTCAATCCGGAACTTCGGCTTGCTCGTCCGCGCCGGCGCCCCGCGCTGCAGCCAGGCCAGCTCCTTGCGCAGCAGGTTGGCCCGGCGCTCCTGGGTCACGGCGGCGATCCGGCTGCGCTCGGCCTTGGCCAGGACGTAGGCGGCATACCCGCCGTCGTAGGTGTGCACCGCGCCGTCGTCGACCTCCCAGGTGCGGGTGCTCACGGCATCGAGGAACCAGCGGTCGTGCGTGACGACGAGCAGCCCGTTGTCGGTGCGGGGCCGTCGGGAGGCGAGGTATGTCGCAAGCCAGGCCACTCCTTCGACGTCGAGGTGGTTGGTGGGCTCGTCGAGCAGCAACAGGTCGGGATCGGCCACCAGCAGCGCGGCCAACGCCAGCCGGCGCCGCTCCCCACCGGACATCGGCCCGACCACAGCGTCCCAGCCTCCGAGGGCGGTGGCGTCGAGGTCGCCGAGCAGCCCGTCGACGATCTCGCGGACCCGGGCGTCGCCGGCCCACTCGTGCTCGGCGAGGTCACCGAGCACGACGTCGCGCACCCTGGCCTCGGGCTCGAGGTCGTCGGTTTGGGCCAGCATCCCGACGCTGACCCCACCGGTGCGCACCACCCGGCCGCTGTCCAGCTCCCGGGCGCCGAGCAGCAGGTTGAGCAGGGTGGACTTGCCCCCACCGTTGCGCCCGACGACCCCGACCCGGTCACCCGGCGACACCCCCACCGACACCCCGTCGAGCAGGACCTGGGTGCCGACGACGATCGTGGCGCGGTCCAGGGCGACCAACGGCGCCATCAGTCGGTGACCGGTTGCGGCATCAGCCGGTGCCGAGCTGTGGCCCCGGGCCGCGCGATCCGATCACGCCGGCGCCCGCGACCGGACCGGTCACGCGGAGGATGTCGCCGGCCGGTCCACGCGCCGCCAGGCCCATCGACAAGTCGAGGGCCTCGGCCTGCGAGCCGACCAGGAAGGCCACGGTCGGTCCTGACCCGGACACCACCGCACCTCGGGCCCCCAGGTCGAGCCCGGAGTCCAGCACCTCCTGCAGCTGCGGGCGCAGCGACAGCGCCGCGGCCTGGAGGTCGTTGTGCAGGGCCGCGCCCACGGCGTCGGGCTCCATGGTGCGCAGGCCGGAGACGAGGTCCTGGGAGACCACCGGCGACGGCACCTCCGCCTCGCCGCGCAGCCGGTCGCACTCGGCATACACCTCCGGCGTGGACAGCCCCTCCTCGGCGGTCACCCAGAGCACCCAGTGCAGGTCGCCGCGGGAGAGCACCGGTGAGATCTTGTCGCCGCGTCCGGAGCCCAGGGCGGTGCCGCCGTGCAGCAGGAACGGGACGTCTGCGCCCAGCTCGGCGGCCAGCGACTCCAGGTCGTCGCGCAGCACCCCGAGGTCCCAGACCTCGGCGCACCCGACCAGCGCCGCCGCGGCGTCGGCCGACCCCCCGGCCATCCCCGCACCGACCGGGAGGTTCTTGTCGATCGTCAGCGCGACGGGGCCGCAGGACGCTTCGGAGCCGACGATCGCGGACGCCCGCTCGGCCAGCAGCTGCGCCGCCCGCAGGGCGATGTTGTCGGTCGAGCCCGGCACCTGGAGCGCGTAGTCGCCCACCGTGCGCACCGACCAGTCCGCGGCCGGCTCGACCATGACGCGGTCGTAGATGCTGATGGCCTGGAAGACGGTGGCCAGCTCGTGGTAGCCGTCCGCACGCAGGGGCCCGACGGACAGGGCGAGGTTGAGCTTGCCGGGCACCCGGACGGTGACCCCTTGTGCAACGACAGCCTCGGACATGTCCCCAACCCTAG
>NZ_JBPCKQ010000017.1:0-6044 GCF_051004135.1 Ornithinimicrobium sp.
TGACGCTGGCGTAGCCGGGCAGGCGGGCGCGTAGTGCGGCGATCAGGGCTTGGGCCAGGACGCAGCCCATGATGTCGAGGTCGACGTTGAGGTTGACGGTCGAGGAGAGGGCGTCGGCGTGGAAGGCGGTGATGATCTCGGCGAGGCGTTGCTCGATGGTCATCCGCCGGGCGTAGTGGGTGATCAGCGCCTTGGCGGGCAGGTCGGTGTCGTTGGTGATGATCACGGTGGGCGCCTGGTGGCCGAGGCCGGTGACGATGAGCTGGCGTACGGTGCCGGGGTAGTTGGTCAGCCGCACGCCGGTGGATTCGTGGACTTTGGGCCGGTTGAATCTGCCGGGCCGGTTCAAGGTGATGGTCGTGTAGTCCTTGGCGGTCAGGGTGTTGATCTGGTTGACCAGCGCTGGTGAGCGCATCCGCAGGGTCAGGAACTTCACGCCGCGTTCGTCGAGCTCGCCGAGCACTGGTTGGGTGGTGACTTTCTGGTCCATCACGAGCATGCGCGGGTCGGCTCCGGAGACCGTTCTCCAGTGGTCGCAGAACGCGATGACCTCGCGGTTCTGGGTTGATTTGCTGATGTCGGCGTTGGCGTAGACGAGGTTGTGGGTGCCGGTGTCCTGGGCGAAGAGCGTCAACACGCTGCGGGAGCGTTGGGAGCGAGTGGGCACGTAGTGCTTCTCAAGGACCGGATCCTGACCCCAGTGCACCACAGCGTGGAAGTCGAGGTCGAAGATCGCCTCGGAGCTGGTGGCGAGCCCGCCGCGGATCATCGCGGCGTCCAGGCCCGCCAGGAAGCGGCGCTGGTTCTCGTGGCTGGTGCGGTAGGAGTAGTCGGTCAGCGCGGACTTCTTGGGCAGCACCCTCAGCCCGGCGAACAAGGCCGCGGCCGGGTCGGTGAGCAGCAGGTCATCGACGTGGGAGACCCGCCGGGTGCGGGTCAGCTTAAACACCAGCAGCGACAACAGCCACGACACGGCGGGCACGACGCGGGTGCCGGGGTAGCCGGCGCGCGCGACGAGCCCGGGCACGTCCAGGGCGATCAGGTCGGGCAGGAGCAGCAGCAACCCCGCCTTGCCGGTTTCCACGGTGGCCGGCCAGGTGGTGAAGTCCAGCGTGGCGGTGCGGGGCAGGCGGGTGTCCCGCCCGGGCGTGGCAGGGCAGGTGCTGGCCTCCGGCTCGGGGCGGGCCAGCAGCCGGCCGAACCCTTCCTCGGTGAGGATCTCGGCCACGCTGGTCCGGTTCAACGCGGTGCCCTCGGCGCCCAGCCGAGTGGAGATCTCATAGGTCGACAACCCGGACCGGCGCAACTGGATGACCCGACCCCGGTCCCGGTCCTTGGCCGGGGCCGACCCGGGGGCGGGTCCAGGCTTGCGCGGTGGCGCGAACAGCTCGAGCCGCCCGGCCCGGTGCTCGCGGACCAGGTTCACCATCGCCCACCGGGTGTAGCCGAACCGGTGGGCGGCCTCGGCGTGGGTCAGCCCGTCGACGAAGAACGCGCGCAGCGCCTCGTAGCGGCGATGGTTCACCTCGCCCGGCCGGATGAACCAGTCCCGACTCGCGGGTTGTGTCGATCCCTCTGTCATAGGACAAGTGTGCCGTGTCTCCTGCCGGGGCCAGCGTGAGTCCCTCACCCTGGCGTGTCGGTTCGTCCCCTCGCTCCTACCAGGGGTTTCCCGTACGTCTCCCGAGCTGGCTCAGGGCCTGATCGACCCAGACTCGAATGCCACAACTGTCATTCAACAGTCAGACACCACAAGGCCCCTAGGCCACCACCCGCCACACACAGCGCACGTCAACCCCCTCACCGTGCGCACCCGACCCGGACCGGCCACACCCCAACCCGACACACGTTGCCCCGAACCGGTTGCGTGGAAATCCGCGCTAAGCACGGACCCCGGTGTGGCTCGAAGAAGTCGAAAAGTCTTCCTACCTAGGGCACAGGCTCGTAGGCGAGCACCGTCGCATGATCTGCGGACGAGCAACCGAGGATGGACACCGACACCTCGCCGAGAGCGGAACCGCTCGCCATGTCGTGCGCCTCGCCCCCTGGAACCCCTCCCTCCCACCCCGGCCAGAACTGCATGAACTCCAGGGCCCAGTACTCGTCCACCCCGTTCGGCACGCTCGTGGTACCGAGATCGGACGTGATGGCAGCGCATCGTGTCCATTCTGCGTTGGGCAGCCCGTCGTCCCGGATGATCGAGGTGAACACGGTGTCGGACGACACGGACGCCGGCGTCACGAGCGGATAGGGGTAGCCGGTAGCCGGCACCTCCCAGGCCGCCACCAGCCGGTGGCCCCGGAAAAGGATGGGCGCGTCCGTCGTGGATTCGGGCACCGGCGACACCTCGACCTCGACGGGCCAGGCGTGCGTGGCCTGCACCCGCCAGCGACCTTCTGGCCCGGAGTCCACCACCGCCGAGACCGTGACCTCCCGCTCCTCACCCGGTGCTGGACGCAGCACCTCGGGCAGGACGAACTCCTTGACGCCCCCAGGAGCGTAGACCGTCCACGACCCCTCACGCAGCTCGGGGTCCTGGTCTCGCCACAGCTGGTGAAGGGCGAAGGAGTTGCCACCTCCCCTCTCGGCGAACTCATCGCTTCTGTCGCCGTCGTCACTGACGATGACACCGTCGACGAGCACCATGAGCACCCCTGTCTGCCCGCTCCAGGCAGACAGGTGCGTCTCGGCGGACACGCTGACCCGCTGCACGAAGATCGCGACACCGTCGACGTCGACACGGACGCTGTCGCTGTCGAGCACCGCCGCGTCCTGTGGCACGGGCGGAGGCGCCTGCGGCACGACGACGGAAGTGCCCGGAGCGCTCGCCCAGCCTGCCTCGGAGTACGTAGCGAGCACGGCCGAACCGCGCGCGGGCAGGTCTCCTGCCCAGGTGATCGAGGCGGGCGTCTTGCCGCTGCTGACCGGCGGGGGAAGGGGGACGAACCGCCGGACTGCAGGGTCCCCACCGTTGCCGGCGCAGGGCAGCACCACCGTCTCCTCCGCGAGTTCGAGCGTGGCAGTGGGCACCGTGAGATTGGGGTCGAGAGCGGGTATGTCGCACCACAGCACCGCGTACGCGACGTAGCCGCTCGCGGGCTGAATGTCGAGCGCGAGGGGCTCGGTCGCGGTGGCGTAGTCGATGGTGGTGGACTCGATCAACCGGAGGCCCTCCAGGCCCGTCGGAGGGTCACCATCGCCGTCCAGGATCCAACCGCGCGCCGCCAGGTCCCCCGGAAGCGTGCCCGGGCCATCCCCGTCCGCGGTGGTGAGGGGTCGTGGGGAGGGGTCATCCATACCGTTGAGGAGAGCCGCAGCTGCCGCCGTGCCGAGCACAACTACTGAGGCGGCCGCGAGCCAGCGCACGGAACGCCGGCGCTGGATGACGCCCGCCAACCTCGTCCACATGGCACGACCGGTGCCCCCGTCACGCCCGGCCCCCGACCCGACCTCGGACGACCCCTCCGACAGCGACCTCAGTACCTCGGCCACGATCTCCTGGCCCGGTCGCGAGAACCGGTAGGCCAGGGCCACGAGCGCGGCAGCCAGGCCCTCGCTGCGCGGCACGAGCGAAGCCACGCGGCCGGGCCGAACGCCCAGAGCCCGGGCCGAACGGGCCGCGGTCCACCCCTCCACCTCCATAAGCACCACGGCCGCGCGCTTCCTGGGCGGCAGGGCGGAAAGCACCTCGAAAGGATCGCGACCGAAGCCGGGCACCTCGCTCCGGTCCTTCCGCCGACGGCGCGCCCGCCGAAGGTAGGTGCGGACCAGCTCCTCGCACAGGACGTCGGCTATCGACGAGGCCTCGTGGGCATGAGGGTCCACGCCCCAAACCCGGAACATGCGCTGAAAGACCTGGACGACCAGGGCGTCCGCCGTCGTGGCCTCACCGGTGAGCATGAGCGCAGTGCGGCGCAACGACACGGCGTGGGCTCGCACCTCGCCGCCGAACCTCTCGACCAGCAGCCCCGAGGACACACCTCATCATTCCACCGTTCGGCGAGACACGAAAGGATCCACGCTCGCCCGGCGGGAGGCGACGCGCTCCACCCACGGCTGCCGCGGGCTGGGTGGGAGGATGACCGCCCAGCCCGCGGTCTCGCCGGTCCAGGAACGTTCGCCCAGCCACTGCCGAAGCAAGGAGTCGGCCGAGTCCTCTCGGGGACCCCAGCGCCGCCGGTACGACGGCGGACGGCCCACGGGTAGGCGTGGCAGGTCGACAGCGCTGTCTGTGCGGGACTCCTCGCCAAGCCGATAATGCAAATGCTTCAGGGTGACCGATGAGGCGTCCCAGTTGGCCGTTAGCAACCACGTGCTCATCGACCCCGATCACGGTGACGTCGTCGAACCGGCCTGGATCCTCGATCAGGACCCTCTTGCCCTCGGCCAGGACCGCGTCGTTGGCGGTGTTCCACGACACCGCCAGCCCTTCAGCGACGCGAGCGACGCTCAGGTTGCTGACACACGATGCCTTCCAGCGCCCACCGCAGGCCGCGACGCGACAGCTTCGCCCGCGGCTCCGCGGCCTGGCTGGTGTCTTGGCGCCACACGTGCCCGCACCCGGCGCACCGGTACCGGCGGACGGTGACCTCCAGCACTGTCGGGCCCCAGCCCAGCGGCTCGTGCGCCAACCGCCGCACCACGGGGTGTCACGAGGCGCGCCCTCGCATCCGCAGCGACGGCACCACCCGTCCGGGTCGAGGACACGGCAGGCCAGGACCGCACGATCGGGCTCAAGGCGCTGCCCAACAACCTTGAGCCCGAGCTCTTCGAGGCGGCAGAACGTGGTCAGGTCAGAGGCGGCGAAGGTAGCGTCAGGCACGTCGAGATCTTCCAGATGGTCGGTGTAGGAACTTCCATCATCGGGAGACCTCGACACCTACACGGCCACCGACGCGCCGACCGGCGCTACACCCTTATCTGTGAAGTTCCCATATTGTCGCCAGTGCGTTCAAATATGTTGCGTTACAGGGCTCTACGCAGCGGCTACCGTCGCCTGGTCCACCTTCGCCACTTCGCGTTTGTCCTTTCGATGGCGCAGGTGCCCTATCAGCGTGACTGCGAAACTGATTGCTGACGAGACCGCGATACCCACCCACAGGTCAATGAAGAGGGCCGCGGCGCCAACCAGAGCCCCCAGCCCGATCAGGGTAATCGCCAGGGTCCGCCGTGCCCAATGCTTACTGTTCCCGCCGGCGAACCAAGAATCGGCGGCAAGGCCCGTGATGGTCGAGGTGACCACCACCGTGGTGATCTCCGCGACCTTCAACCGCTTCGCCGTCGCGGCCTGAATTCCCATGGCCATTGCCAGCACGCAGGTAGTGGTGCTCCCGAGCAGCTCGGTCGCATGCACGTCCACCACGGCGACGCACACGGCCAGACCTGCAGTCACCCCGGCGACCATCAGCAGGCTCAGCGACATCCGCCCGCTCCACCCTTCGGCCCCCTTGCGCAGCAGCCGACCTGCGAGAACGGCACCCATCATGAAGAAAAGGAGAGCCAGCGCAAGGCGCAGGCTGGGCAGATTAGTATCCCCGGCAACGGCCATGCCGAGCAACACCACATTGCCGGTCATATTGCCGGTGAACACCCGGTCGAGCCCTAGATAACCGACGGCGTCGATCACGCCGGTGGAAAAGGTGAGCGCGAGCATGAGCCACAGGTGCAGGCGTTCCGTGGGAACGGCACGATGGCGGGTCATAGGAATCCTTAGCTAACGTGCGTGAAATGGATATGCAGGAAACTTATCGAGCTCTTCCTACTTGATGTGGGGGCGCGGCCACACGTTCGGGGTCGGCAGTAGCCTAAAAGGGGCGCCGAAGAGGCGGCTGATGAAGGGGAGAAATCATCGGCACCTACGCGAGCATGTTCTTGGACGACGGAGCGGGCACGCGGCCGGCCAGCCGCTGCGGGTCATCGGGCGTGGGTGAAGAGAATGTGTAGTCGGTGCCAGCCGGGCTGGTGGGGTCCAGGTAATCAGCGGACGGTCCGCCTGCGCGGGGCTATCGAAGCCGACGGCTCCACCGGCGATGTCGGCGCAGGTG
>NZ_JBPCKQ010000018.1:0-16946 GCF_051004135.1 Ornithinimicrobium sp.
ACTGACTGACGCCATGATCGAGGAGCAGTTTCACCAGACAGACTTCGCGCTGCCAGAGGCGGTGATGCAACCACCGGACAACCGCACGCTGGTCAACCTCCCTGTCTACTACCAGCTTGCCTGGCCAGAAGAAGGCTTCGAGCCCCAAGAGATCGACACCACCGAGCTGGCAGGGTTCAGCGTCCGCATCCGCCCCACGGTGCAGGACGTCACCTACCACTTCGGTGACGGATCGTCCGAGGGACCAACGCAATCGCTGGGTGGTCCCTATCCCGAGGGCGACATCACCCATACCTATGTCTCCAAGGGCGCGGTCAGCCCCTCCATCAATGTCATCTACGGTGGCGAGGTCAGCGTCGACGGTGGCGACTGGCAGACGATTCCTGCCACCGTGCCGATCGACGGGCCGGCCGTACCGCTGGAGGTGCTCACCTCGCGCAACCGGCTTTTCCAGAACTGATTCCTCACCATTCGACCCGCCTGAGGCAAAGGGCACTGCCTGCCGCGGCAAAGTCCCGGGCTTCGCGGGTGCCGCCCGCTACGTTCGCCGAATGGTGGCTCCCGGGCGGGTGCTCATCGTCTCGACCGGGCAGCCGCGAGACCGGGGCGCACTCGCGGCTGCCCGGTCGTTGCACCGCTCCGGTTGGGCGTCGGCGTCGGCACGCCAGATGGTCCCGGCATGCTCGGCGCCTCTCAGGCGTGTGCGGACACGCACCAAGTAGCGCGTCCCCGCGGCGACAGCGCTGCCTTCGTCGCCGGCGTCCAGGAGGCGGTCGCCGCCGGCCACTACGAACTGGTCTTCGGCGGCAACGACGACTGGATGGCCGCGCTGTCGGCATACCGCGATCACCTCCCCACCCGCGTGGCCCACCCGGATTTCACCGTCGTGCAGACCGCCCTGGACAAGGTCGACCTCACCGAGCACGCCCACCGGGTCGGCCTGGCCGCGCCGCACACCATCCCCGCCACCGAGGCGGCACTGCGCGGCTGACGTGGACCGGTGGTGGTCAAGTGCCGCACCCACTGGTGCCCAGGTCAGACGCGACGACACCGGATCGACGCTCGGCGGTTCCCGGACACGACCACCGCCCGCGCCCAGGTGGAGATGATCATCGAGTCTGGCGGCGAGCCGGTGCTGCAGCGCCCGGTCGAGGGCAGTCTCGGCGCGCTCATCGGCCTCTACCATGGGGGACGCCTGCACGGTCGTGTGCAGCAACGCACCTCGCGCCTGTGGCCCACGCCGCAAGGCATGTCCGCCCGCGCCCGCACCGTCCCCGTGGACCCGGCGCTCACCGAGCGCGCGGAGGCGCTGCTGCACCGGATCGGCTGGCGCGGCCTGGTGGAGCTGCAGTTCCTCACCGGCGCCGACCGCATACCCCACCTGATCGACCTCAACGGCCGCTTCTACGGCTCGCTTGCGCTCGCCGACCAAGCCTGCCCCGGCCTGCGCGCCCAGCACAGCGTCTGGGACTCGCGCGACCCCGGACTCACCTGGCAGCTGATCCGCGAGCGCCTCACGCCGAGGGCAGCCGGCCCCGACTCCGCCTCCACCGAGCAGCGCACGGCTCGCGCCCACGCCGCTGCCTGAGGGGAATCGGTGCGCTCGCACCCGACGTTGCACTCGGTATGCCGTCCGCTCACCACCGCATCCCCCTGTCGGTGCTCGACCTGGCCCCCCGTTCCCAGGGCATGACCCCCGCCGACGCGCTGGCCGCCACCCGATCATTGGCCCAGGATGCCGACCGGCTCGGCTACCGCCGCTTCTGGGTCGCCGAGCACCACGGCACCGAGACCTTCATGTCCTCGGCCACCTCGCTGCTGTTGGGACACCTGGCCGAGCACACCCAGCGCATCCGGCTCGGCTCCGGCGGCGTGATGCTGCCCAACCACTCCCCGCTCATGGTCGCCGAGTACTACGGCACCCTGGCCACCCTGCACGGCGACCGCTTCGACCTCGGCCTCGGCCGTGCCCCCGGCACCGACCCGATGACTGCCGCGGCGCTGGCCCGGGGAACGGGCTCACTGGACACCTTCGCCCAGGACGTCGCAGACCTCGCGGCATACCTGGGCGACCCCCGGCCCGGTGCCCAGGTGCGCGCCCTCCCCGGCGAGGGCACCCACGTGCCGCTGTGGATGCTCGGCTCCTCCACCGGCGGGGCCCAGGTCGCCGCGGCCCTCGGACTGCCGTTTGCGTTCGCCTCGCACTTCGCGCCCGACCACCTCGACAGCGCAATCGAGCTCTACCGCACGCACTTCCGGGCCGACGCGCCGACCGCCCAGGTCGAGCGGCCGATGGTCATGGCCGGCATCAACGTGCTCGCCGCGCCGACCGGCGAGGAGGCGCGGCACCTGTTCACCACCGCGCAGCTGATGGCCGTGCGGATCCGCACCGGGCAGCCCGCCCCACTGGACCCGCCGGTGCAGGACCTGGCTGCGGTGCTGCCCGAGCAGCTGCTGCAGATCGCCGACGCGCACCAGTCCGTGCGGGCTGTCGGCACCCCGGACGAGGTGGCCGCCCACCTCGACGGATTCGTCTCCGAGCACCCGGTGGACGAGCTGATCGTGACGACCTACACCCACGACCCGGCGATGCGTCGCCGCTCCTATGCCCTGCTGGCCGAGGTTTGGGCCCTTCCCCAAGCGGCCTGAGCAGCAGCCGGGCCATCGACGGATGAGCATCGAGCAGCGCCGACTACCCGCAGGTCCAGGTCAAGACAGCCGCAGAGCTGCGTGCCTGGCTCGCCGAGCACCACGCCGGCAGCTCGGGCATCTGGCTGGTCACCTGGAAGAAGGGTCACGGGCCCTATCTGCCGTATGCGGACGTGGTCCGCGAGCTGCTCTGCTTCGGCTGGATCGACTCCAAGGGCCGGCGGGTGGACCAGGACCGCACCTCGCTGCTGGTCTGCCCCCGTCGCCCGGGCAGCGGCTGGTCGCGGGTCAACAAGGAGCATCTGGTGCTGCTCCGCCGCGAAGGACGCATCCAACCGGCCGGGCAAGCAGCGATCGAGCGCGCCGTGGCCGACGGCAGCTGGACCAGGCTCGACGAGGTCGAGACCCTGCGCGAGCCCGACGACCTGAGCGCCGCCCTGGACGCCGCGCCGGACGCCCGTGGGCACGGGGACGTCTTCCCCCGCTCGGCCCGCCGCGCCATCCTGGAGTGGATCGCCTCCGCCAAGACCGAGCCGACGCGGGACCGGCGCATCACCCGCACGGTCGAGGAGGCAGCATCCGGCCGCCGCGCCAACCAATGGCGGCAACCGAAGAGCTGACCAGGGACACGCAGGTCACCTGACGACGGCTGTAGCCTCAGCTCTGCGGCGTCACCAGGTCAGGCCGTGGCGGGCCAGCTCCAACTCGGCATGCAGCCGGTCCACTCCCCGGAACGGTCGCTGCGCCGGCTCGGGCAACCCCAGCGCCAGGCAGCACTCGCACAGCACGTCGTCGTAGGCCAGGCTGACCGCCTGCAGTCGTTGCATCTTGGCCGGCAGGTCCGAGCTCTCGATCCGGCGGAGGTCGGCTTCGAGACGCCGCAGATCGGCGACCAGCCGCTCGAGGCTGGGCCGGTCCCGGGTCAGCCTCGGTGGCGGGCCGGGCTCGACCACCCATCGCAGGCGCATCCGGCGCCGTCTGAGGGCGGGACGCAACAGCAGCCTGCTGAGCAACGGCGACAGCAGCAAGAGCGTGAAGGCGGTGATCGTCAGCACTTCCATGGCGCCACTCCGTTGTCACTGCCAGGCCCACGGGACGGCAGCGTCCGTCCTGGTCAACCTCCATCATCACCCGGCGGCTGTGGTATGTCGAGGGTTCCCGCCCCTGCGACCGGCGGCCGAGCAGGCCGCCTTGTCCGGACGGCCTACCCGAGGCCCGGCCGCTCGGCCAGCTCCTTGATGCCGGCCAAGCGCCGGTCCCATTGGGCAGCGATCCGCTCCAGGTCTCGACCGGCCTCGCTCAACCGCGCCCCGAGGGCCTCGAACCGCACCTCGCGACCGCGCCCCGCCGCCGGGACAACCAGGCCGGTCTCACGCAGCACCGCGAGATGCTTGGCGACGGCCTGGCGGCTCACCGGAAGCTCAGCGGCCAGCGTCGTCGCCGAGGCCGGCTCCTGCCCGAGTCGCACGAGGATGGACCAACGCGTCGGGTCGGCCAGGGCGGCGAAGGTGCTGTTCGGCGCGACGCTCACCCGCGACCGCCCCGGGTGACGTGGACCCTGGCCGCTTCCAGCTCCTGGCGCCAGCCACGCTCGTTCTCCTCATAGGTCGCGCGCTGTGCGGCAGGGCCGCCGGGCAACGAGGCGAGGCCGCTTTCCACCACGCGCAACAGCACGCCTCCGGCTGCCTGCTCCACGATCCAGAACTCCACCAGCGTCCGCGCTGTCTCCGCTGCACCGCTGCGCTGCTCAGCGCCGTCGTTTGCGCCACCCAGCCAGCGGTAGGCGGCATACCTCGGTTCTTCCAGCGCGACCGTCTGGATGCGGAAAGGCGCCGTAGGCGGGGTGCCGGACCGTCGCGACATCACCCTCGACTTCGGTGGGCAGGTCCACGACCTCCCCTCGTTGATCCACCACCCACGACGGGCGATCAGGTCCCACACCCGCATGGAGGTCGCATCGAGCGCAATCTCCCGCTCGATGCGGTCCGGCACGGTGTCGATATCGGTCTCGCTCTGCATGAGGCATCACTTCCGTCACGTTGAGAGAACTTGGTGCAACCCCCAGATTGCACTACCAGGGGCGAGAAGCAACCCCGAGGTTGCTACGGCACACTGCCTTGCTCGGCTGATCGGAAGGGTCGGGACGCAGTGCTTCGTTGCCGGGCTCGGGCTCAGCCCTCGAGCGCCAGGGCGAAGGGCAGCACGCCCGGTGCACCGGCCCGCCGCAGGGCGCGCGCCGCCACGGTCATCGTCCAGCGCGAGTCGACCCGGTCATCGACGAGCAGCACGGGACCCGGCACCGCGCTCAGCGTGGCCGCGAGCTCGGTCGGCACGACCACGCGGTCCCAGACGCCGGCCAGCCGAAAGGCGCTGTTGCCGCCCGACTCCCCCGTCGGACCGCCGTGCGCATAGTCCAGGGTGCCCAGCAACGGCAGGCGGCCGATGCTGCCGATCTGCTCGGCAAGCGAGGCGACGAGCACCGGATGACGGCGCGACGGCATCGCCATGACGCCCACCGGCCGCTGCGCCCAGTCCCACTGGGCCAGCACCTGCACGCAGGCGCGCACGACCTCCGGCGGCACCGGCGCATCCGGCTCCTCCTCCGTCCCGCGCAGCACGGCCCGCAGCCGCTGCCCCCACCCCAGGTCGCTCAACCTGGCCAGCGCACGACCGGGCTCGGCCAGGTCCTCGGCGCCGATCTTGCCCTTGACCTCGACACCGAGCCTCGGCATACCGGTCGGCCACTGGGCCCGCGGATCGATCCGCACGCCGACCTCGCCGAGGCGACCCCGGGCCACCGCCAGAGCCTGCTCGGGGATGTCGGTGGGGTAGAAGTCCCCGGCGCACACGTCACACCGCCCACACGGGGCGGCGCTGGCGTCGTCGAGACACTCCTGCAGGAAGGCCATCCGGCAGGTCGTCGCCGCCTCGTAGTCCAGCATCAGCTCGGCCTCACGGGTCCGCGCCTGCGCCACCCGCTCATAGCGCTCCCGGTCATAGGTCCACGGCCGCCCCGTCGAGACCCACCCACCGGAGACCTTGTCGACGGCACCGTCGACGTCGAGCACCTTGAGCAGCAGCTCCAGCCGGGTGCGCCGGACGTCGACCATGGTCTCCAAGGCGGGCGTCGACAGCGGCCGCCCGGCGTCGGCGAGGGCGGTCAGCACGGCGTCGGCGTGATCCTGCCGGGGCATCGATGCGGTGGCGAAGTAGGACCAGATGTCGCGGTCCTCCGAGCCCGGCAGCAGCAGCACGTCAGCCGTGTCGGTGGCCCGGCCGGCCCGGCCGACCTGCTGGTAGTAGGCGACCGGTGAGGCGGGCGCGCCCAGATGCACGACGAAGCCTAGATCCGGCTTGTCGAAGCCCATCCCCAGGGCGCTCGTGGCGACCAGCGCCTTGACCTCGTTGTGCCGCAGCGCCTCCTCCAGCCGGGCCCGCTCCTCGGGGTCGGTGCGACCGGTGTATGCCGCGACGCGCCCACCCTGCGAGCGCAGCGCCTCGGCGACGTCCTGCGCGGCCGAGACGGTCAGGCAGTAGACGATGCCGCTGCCGGGCAGGTCCTCCAGGTGAGCGACCAGCCAGCCGATCCGCTGCTCCGGCGTCAGCCGGCGCAACACCCCCAGTCGCAGCGAGGCCCGGGCCAGGGGGCCGCGGATCGTCTCCACCCGGGTGCCGCCCACACCGAGCTGCTCGGCGACGTCGGTGACCACCCGCTCGTTGGCGGTGGCCGTGGTAGCCAGCACCGGAGTGTCCTGCGGCAGCTCGGCCAGCAGGGTCGCGATCCGCCGGTAGTCGGGCCGGAAGTCATGCCCCCAGTCGCTGATGCAGTGCGCCTCGTCGACGACCAGCAGGCCGCAGCGCGCCGCAAGGTCGGGCAGCTGCTCGTCGCGGAAGCGGGGGTTGTTGAGCCGCTCCGGGCTGACCAGCAGCACGTCGACCTCGTCGGCCGCCAGGGCCGAGCGGACGTCGTCCCAGTCGGTGGCGTTGGCGGAGTTCATCGTCACGGCCCGCACCCCGGCCCGCTGGGCCGCCGCGATCTGGTCGCGCATCAGGGCCAGCAGCGGCGAGACGATGACCGTCGGCCCGGCCCCCTGCTCCCGCCGCAGGGTCGTGGCCACGAAGTACACCGCCGACTTGCCCCACCCCGTGCGCTGCACCACCAGCACCCGGGCGCGGTCCTGCACCAGGGCCTGGATCGCCTCGAGCTGCCCGTCCCGGAAGGTGACCTCGGTCCGGCGCTCCCCCACCAGGGCGCGCAGGGCGGCCAGGGCGCGCTGCGGCATACCCTCGGCAGTGCCGGTCACTTCACTCATGCCCGCCACCGTAGGCGCTGCCACCGACACCCCTGCACCCCCAGCCGGAAAGCCGACCTCCAGCGTCATGTATGCCGCCACAGGTGGGCACAAGTGGCTGGGGGTGTGCCCTAGGGTGGTGGCTCGTGAAGTGGGACGACTACGACGCAGCCCTGTTCGACCTCGACGGTGTGCTCACCCCGACCGCCGTGGTGCACATGCGCGCGTGGGACCAGATGTTCAACGACTTTCTTGCCCAGCTGCCCGACCAGCGCCCCTACACCGACCAGGACTACTTCGACCACGTCGATGGCCTGCCTCGCTACGAAGGTGTGCAGACGTTCCTGGAGTCCCGCGGCATCGAGCTGCCGCACGGCGACCCCTCCGACGACCCGGGCCAGCGATCCGTGTGCGGGCTGGGCAACCGCAAGAACGCGCTGTTCACCACGGTCCTGCACCAGGGCGGCATCGACCCCTACCCCGGCAGCGTCCAGCTGCTCAACCACCTCGAGCTGATCGGGGTCGGCATCGCCGTCGTCTCCTCCTCCAAGAACGCACCCGACGTGCTGCGCACCGCCGGCATCGTCGACCGCTTCGAGGTCGTCATCGACGGTGCCGTCGCCGCCGAGCACGGGCTCCCGGGCAAACCGCAGCACGACACCTACACGTATGCCGCGCAGCAGCTGGGCATCGCGACCACCCGTTGCGTGGTGCTCGAGGATGCCCTCTCGGGGGTGCAGGCCGGGGCAGCTGGGGACTTCGGCCTCGTGGTCGGGGTCGACCGCGGCGCGGGGGCAGCCGAGCTGAGCGCCCACGGGGCGGACATCGTCGTGTCCGATCTGGCCGAGCTCATCTGAGCATTTCTGTGAAGACCAGGGTGATCTGATGTCGCACCGCCACAACTCTCATCACGTGCCGGGGCCCGCGCTCGACCCGCTGGACCGCAGCCGGTTCCCGGTGGACGAGTGGCGACTGGTCGAGCTCGTGCACGACAAGCGCGACCTCGGGGTCACCGAGGCCCTGTTCGCCGTGGCCAACGGCTATCTCGGCATGCGCGGCAACCCCGAGGAGGGCCGGGACAGCCACACCCACGGCACCTACGTCAACGGCTTCCACGAGACGTGGCCGATCCGGCACGCCGAGGAGGCCTTCGGGCTGGCGCGGGTCGGGCAGACGATCGTCGACGTCCCGGACCCCAAGGTCTTGAAGCTCTACGTCGACGACGAGCCGCTGCTGCTCGACATCGCGGACCTCGAGGGTTATGAGCGTTCGATCGACTTCCGCGAGGGGCTGTTGCGCCGACACCTGGTCTGGCGCACCAGCGCCGGCAAGCGGGTGCGGATCAGCACCACCCGGATGACCAGCTTCGCCTCCCGTCACCTGGCCGTGCTGACTATGGACATCGAGATGCTCGAGGGCAACGCCGCGATCACCGTGTCCTCACAGATCCTGAACCGTCAGGACGGTCAGGACGAGTACCACGTCCGGGCAGCGGCCATGGGCGAGGGTTTCGACCCGCGCAAGGCCGATGGCTTCGACCGCCGCGTCCTGGAGCCGAGGGCCAGTGCCGTCAAGGACGGTCGGCTGCTGCTGGGCTACCGCTGCCACGACTCACGGATGACGATCGCGGTCGGTGTCCAGCACCTGATCTCCACGGACAACGACACGACCGAGGAGCTGTCGGCGGACATCGACGTCGCCAAGCACGTCGTGCACGTCGAGGCCAAGCAGGGCACCCCGATCCGGATCGAGAAGCTGGTCGCCGTGCACACCTCCCGCGGAGTGCCGGTGACCGAGCTCAGCGATCGGTGCTGGCGCACGCTGGACCGCTCGGTCACCGCCGGGGTGCCTGCCCTGCACGCCGAGCACAGGGACGCGCTCACGGAGTTCTGGGACTGCTCCGACGTGCAGGTCTCGGGACAGCCGGAGGTCCAGCAGGCGGTGCGCTGGAACCTGTGGCAGCTGGCCCAGGCCTCGCTGCGCTCCGGGAGCCACGGCATACCGGCCAAGGGCATGACCGGCTCTGGCTACGGTGGTCACTACTTCTGGGACACCGAGTGCTACGTCATGCCGTTCCTGGTCTACACCAACCCCCAGGCGGCACGGAACGCGTTGCGCTTCCGGCACAGGATGCTGGACGACGCGCGCCGGCGCAGTGCCGACCTGGCCCAGCACGGGGCGTTGTTCCCGTGGCGCACGATCAACGGCGAGGAGGCCTCGGCCTACTTCGCGGCCGGGACGGCGCAGTACCACATCAACGCCGACGTCGCGTTGGCCCTGATCCGCTACGTCCGGGCCACCGGTGACCGGACCTTCTTGCTCGGCGACGGCATCGACATCCTGGTCGAGACCGCTCGGCTCTGGGCCGACCTGGGCTTCTGGCGCTCCAACGGCGACAACGCCTTCCACATCCACGGCGTCACCGGGCCTGACGAGTACACGACGGTGGTCAACGACAACCTGTTCACCAACGTCATGGCCCAGTTCAACCTCCAGGCCGCCGCCGACGCCGTGGTCGAGCTGCAGCAGCACGACCCGCGCGACTACGCTCGGGCCGTTGCCAGGCTGGGGCTGCGCGACGGCGAGGTGGATCGGTGGCGCACAGCCGCCCAGGGCATGTTCATCCCGTTCGACGCGGAGCTGGGCGTCCATCCGCAGGATCTGCACTTCCTCGAGCGTCAGCTGTGGGACCTCAAGCACACACCCAACGGCAAGAAGCCCCTGTTGCTGCACTACCACCCGTTGGTGATCTATCGCTTCCAGGTGCTCAAGCAGGCCGACGTGGTCTTGGCCATGTTCTTGGCGGGAGACCAGTTCTCCGACCAGGACAAGCTGGCCAACTTCGAGTACTACGACCCCATCACCACCGGTGACTCGACCCTCTCCGCGGTCGTGCAGTCCATCGTCGCCGCGGATGTGGGGTATGCCGAGCTGGCGTTGCGCTACTTCTACGCCGCCCTCTTCGTCGACCTCGACGATCAGCACGGCAACACCACCGACGGGGTGCATGTCGCCTCCGCCGGGGGCGTCTGGTCGGCCCTGGTCGGCGGGTTCGGCGGGATGCGCGACTACGAGGACCAGCTCACGTTCGACCCTCGCGTGCCGAAGGAGTGGGAGCAGATCTCCTGGCGTCTGCGGTGGCACGGCGCTCAGCTGTCCGTCAGTGTGAGTCAGGATGAGCTGCGACTTCAGGTCCTGAGCGGGCCGGCCGTGGGCGTCACGGTCCGCGGCGAGCCGGTGGACGTGGGCTCCGAGGCGGTGAGCATCACCCTGCGCGGACAGGGACCCTCCCGGGAGGGGCTGCTCGAGGTGCCGCTGAACCTCGGCGAGCGCCGACCCGACGGGAGCCGAATCACGGCCACCGTGCCGCACTCATGGTCGGAACACGACGATGACCCCGAGCTGCAGGGCCACGACAGCTAACAGGCACACCAGGCCCGATGCTCACGGTTTGCTCGCAGACTCGATATCCGGGGTGCTCGTGTGATCCGATGGGGTCATGACTGAGCCATCGGACGATCTGCCCACGGTCCGGCACGGCCCCCCTTCGGTCAACATCTCGGACCTGCCGGCCCCGCCCGAGTCCGAGACCGACCGCCTGGTCGCCGAGATCTCCGGGCCCGGGGACCAGGTGGGGATGGCTGCGCTGTGGCGGGTGACGATGGGGCTGAACTACTGGTGGTTCATCGCCGTCGGCGATCCGGGCGAGGAGTCTCCTGCGGCAGCCGAGATCGACGAGCAGCTGATGCTGCTGACCTTCACGGACAGCGAGCGGGCCCGTCACTTCGCGGTGCAGCAGGGCATGATCGAGCCGCAGGACCACCTGAGCGCGATCGCCCTGCGCCCGGACGAGGTCGTCGAGTCGGCGGACGACTACGTCGCCGGTGGCATCGACGGCTTGATGTTTGACCCTCACCTCAGCGGCTACTTCATCCCCTCGACCCAGCTGCCTGTGGTGCATCAGGCGGTGCAGAGCCCCGACCCCGGCTGACCCGGATCAGCTCCTGGCCGGGATCAGCGGGTCACGGACTCGGGATCTGCAGGACCTGACCGACCTGGATCTCGTTGCTGCTGAGTGCGTTGGCCCGCTGGATCTGCACGATCGCCAGGTCCCGGCGTGCCTGCGGCAGATGAGTGGCCGCCAGCTCCGAGAGCGTCTGACCGCTGCGCACCATCACCTCGGTGCCCGCCTCGGCCGGTGCGACCATCGCCAGGACCGTGGGGGGTGTCACGGCCAGCGCGGCCAGCATGCTCAACGTCACCGCAAGTCGACCTCGGCGGGTCAGCCGCACCGGGTCGCCGGTGCGCCGAAGGCGCGTGTGCGACTGGGTGGCCTTGCTCGGCACGGCGTGCAGGTGCCGCCCGCCTCGAGCGGGGGGCGCACCCCAGGGCAGAGCGCCGGAGTGCGAGAGGGCTGCTGCCGTCATGATGCCTCCTTCGGTCATACGTGCGTTCGATCGCACGTCTGTCCACTTTGTAGCACGGATGTGCGAGGATGTCGACACGCCGGTCGAACAGATGTTTGTGTCGGGCGCGCTCGCCTCATACGATGTGTTCACGTCAAGTATTTGAGCAGCGACCACCGACAGACCTGCTGACCTGGCGTTTTACCGAAAGGGGCTGGATCCGATGGCCGATATCCACGAGCTGCCCGAGCGCGGGACGACCGAGCTCAGCGCGCGCCAGCGCCGCGTGCTCGAGGTGATCCGCGAGTCGGTCGACCGACGAGGCTACCCACCCAGCCTCCGGGAGATCGGTGAGGCGGTGCAGCTCGCCTCACCGTCCTCCGTGGCCTATCAGCTCAAGGCGCTGGAGCGCAAAGGTCACCTGCGACGCGACACGCACCGGCCGCGCGCCATCGAGGTGGTTCTCCCGGGAGAGGACGGGGGCGCCTCCTCCGGCTACCGTCGCTCGGCGCAGACCACCGACGCGTCGGACGACGAGACCGGCGTCGGCGACGCCCGGCCCGCCGCGTCCTACGTGCCGGTGGTCGGCCGGATCGCCGCCGGCGGCCCGATCTTGGCCGAGCAGGCCGTCGAGGACATCTTCCCGCTCCCCAAGCAGATCGTCGGTGACGGCGACCTGTTCCTGCTGCGCGTCGTGGGCGACTCGATGGTCGACGCCGCGATCTGCGACGGCGACTGGGTCGTCGTCCGCCGCCAGCCGGATGCCGACAACGGCGACATCGTGGCGGCGATGCTCGACACGGAGGCCACCGTCAAGACCTTCAAGCGCACGGCCGACTCGATCTGGCTGCTGCCCCACAACGACGCCTATGACCCGATCGACGGTCGGGATGCGGTCGTCCTCGGCAAGGTCACGGCGGTGCTGCGCCGCGTGTGAGGTCGTCGGCCAGGCTGGGTAGCACGTCGCCGAGCAGGGCGTCGAGGTGCACGTCGGTCTGCTCGTCCCCGCGCGTGCCGCCCCGGGTCACCACCGCCACCGGTATGCCGAGCGCGGCCGCGCGGCGCACGAAGCGGTAGCCGCTCATCACCTGCAGGGACGAGCCCAGCACGAGCAGTGCGCGTGCCCTCTCCACGACGGCGTAGGCCTGATCGACCAGCTCGCGACTCACGGCGCCGCCGAAGAAGACGACGTCGGGCTTGAGCCGGTCCGAGCGGCAGACCGGACAGCTGACCAGGACGAACCGCTCGACCTGCTCGGCCGGAAGGAGCACGTCGCCGTCCGGGCGGACCTCCTCGCTGTGCACGGACCACGTCGGGTTCGCGTGCGCGAGCCACGCGTGCACCTGTTCCCGCGGGAAGCACGCGGAGCAGTCCAGGCACACCACCCGGTCCAGACTGCCGTGCAGCTCGATCACGGGGGCGGCTCCCGCCGCCTGGTGCAGCCCGTCGACATTCTGGGTGATCAGCCCGGTCAGCAGCCCGGACAGCTGCCAGTCCGCGACGGCCTCGTGGGCGACGTTGGGCCGGGCCGCGGCAAACCGCTCCCAGCCGGCGTAGGCGCGGGACCAGTAGCGGCGCCGGCCGGCCGCGTCGGCAAGGAACTCGGCATACTGCATCGGCTGCACGCGGCGCCGGCCATCCGAGCCCCGGTAGTCCGGGATACCGGAGGCGGTCGACATCCCGGCCCCGGTCAGCACCGCCACCTCGCCCCCACGCAGCAGGTCGAGCACCGCGGCATAGCCCCCCTGGTCGACAGGGGTGCGCGGTGGGAGGGTGGTGACGTCGGTCACCGGCCCAGGGTAGGTCAGCCAACAGGCAGAGACACCACGAAGGTCGTCCCCTCCGGCGTGCGGCGCACGGTCTGCCCAGGCCACCTCAGGACGCCGTTGTGGTCAGTGCCGACCGAGGGCGGTCACCCGGTCCGACCCGGCGAGCACCCGGTGGGCCTCGTCCCGGGCGACGAGGTGGGGGTAGGGCGGCTCGAACGGGTGCTCGGCGACGATGACCTCCGGGCTGTGCGCGCGCAGCGAGGCGTCGGCCACGACGTAGCCGTGTCGCTCCAGGACGTGCTGCTCCTCGGTGGTGAAGGCGTCCAGGTCGGTGCGGACCCGGCTGATGGCGCCGACCACGTCGTCGGGGTAGGCGCCGCCGACCCCGGCCGGCAGGCCGTGCCCGGGCACCCCGGAGACCGAGGTCGGTGCCTCCAGCGACCAGGTCGCCCCGTGCAGCAACCCGGCGGAGAAGGCGGAGCGCAGCCACCACAGCCGCGTCGTGTGCCCACCCCCGGCGGCGATCGACAGCAGCCGCCACAGCCGCCCGAGCACCGAGCCGGCCGGCTGCCCCCGGAAGACCGCCCCGCCGTCGCTGACCAGCACGGTCTCGTGGTCGGTCCAGACCGGCTCGAGCCCCAGGTTGTCGTAGACCCCGCCGTCCGCGGGGAACCACGGTGGGTGGGCGCAGGAGGCGACGACCGCGTCGACGACGCGCAGGCCGGGCGGGGCGGCGGCATAGCCCAGCCGGTGGTCGCCCACCCGGCCCCGCGGCCAGACGCTGCGCGCACCGGGGTATCCGAGCGGCCCCAGCCGCCGGGTCGAAGCCGGGCCAGCATGGCCGGCGTGCGCACGTTGCGGGCCGTCAGCCGGCGCAGCGGCTCCACGACGTGCTCGGTGAGTCCCCCGACGCGATGGTCAGGCCCGTCCGGACCGGGCCACTCCAGCGCGGGGTGGGCCAGCAGGTTGGCGACCAGCGCGCCGCCGGAGACCGCGGAGACGGTGCGCAACCGACCCAGGATCCCCAGCTCGTCCAGCCGCTGCACCGCGCCGAGATGGAACAGGGCAGCGCGGAAGCCGCCCCCCGACAGGCACGGCGCCGCCCCGTGCCGGGGCCGTCGGGAGGACGGCCCGTGGTGGGCGTGGGCCCGGGCGGCCTCGAATTGCGCGGAGACCGGATCGGCCGGCAGTTGCCCCAGCTCGTGCAGCACAGCCACAGTGCAGCAGCCGAGGGTGACGTGCTGGTGAACACTGCGCGGACAGGTCGGTGACGCCGTAGCGACCGCACGGTGTCAGGGCTTGCGTGCCCGCCCGATGGCCTCGGCGGCGAGCTCGACGTCGGCCTCGTCGTTCCACAGGTGGCAAGCCAGCCGGACCGAGCCGGCGCGGGAGGCGACCGTGGCACCGGCCTGGCTCAGCGCCCGGGCCACCGAGCCGTCCGGGTCGGGCACGGTCAGCACCGGACGCCCCTGGGCAGGCTGACCGATGCGCTCCCGCAGGCCGTCGGCGAGGGCGACGTCGTGGTCGCGGATCTCGCTGACCGGCACGTCCGCGAGGGCCTCGGTCGCGGCCGCCGCACCCACCCAGGACAGCCAGGCCGGGGACACGTCGAAGCGGCGCGCGTCCTGGGCCAGGACCATCCCCGGCCCGTAGACCGACTCCCAGACCGACTCGCCCGCATACCAGCCGGCGTTGACCGGGACCAGCCGGTCGGCCACCTCGGGACGGACCGTGAGGTATGCGGTGCCGCGCAGCTGGCACAGCCACTTGTATGCCGAGCACACGGTCAGGTCGAAGCGCGCTGCCTCGAGGGGGTGCCACCCGGCGGCCTGGGTGACATCGCAGAAGGTGAGCGCGCCGTGCCGCTGCGCCGCCGCCAGCACCGCGGGCAGGTCGGCCAGGTGCCCGGTGGCGCTCTGCGCCAGGCTGAACACCACGAGGTCGGTGTCTGCGGTGACCGCCTCGGCGAGCTCGGTCCGCGGCACCTGGCGGACGGTGATGCCGCGATCGCGCTGCACGAGGAAGGGATAGACGATCGAGGTGAAGTCCTCGGCGATCACCACGACCTGTGCGCCGGGCGGCAGGGACGCAGCGACCATCCCGGCGAAGACGGAGGTCTGCGAGCCGACCGCCACCTGCTCGGTCGGCACGCCGACCAGGGCGGCATACCCCGCCCGCGCCCGGTCGACCGCCTCGCCGTAGGCCACCGGACACGCCTGTCCCGACTGCCACTGCAGCAGCGCCTCCTGCATGGCGCTGACCACGGGCACCGGGGGCAGACCCAGGGTGGCGGCGTTGAGGTAGCCCGGCGTGGGCGCGAACAGACTGCGGGCGGCGAACGGCATACGCCTAGCGTGGCCGAGACTCATCGATCACACAATGACGCTCTACTTTGGCCTTTGCCCAAGCGGAGGTGATGTCTAGTTGAAGAGCTCCCCGATCCCCCCGGAGCGACCACCGCCGGACTGGGCCCCACCGGTGGGCACGTTCTCCGACGGCTGGACCATCACCGAGCCGCGACCGGTGAACTTCATCTGCAGCAGCTCCCCCGTGCCGCCGCGGATCATCGAGCCGAGGCCACCGGTGTCGACCTTGATGTCCATGTTGACACCGGAGGTCCACAGCACGACCGCCTGCGCGTCAGCGAAGGTGGGTGCGGAGGCGACATCGAAGACGACCGGCTCACCCTTGGTGGTCACCGCGACATAGCCGGTGCCGCGCAGCGACACGTTGTAGAGCCCCCCGGTCATCATCCCGCCGCGCGCCTGCACCCGGTGGATGTCCCAGTCGATGGAGGATGAGAAGGCCAGCACGCTCTGGCCGTTGACCGAGATCTCGTCGTTCTCCAGATACATGACCTGGATCTCGGCGGCCTGGTCGGCGACGAACAGCTCGCCGTTGCCCTCACAGTTCATCATCTTGACGCCCTCGCCGGTCATCTTGGACTTGATCAGCTTGTTGAGGCCGCCGGAGCCCTTGTTGGCGAAGCGGATGTCCCCCTGATAGGCCACCATCGAGCCGGTGAGCGCAAGCACCGGACCGTAGGCCATCGAGATCTTGAGCATCTTCTTGTTCTGCAGGACGAACGGATCGGTGGACTGGGTCTCCTGGTGGTCCTTGAACAGCGAACCGTGGATGGTCATGGTCGGCACAACTCCTTTCGTGACGAGTAGAACCTCACTATGCTCCATCGTGAGGGCTTTGCGGTAGGCCAAGCCCCAGATCTCCTCAAGTAGTCACCGGATGGTTGTTAAGACCGCATGCTGCGGTGACTTGGTAGGTCAGGGGCCGCCGGTCGCCGGGCAGGTGCGCTGGTGTGGCGTTGAGCTCGTCGGTGAGCAGGTGCAGGGCGCGGGCCACGCGTGGGCTGTCGGGGCGGTCCAGGGTGATGGTGATCGCGTTGGTGGCGTAGTCGACGGTTCCGCTTTGGTGCAGCAGGTGTTGGGTGATCGCCCGGTATTCGTCGGGGTCGGCCAGGTAGGTGTTGAGGTGCTCGGCCAGCCAGGCTTCGGCGTTGAACGTGAGGTGTGTCTGACTTAATGAGGTATTTGCGGTTGGAAATACCCAGCCATTCGTGGTGCGTGATCATGGTTGGGTTTCCTTGTGTGTTCGACGGTACTCGATCCGTTCGTGGCGTGCTCGGGTGAGCCCGTCACGGCGGCCCTGACGGATCGCCTCGCCGCGTCCCTCGTGCTCGTCGGGGGGGGGTGACGTAGCCGATCGCGGCCGAGAGCCGCAAGGTGTTGTAGTGGTCCTGGACGAGGTCCAGCTCGGCCTCGAGCTCGGCGCCGTCGGTGATCTGTTCCAGGTGGGGCCACTCGCCCTTGACG
>NZ_JBPCKQ010000019.1:0-7443 GCF_051004135.1 Ornithinimicrobium sp.
TTGACAGCACCTATGATGGCGTCTGCCCACCGGGCGCCGAAGGGCACTAGCTCAATTGGTAGAGCACTGGTCTCCAACACCAGCGGTTGGGGGTTCGCGTCCCTCGTGCCCTGCGCTTTGCACACCAAGACACCGCATACCGACAGGAAGGCGCCGAAGTGGCCAGCAGCGCGAACGACACCCAGGGTGTCGACCGCTCCCGTGCCGGCTCTGGCCTGCCTGCCCGCCCCGGCTCGTTCGTGGCCCAGGTCATGGCCGAGCTGCGCAAGGTCGTCCGTCCCACGCAGCGTGAGCTGATCACCTACACCATCGTGGTGATGGTCTTCGTCAGCGTGATCATGGCCTACATCTTCGGAATGGACCAGATCTTCACCCGCGTGGTCGGCTTCGTCTTCGGCGGGTAGCCCGTCGTCGGTCAGCGGATCGACACCACACCGGCATGCCCGGTGATCCAGGTCGCCGAGGCGGCCCGTTGTCAGCCAGGAACGAGGAAGTAGGTCATGTCCCAGGACAGCATGTCGCAGACCAGCGACGAGGTCAGTGACACCCAGGTGGAACAGCTCCCGGAGGCCGAGGGCACCGTGCAGGAGCACGACCTCGCGCAGACCGAAGAGAGCGTCGCCGCCGTCGAGACCGACGATGTTGCCGTTGACGATGGTGCAGTTGACGACGAGGTGGAGACCGACGACGTTGCTGCTGACGAAGTGGAGACCGCCGAGGAGCCGGTCGACCCCGCCGAGGAGTTCCGGGCAGACCTGCGGATGCAGTTCGGCGACTGGTTCGTCATCCACTCCTACGCGGGCTATGAGAACCGGGTCAAGCACAACCTGGAGACCCGGATCACCTCGCTCAACATGGAGGACTACATCTTCGCCGTCGAGGTGCCGATGGAGGAGGTCACCGAGATCAAGGGCGGGGTGCGCAAGCAGGTCCGCCGGGTCCGGATGCCCGGATACGTCCTGGTCCGCATGGAGCTCACCGACGAGTCCTGGGGAGCGGTCCGGCACACCCCGGGAGTCACCGGGTTCGTCGGCAATGCCCACCAGCCCGTCCCGCTGACGCTCGACGAGGTCTTCACGATGTTGGCCCCCGTCTTCGAGCAGCCCGCGGCCGCCAAGAGCTCCCGAGGCACGGGCGGAGCCGGTGGGCTGGAGCCGCAGGCACAGCCCGAGGTCGACTTCGAGATCGGCGAGTCCGTCACGGTCATGGAGGGCCCGTTCGAGACCCTGCCCGCCACGATCTCCGAGATCATCCCGGAGTCGCACAAGCTCAAGGTGCTGGTCTCGATCTTCGGGCGGGAGACCCCGGTCGAGCTGTCCTTCGGTCAGGTCGCCAAGATCTAATCAGACGGAGGGCTCCGCCCCCCGTCACCCCCCGAACCCCAACTGCACAACCCCAACTGCAACAGGGTCATCGCCCACGGCGTCGGCCCAACCCAACAGAGAAGGACCTGAGCATGCCCCCCAAGAGCAAGAAGGTCTCCGGCCTCATCAAGCTGCAGATCCAGGCCGGACAGGCCACCCCCGCGCCGCCGGTCGGCCCGGCGCTCGGCCAGCACGGCGTCAACACCATGGAGTTCGTCAAGGCCTACAACGCCGCGACAGAGAGTCAGCGCGGCAACGTGATCCCGGTGGAGATCACGGTTTTCGAGGACCGCTCCTTCACTTTCGTCACCAAGACCCCGCCGGCCGCAGAGCTGATCAAGAAGGCTGCTGGAGTGCCCAAGGGCTCCGGTGAGCCGCACAAGACCAAGTTCGCCAAGCTGTCCCGCGACCAGGTGCGCGAGATCGCCGAGCAGAAGATGGTCGACCTCAACGCCCACGACATCGACCAGGCCTCCAAGATCATCGCCGGCACCGCCCGCTCGATGGGCATCACCACCGAAGTCTGAGACGTCCGGACCCGCCCGCCAGGGCGAGCACCCGGCATACCCCGTGGTAGGACCAGCGCTGGTCCGCTCACCACAACTCCACCCCTCACCACAAGGAGCACTCATGAAGCGCAGCAAGGCCTACCGCGCCGCCGCCGACAAGATCGACCCCGACACCCCCTACGGTGCGGTCGACGCGATCCGGCTGGCCAAGGAGACCTCTCACACCAAGTACAACGCCACCGTCGAGGTCGCGCTACGCCTCGGCGTCGACCCGCGCAAGGCCGACCAGCTGGTCCGCGGCACCGTCAACCTGCCGCACGGGACCGGCAAGACCGCCCGCGTCCTGGTGTTCGCCAACGGTGACCGCGCCGAGGCCGCCCTCGCTGCCGGCGCGGACCACGTCGGCTCCGACGAGCTCATCCAGCAGGTCGCCGGCGGCTGGCTCGACTTCGACGCCGTCGTCGCCACCCCGGACCTGATGGGCAAGGTCGGCCGGCTGGGCAAGGTGCTCGGGCCGCGCGGCCTGATGCCCAACCCCAAGACCGGCACGGTCACGATGGACACCGCCAAGGCCGTGTCCGACATCAAGGGCGGTAAGATCGAGTTCCGCGTCGACAAGCACTCCAACCTGCACTTCATCATCGGCAAGACCTCGTTCGACGAGAAGTCGCTGGTGGAGAACTACAGCGCGGCGATGGATGAGATCCTGCGGCTCAAGCCCTCGGCCGCCAAGGGCCGCTACATCACGAAGGCCACCATGGCCACGACGATGGGCCCGGGCATCCCGCTGGACACCTCCCGCACGGCCAACCTGCTCGACAGCACCGCCTGACCCGACGGGGTTCGGCCGGTCGCTCGAAGCCACCACCTGACCCCACTGGTCGACGGGTTGCTCGACGACCGGTCGAGCACCGCATGACGACACGGCCGTCTACGTCGGGGAACCCTGGTCGATGCCCGACTGTGGAAGGACGCGGAGCCGTGGCGGCGACACGAGATTCGGGCCCGCGGCCATGCCCAGCCGGCAGGATCAGCCGGTCGCGCTGAGCCACCACAGCGCCCTGGCCGTGCAGGAACTCTCCACCTACGGTGGCGACGAGCGCGTGCACGTGATCCGCACCGACGGCAGGGCGGGGCGCAGCGCCGGCGGGTGGAGCTGGCACCCGGCAGTGCCCCCGACGTTTCTGACAACACATGACGACGTGTGCGTGGTCAGCGGCCCGATGGCCTGTCTGAGGATCGGCTGCGCGAGCTCGGCTACGAGGTTGTGCGGCTGACCTGGCAGGACCTGGCCGATCCGGGAGGGGTGCACGCCAAGATCCGGGCTGCGTTCGCACGGGCCGCGGTGCGCACCACGTGAGCGCGGTGCCAGCCAGAGTCGCGGGCACGTTGCGCGAGGCCACTGGTGGCACAGGCAGTCGAGGTGCAGGAACGCGCGGCGTCTGCTGCGGCGCGGCGTCGTGCCGCGCGGTCATCTGCGGCTCGTGCGCAACTTCTGCACCTCGACGCTCGTGAATCGGGGAAGTGCGGCACGCGGGGAGGTGGGGACGATTTGGGGGAGGAGGTGGACACCGGTTAACGTTGGACCACACCAATGACCGCCGGTCGTCGGTATGCCGTGTCCGCACGGAAGCCGACCGAAGGTCCCGCCTCGACGGGTGACCCGCGCAGGATGCGAGTGCTGGCAGCCTCTGTTGCCTCAAGCCCCGTGCGCCTGCGCCGGGGCTTTCGTCATGGGCGGGCCCGTCCGGCACCAGAAATTAAGGAGGCCCCATGGCGACACCTGAGAAGGCTGCAGCCATCGCCGAGCTGACGGACAAGTTCCGCAACTCGGGTGCGGCCGTGCTCACCGAGTACCGCGGGCTCACCGTGGCCCAGCTCTCGCAGCTGCGGACCTCGATGCGTGAGCACGCGACTTATGCCGTGGTGAAGAACACGCTGACCAAGCGTGCTGCCGCCGAAGCCGGGATCACCGGCTTCGACGAGCACCTGCAAGGCCCCTCTGCGATCGCGTTCGTCACCGGTGACCCGGTCGAGGCGGCCAAGGGACTGCGGGACTTCGCCAAGGCCAACCCCGCCCTGGTGATCAAGGCCGGACTGCTCGACGGCAAGCCGCTGAGCGCCGCCGAGATCACTAAGCTCGCCGACCTGGAGTCCCGCGAGACGCTACTGGCCAAGCTGGCCGGTGCGATGAACGCCTCGCTGACCCAGGCCGTCTACCTGTTCGCCGCCCCGCTGTCGCAGACCGCCCGGGTCGTCGACGCGCTGCGCGTGAAGGTCGAGCAGGAGGGGGGAGCTGCGGCAGCGCAGGAGACATCCCCCGCCGAGCACATCCCGGCCGAGTCGGCTGCTGCCGACGCGACCGACACCGACGTCGCCGAGGGTGGCGACAGCAGCACCGACAGCTGAGCGGTCCTGGACCGATCGGCACCATCCACCACAGCCACTCTTGGCACCAGCAGGAAGGAACGCCACCATGGCGAAGATGAGCACCGACGAGCTCCTTGACACGTTCAAGGAGATGACCCTGATCGAGCTCTCCGAGTTCGTGAGCCAGTTCGAGGAGACCTTCAATGTCACCGCCGCGGCGCCGGTCGCCGCGGCCGGGGCCGCGCCGGCGGCCGGTGGCGGCGACGCTGCCCCCGCCGAGGAGGAGCAGGACGAGTTCGACGTCGTCCTGGAGTCCGTCGGCGACAAGAAGATCCAGGTCATCAAGGAGGTCCGCTCGCTGACCTCGCTCGGCCTGAAGGAGGCCAAGGACTTGGTGGACGGTGCGCCCAAGCCGGTCCTGGAGAAGGTCGACAAGGAGAGCGCAGAGAAGGCCAAGGAGTCCCTCGAGGGCGCCGGGGCCACCGTCACCCTCAAGTGAGCGGTCCGGTCACCGCCAGGTGACCGGTCCCGGCTCGTGGCCTTCGCGAGCCCCCTGGCCCGGGCGGGTCGTCCCTCTTCGGACGACCCGCCCGTTGTCGTCCCCGCTGCGAGGACTTGACGCCCTCGACGACAGGGTGGACCATCGTGGTGACACGGCGAGGGGCTGAGTCGGACCGAATCACCGTGGATTTGGCCCGACGGGGCGGGGCGTGTACCTTAGTGCTTTACGCTGCCCTGAATCCGCCGCACGTCACCACCGAGCCACGACACCTGTGGGCACAATCATTGTGCTTGCGGATGACATGTCGCACCGATCCGTCGCCGGATCCGGCTCGTCGTGCCTGGGGGTCCCATCGGGGTCGCATCGACCCACCCGTATGTAAAGGCCCGTGGAAGGACCATCCTTGGCTGCCTCGCGCACTGCGAAGAAGACTGTCTCCACCGCTCGGACGGCTTCGGGCCGTCTGAGCTTTGCAAAGATCCGGGAGCCGCTGGAGGTGCCCGACCTCCTGGCGCTCCAGACCGAGAGTTTCGACTGGCTGCTCGGCAACGAGGACTGGCAGGCCCGCGTGGCCGCGGCCAAGTCCGACGGCCGATCCGACGTGCCGGACCGATCAGGGCTGGAAGAGATCTTCGAGGAGATCTCCCCGATCGAGGACTTCTCGGGCTCGATGTCCCTGTCGTTCCGGGACCACCGCTTCGAGGAGCAGAAGTACTCGATCGACGAGTGCAAGGAGCGGGACATGACCTACTCCGCTCCGCTGTTCGTCACCGCGGAGTTCATCAACAACGGCACCGGCGAGATCAAGAGCCAGACCGTGTTCATGGGCGACTTCCCGCTGATGACCGACCGCGGCACGTTCATCGTCAACGGCACCGAGCGGGTCGTCGTCTCCCAGCTCGTGCGCAGCCCCGGTGTCTACTTCGAGCGTTCGCTCGACAAGACCTCCGACAAGGACATCTACACCGCCAAGGTGATCCCGAGCCGTGGCGCCTGGTTGGAGTTCGAGATCGACAAGCGCGACATGGTCGGTGTCCGTGTCGACCGCAAGCGCAAGCAGAGCGTGACCGTGCTGCTGAAGGCACTTGGCTGGACCGAGGCTCAGATCCTGGAGGAGTTCGGCGACTACGAGTCGATCCGGCTCACCCTGGAGAAGGACCACACGGCCGACCAGGACGAGGCGCTGCTGGACATCTACCGCAAGCTGCGCCCTGGCGAGCCGCCGACCCGCGAGGCCGCCCAGACGCTGCTGGACAACCTCTACTTCAACCCCAAGCGCTACGACCTGGCCAAGGTCGGTCGCTACAAGATCAACAAGAAGCTCGGCACCGAGGCCCCGCTGAGCGAGTCGGTGCTGGGGGTCGATGACATCGTCGCGACCATCCGCTACATCGTCGCGCTGCACGCTGGCGAGGAGACCCTCGGGGTCGTCCAGGGCGGCGAGCGGGTCGAGCGGCCGATCGAGGTCGACGACATCGACCACTTCGGCAACCGCCGGCTGCGCAGCGTGGGCGAGTTGATCCAGAACCAGGTCCGCACCGGGCTTTCCCGGATGGAGCGGGTCGTCCGCGAGCGGATGACCACCCAGGACGTCGAGGCGATCACTCCGCAGACGCTGATCAACATTCGACCGGTCGTGGCCTCCATCAAGGAGTTCTTCGGCACCAGCCAGCTGTCCCAGTTCATGGACCAGAACAACCCGCTGGCCGGCCTGACCCACAAGCGTCGGCTCTCTGCGCTGGGCCCGGGCGGACTGTCCCGCGACCGCGCCGGCATGGATGTTCGCGACGTCCACCCCTCGCACTACGGGCGGATGTGCCCGATCGAGACCCCCGAGGGTCCCAACATCGGCTTGATCGGCTCGCTGGCCTCCTACGGGCGGATCAACCCGTTCGGGTTCGTCGAGACCCCCTACCGCCGCGTCGTCGACAGCAAGGTCACCGACGAGGTCGACTATCTGTCAGCCGACGAGGAGGACCGCTTCGTCATCGCGCAGGCCAACGCGCCGCTCGAGGACGACGGTGCCTTTGCCGACGATCGTGTGCTGGTCCGGGCCAAGGAGGGCGAGGCCGTGGACGTGCCCGCCTCCGACGTGGACTACATGGACGTCTCGGCGCGTCAGATGGTCTCGGCGGCCACCGCCATGATTCCGTTCCTGGAGCACGACGACGCCAACCGGGCCCTGATGGGCGCCAACATGCAGCGTCAGGCGGTGCCGTTGGTCCGTTCCGAGGCCCCGCTGGTCGGGACCGGTATGGAGTGGCGCGCCGCGCTGGACTCCGGAGACGTGGTCCGGGCCGACAAGGCCGGTGTGGTCCAGGAGGTCTCTGCTGATCTGGTCGGCGTGGCCAACGACGACGGCACCTACGTCAGCTACCGCGTGGACAAGTTCACCCGCTCCAACCAGGGCAACTGCTACAACCAGCAGGTCCGGGTCGACGAGGGGGACCGCGTCGGGGTCGGCCAGCTGCTGGCCGACGGTCCCGCCACCGACGGCGGCGAGATGGCCCTGGGACGCAACCTGCTCGTGGCCTTCATGCCCTGGGAGGGGCACAACTACGAGGACGCGATCATCCTGTCCCAGCGTCTGGTGCAGGACGACGTGCTCTCCTCGATCCACATCGAGGAGCACGAGATCGATGCCCGCGACACCAAGCTGGGCCCCGAGGAGATCACCCGGGACATCCCCAACGTGGCC
>NZ_JBPCKQ010000020.1:0-9596 GCF_051004135.1 Ornithinimicrobium sp.
CAGCCACCCGCAGCTGCTCCACCGTCGGCTCAGCCGGAATCGGCGGCAGCGGATCATCGGACACCTAACAACTGTCCCACCAGTCACACCAGTATCAACCCGCCACGCCGAACACCTGAGTAGTTACACATCAAGACTCATTAAGGAGACACGCTCTAGGTTGACAGAGAGGGCTCCGGCCCACGGAGCACCATCTGGCGTGTTGAGTCTTGACCCGATGTGCTGTCCGCGGGACAATCGTGGTATCGGCAAGGAGGCGAGGGCCATGAGTAAATACCTGATCGTAGCCAATCAGACCTTGGGTGGAGCAGAGCTCGAGCGCGAGGTCCAGCAACGCATCAACGGGGGTGAAAGTCACTTCCATGTTGTGGTTCCGGCAACGGCCACGCACCACAAGAGCGCCGACTGGCGAGGCGGGTTCGCGGACGAATCCTCCGAGACGGACAAGGCGCACGACATCGCCGAGCAGCGGTTGAGCAAGATGCTCGACAAGCTCAAGCAGCTGGGCGCCGAGGCCGACGGCGAGGTCGGCGATCCCGACCCCCAGACTGCGGTCAAGGACGTCCTGCGCCATCACTCCTTCGACGAGGTCATCGTCTCGACGCTGCCCGGCGGAATCTCGGGATGGCTCAAGGCGGACGTGCCCAGTCAGATCGCAGCCGTCACCGGCTCGCTGGTGACCACGGTCCGCGCGGAGTAGCCGTACCCCGACGCTCGGTCGGCGGTAGGCCGTACATCGGCGCCCTACCGCCGAGCGGCGCAGCGCCTACCCTGGGAGCGACCCCAGCGCCGACACATGTCAGGAGAGCGTCGTGATCCCCCAGGACTCCCAAGGTGCACCGCAGGACCGCCGGGCCAGGGGTATGCCGCGCGGCAACCCGGAGACGACCGGCAGGTATGTCGTGGTGCTGGCCGACAACACGGACCCGGCTGCCGTCTTCGCCGACGTGGCCGGGCTGCGGACCGTGGCCTCCTCCCGCGACTACGGAGAGCAGGCCCTCGACATGGACGAGGTCGCCGGGGCCGATGCGACGATGTTCGCACAGCTGGGTATGGCGGTGGTCTCGGCCGACCCCTCCCAGAGCGGCGCGCTGCGAGCCGCGGTCCAGGACTCCGGCACGCCGGTGCTCGCCGTCGTGCCGGAGCTCGTCTATCACGTCCTGGCCGACCCTGCGTATCTCCAGGGCTACCGCGACGGCGTCGAGGACCTGGCACGACGTCTCGGATCAGGGGAGGGGGCCCCGGGTGACGGCGACGCTCCGGCATACGAGGACACCGACGAGGCGACCTGGGGGCTGCAGGCGCTCGGGATCACCGCCGACAGTCCCACCGGGGCGGGGGTGCGGGTCGCCGTGCTGGACACCGGGCTGGACCTGGAGCACCCCGACTTCGCCGGCCGGAGGGTCACCAGCAAGTCGTTCGTCGAGGGCCAGTCCGCGCAGGACGGCCACGGCCACGGCACGCACTGCATCGGCACCGCCTGCGGCGGCGTCTCGCAGGACGGGAGGCGCTACGGCGTGGCGAGCGAGGCCGAGATCTACGCCGGCAAGGTCCTCGGCGACCAGGGCTCGGGGTCGGACGCGGGGATCCTGGCCGGCATCAACTGGGCCGTGGCCAACCAGTGCGCGATCGTGTCCATGTCGCTCGGGGCCGACGTGCCCGAGCCGCACCCGCCCTACACGTTCGCCGGGCGCCGGGCACTGGAGCAGGGCACCCTGATCATCGCCGCCGCCGGCAACAACGCTGATCGTCCGGACGACCCCGGCTTCGTGGGCGCCCCCGCCAACAGCCCGGAGATCATGGCGGTCGCGGCGCTGGATGCCTTCCTGGACATCGCCAGGTTCTCGGCCCGCAGCCTCCCGGGCCCCGGTGGACAGGTGGACCTCGCCGGACCCGGGGTGGAAGTCTTCTCCTCCTGGCCGATGCCGGAGCGCCACAACACGATCAGCGGCACCAGCATGGCTACCCCGCACGCAGCCGGAGTGGCAGCGGTGTGGGCCGGGGTCACCGGGCGCCGAGGGCTGGAGCTGTGGGCCACGCTGGACAAGCAGTGCCGGCGCCTGGAGCTGCCCTCGGTCGACGTCGGTGCCGGGCTGGTGCAGGTGGGCTCGTGATCCCCGAGCCGCAGACCACGTCCGGGCGGCGGCGCATCGTGGTCACCGTCGAGGCACCCCACCAGGCACGCATCACCCAGGTGAGCCTCGCCCTCACCGAGCAGGGGGTCGTGGTCGAGCACGTGCTGGCCGAGCTGGGGATGATCACCTGCACGGTGCCTGACGCCGAGCACGCCGCTCTGGCCGGTGCGGTCGAGGGCGTGGCCTCGGTCGAGGACGAGTTGGGCTATCAGCTCCCACCGCCTGACTCGCCTGTCCAGTGACGGCGGATTCCGCTGCGCACGATGCGGTGACCCAGCCGGCCCCCTTGCTCGATGTGCCCGAAGATCAGGCGTGGCGGCGCGCGGCCGACTTCGCCGCCGACCTGTCCCGGCGCCGCAGTGTGCGTGAGTTCAGTGACCGCCCGATCCCCTGGGGAGTGCTGGAGGAGGCGGTGGGGGCCGCGGCCACGGCGCCCAGTGGCGCCAACGTGCAGCCGTGGCGGTTCGTGATCGTCACCGACCCGCAGGTACGCCGCCGGTTGCGGGTGGCGGCCGAGGCGGAGGAGCAGGAGTTCTACGGACGGCGGGCCTCGCAGGAGTGGCTCGACGCACTCGAGCCGATCGGCGCGGACTGGCCCAGCCTTTCCTGGAGACCGCTCCCGCCGTGATCGCGGTCTTCGAGGTGCACAAGGGTCCGGACACGCCGCGTCCCTACTACGTGAAGGAGTCGGTCGGGATCGCGGTCGGCTTCCTGCTGGCCACCCTGCACCTGGCCGGGCTGTCGACGCTGACCCACACGCCGAGCCCGATGCGCTTCCTCAACGCCATCCTGGACCGGCCGCCGCACGAGCGTGGCTTCCTGCTCATCCCGGTCGGCTATCCCCAGCCTGGTGCCACGGTGCCGGCGATCACCCGCAAGCCGTTGGACCAGGTCCTGGTCCATCGGTGAGCGAGCCGGCGTGCCACGCTGGGGGTATGCCGATCCCCGTCCAGTCCTACGCCCACGTCCGCCTCACGGTCACCGACATCGAGCGATCCCGGGCGTTCTACGAGAAGGTGTTCGGCCTGCCGGTCGCGCACGAGGTGCCCGAGCACGCCGACGACACGACGCGCGAGCAGCTCGCCTGGCTGGCCGGGGGAGTGGTCTTCCGCCTCGGCAGCTCGCTGCTCGGCCTGCGCCCGGTGGCGCACGACTCCTTCGACGAGAACCGGGTGGGCCTGGACCACCTGAGCCTGAGCGTGGACTCCCACGACGACCTGCGCGCCGCCGCCACGATGCTCGACGAGCTAGGCGTGCCGCGCGAGCAGATCAAGGACATCGGCACCGGCTACATCCTGGAGTTCCGCGACCCCGACAACATCGCCCTGGAGCTGTTCACGCCCACCGAGGCCGACCACCCGTGACCCGCCCTGCGCGGTCGCTCAGCCGAGGCCGCGCAGCGCGTCCATCACCCAGGCGAGCCCGCCCAGCACCGCGGCGAAGCGCAGCGTGCGCCCCACCAGCACGATGATCGTGAACCAGACCCGGTTGATCTCCAGCTGACCGGCCACCACCGCCATCACGAACAGCGGCGGTATGCCGACCGAGGCGGCCAGGAACAGCACCGACCCGGAGACGACGGGTCGGGCCTCCAACCGGTCGTGCCACAGCTTGCGCAGCCGCTGCGCCTTGGGGTTGCTCATCTTGCGCCGCGTGAACGACCAGGTCAGGGCCCGCCGACCCACCTCATACCAGATCAGCTTGCCCGCGGTCTGTCCCAGGCCGGCGACGAAGGCGATCAGCCACAGCCCGGCGGGGTCGGTCGCGACGCCCAGGGCCACGAGGTAGGCCTCGGCATTGACCAGGGGGATCAACGCGGAGACCAGACACACCCCGAAGGTGAGCACGAGCGTCACCGGGTCTCCGGGCCGGCCGGCGATCGCGACAGCTCGTGCGCGCAGTCGGTGTCCGGCGCGGGAGGCAAGCGGGACAGTCGGCGCAGGCTGAGCAGCTTGGCCACCAGCAGCACCCCGGCGATCGCGGTGGTGAGCACGACGCTCTCGGTCAGCAGCAGCAACACGAGGAAGATCGCGGAGTTGGCGGCCTTGGCCGGCTTGGACCAGTTCCACCGGTAGATCGGGGCGTCGGCGAGATAGAAGTAGTTGGGGCTGGACAGCGGGTAGGCCAGGAAGGCCAGCGAGAGCATCAGGTCGACGACGCTGAACGAGAGCAGATAGACCGCGACCGGCAGCACCATGTGCGGCAGCAGCCACACCACCCCCATGTAGACCACGGCGGCGCACACGCGGTCGCAGACGATGTCGAAGACCGCCCCGATCCGGTTCTCCCGGCCCAGCAGCCGCGCGACGGCACCGTCAGCGGTGTCCCCGACCCAGTAGACCCCGGTCGCCCACAACAGCAGCGTCAGGTCCTGGTCGACCGCCGCGGCCAGGCCCAGCCCGACCGCGACCACGGTGCGCAGTGCGGTGATCGCGTTGGGGACGGTGCTCCACTGCTCCAGCTCGCCGTGGCTGCACTCCCGGTGACCGTGGGGGCAGCTGCGCGGCGTCCACATGGGGCGCAGTCTCTCATCGGCGCGGGGAAGAGGATCACAGACTCACCGACTTACGACACAGATAACTCTGACGGAAGGCGGCGGGCTGTGACACGACGGTGGCTGGTGAACGCGCTCCTGCTGGCGGCGCTGGTGGTCGTGGGAGTCGTGGTCTGGCAGCAGGAACTGCTGCGACGGATGCGGCTGGAGGAGCTCGTGGCCGACGCCGGGCTCTGGGGACCGGTGGTCTTCGTCGTGGTGTATGCCGTGCTCAGCCTCTTCCCGGTGCCGCAGGGCCTCTTCACCGTGCTGGCGGGGGTGCTGTTCGGTGCCGTCGGTGGCGTGCTCGTGGTGTGGGTGGCGGCCGTGCTCGGTGCGCTGGGCGGGTTCCTGATCGCCCGGAGCTCGCTGCGCCCAGCGATCGACCCGATCATCCGTCGCTACCGCGGTGACGTCCGCGAGCGGCTGGTGGGCACCGGGGTGCTGCCGATCCTGGCGATCCGGCTGATGCCGGTCGCGCCCTTCATGGCCGTCAACTACGTCTGCGGAGCGGCCGGGGTGCCGCTGCGGCCCTACTCGATCGCCACGATGCTCGGGATCCTGCCGGCGGTGATCGTCTACGTCCAGGTCGGCGCGAGCGGACTGCAGGATCCGGCGGGTCTGCTGTGGGGCCTGGCCGGCATCGTGCTGCTGATCCTGCTCGGCGGGTGGCTGTTGCGGCGCACCGACCGGACCCGTCAGGCGGGGTCGTCGCAGGAGTCCGGCTCGGTCCTCGAGTCCTGAGCGCGAGCCAGGTAGACCGTGCTGCGGGAGGTGCCGCCGGTCAGCGGGTTGGCAAAGCTCACCACCTCGGCACGGGTCTGCGCGAAGACCGCGCCCAGCGAGTCGAGGAAGCTCTGGTCCGGCGGGCGGTCCGACCACAGCGCAAAGACGCCCTCGGCGCTCAGTAACCGGCACAGGTCGGTCAGGCCCGCGGGGGAGTAGAAACCCTGGTGGCTGTGGTCAAGCACGAAGTCCGGTGCGTGGTCGATGTCCAGCAGCACCACCTCGTATGCCGAGCGCACGCCCTCGATCGGTGTCTCGCCGGCGACCATGGCGAAGAAGTCGCCGGCGAGCAGGCGCGTGCGCGGGTCGCGGACCAGCTCGGCCGACCGGGGCAGCAGCTCCTGCTCGTGCCAGTCGATGACCGGCTGCAGCGTCTCGACCACGTCGACGGCGGCGACGTCGGCGTGCCGCAGGGCCGCCACAGCGGTGTAGCCCAGCCCGAGACCGCCGACCAGCACCCGCGGGTCGGCGAGCTGCCCCCAGTCCAGTGCCAGGTCGGCCATCGCCTCCTCGGCGACCGTGAACATGCTGGACATGAGGTACTCCTCACCCAGCCTGACCTCATACACCTGCTGCCCGGTGATCGGCTCCCGGCGGCGGCGCAGCGAGATCTCGCCCATCCGGGTCGGCGCGAAGGACAGCTCCTCGAAGCGCAGGCTCATGGCAGGTCTCGTCTCCTCATCGGGGGACCACTCTGGCAGAGTGGGGGCCCATGAGCGTGACACAGCAGGACAGCGCCGACCGTCAGGAGACCCGCGACGCGGTGCGGGTGTGGGTCAACGGGCAGCGGGTGGACGAGGGGCCCGCCCTGGCCGCCCTGGACCACGGCATCACCGTGGGCGACGGCGTCTTCGAGACCGCGAAGGTGGTGGGCAGCCAGGTGTTCGCGCTGACCCGGCACCACGACCGGATGGACCGGTCCCTGTGGGGACTGGGCCTGCCCCTGCTGGACCGGAGCCGCGTGCACGAGGGGATCGACGCCGTGCTCGCCGACGGTCCGGTGGATCTCGGCCGGTTGCGATACACGGTGACCGCCGGCCCCGGGCCGCTGGGATCGGACCGACTGGGCGGGGCGATGACGTACATCGTCACCCTGGGCGCTGCCCCGGTGGCGCCTCCAGCGACGACCGTGGCCGTCGTGCCGTGGACCCGCAACGAGCGGGCCGCGACCGTGGGGCTGAAGACCACGTCCTACGCCGACAACGTCGTCGCACTCGCGACCGCAAAACAGCTCGGTGCCACTGAGGCGATCTTCGCCAACACCGCCGGTCAGCTCTGCGAGGGCACCGGGTCCAACATCTTCGTCGTGCTCGACGGGGTCGTGCTGACCCCGTCGCTGGCCACCGGGCCGCTGGCCGGGATCACCCGTGCGTTGACCATCGAATGGCTGGACGCCGAGGGCATCGAGGTCCACGAGGACGAGCTGCCGTTGTCGATCCTGAGCGAAGCGGACGAGGCGTGGATCACCTCCAGCACCCGCGACGTGCAGGGCATCTCCACGGTCCGGGTGGCCGGGTCGGCGTCGTCGCTGGCCGGGCGGGTGCCTGCGGCTCCGATCGGGGAGCGCGACTTCGCCACCGGCCCGGGGGAGGTCACCCGTCGCGCGCAGGAGATCTTCGCCCGCAAGGGCGCCGAGCACCCCGACCCGTAGGCCAGGCGAGGCCGATTCGGCGCTATGGGTTGTCGAAACGTGCTCGAAGGAGCACAGTTGGGGTATGGAGCAGAAACAGGAGAAGTCGAGTCGGTCGAACACCCCGGACGGCGGCCCCGGGCCCGGAGACAGTTCCTCGATGGTGCGCATGGTGCTCATGGCCCTGGTCGCGCTCTTCTGCGCGGTCGGTGCCTTGTGGACGGCGGCCAACGCGATGGCCGGCTGGATCCCCGCGGTCCTGGTCATCATCGGGCTGCTGGCGATCCTCGACCTCGGGATCGGGGCGCGCGAGCGCAAGAGCGGTTAGGCCGCGCGCGATTCGCCACGACGGGTGCGGGCAGGCTACTGTGCGTCCTCGCACGGACGTGTAGCTCAGTTGGTTAGAGCGTTCGCTTCACACGCGAGAGGCCAGGGGTTCGAGTCCCTTCACGTCCACCAATATCAAGTGCCGCTGACCTGCGAGGATGTCATATTCCGCCCCCAGATCTTCGACGTCGTGCGATAAGCGTGCGACAAGGATCTGCGCTTGGGTCACGAATTGAATCTGTGCGATGTGGCCCGGGTCCCCCACGGTTCGCAACCGCGGAGTCGGCCGAGTTGCGACGCGCCGCCGTTTCACCAGTCATTGACACACCCAGAGCACCCCCGCAGCATGCTGCCTCATAGAGGGCCGTCGGACTTGACGCTCGGTCGTCCGTCACGATGGTCGCGTGACAGGACGCTGGGTGGGAGATCGCGACGGGTTCGGCCAATTCGGCGTGGTTGACGAGACGGCCTACTGTGCCACGGGTGCGGAGCCCGATTTGTCCACCTCGGGCTGCACGTCTACCGGGCCCACGGTTTCACGGCTGACGCCTACCGCGTTGCTCACGGACTCCGCCGCCGCGGCCTGGTTGTCGCTCGTACTGCCGCCGGTCATCGCTGAGAACGCGCGACGCACTCTGCCTGCGAAGTCGGCCTTCACCGAGGCGCGCGACCCCGCAGCGGCCAGCGGAGCTCAGCGTCGAGGCCCCGACGCGATCTCGCCGGCTGGGTTGGCGGCAATCCGAGAGGCGGCGGCAAAACGGCGCGGCTCAGGACGCAAGGGGACCGTGGTGACTTGCGAGTGGTGCCGCGTCCGGTTCTGCCCCCTCGTGGCGGCCTCAAGACGCCGGTTCTGCTCCCGTTCCTGCGCCGCGCGCAGCACGCGACGCCTGGGCCGCTAACGATTTCGATGGACGAAGGGGGACCTGATTCCGGCATCCGTGCTAGCGCGCTCCCAGGTACGACGTCCTTGCTTGCCGGCGACAAGGTGGCCGAAAGGCAGTAGCCCTGAGCGGTCCGGTGAGGCGTCCGTCCGGTCACTTCCCACTCGATACTGGTCTCGGTCGAGTAGTCGCCAGACGGTGCCCGGCAACAGACGGGTACCTAAGCTCCGACCGTTGGTATGCGAGTCATCAGGTGGTCGACGTCCTCTGGGTCAAGACGTAGGACCCGCGGGCCGCCGCGGTAGGCTGGTAGAAGGCCTTGCGCGATCCGGCGACGCAGAGTCCGAGTGCTAAGACCCGTCCGTTCAGAGGCCGAGGCGAGCGACTCGAACTGCCGTCTGGAGGCATGGGTTGCATGTTGCGAGCGTGTGTTCATGTCACCCAAAGCGCCATCGAGCGGCCAGGGTCTCATTGCACAGGATCCCGTGGGTTCAACCCGACTGTCGGGACAAGCTACTGCCACTTGAGTGGCGTCGGCTGGTCCCCGAGTCTCCGGAGTCTATATTGCGTCACGTGGGCAAACCGGGCGGGAGGGCGACCGTCCGCTACGCGCGTGTGCCGCTGGACACGGAGCGGCTACGCACCCTCCGGCTACGTAAAGGGTGGTCGCAGCATGCGCTCTCGGTGAAGGTCGGGGTGCAAGGGGCCGCTGCTATCTCGGCCTGGGAACGAGGTGTCGCCACGCCTCGACCTAGCACGCTAAGCCGGGTCGCTGAGGTGCTGGGTGTCGAGCCCAGCGAGCTGCTCTCAGTCGACCACGCAGACGGTCTCGCTTTGCGAGAGCTGCGTGTCAGCCGAGGCATGAGCTTGAAGGAGTTGGCCGAGGCGGCGAACGCCTCCTCGTCGGCGGTCCGCCGCTGGGAGAGCGGTGACTTCAGGAAGATGCCCGCTCGCGACGTGGTGGGCGCGCTGGCGCGCGCGTTGGATGTTCCCGTGGCACGGGTCGAGACGGCTCTCGTGCTGGCGCGCCGCATGGCCAAGGGCGCGTAGCTGATCCTCCGTCGGTACGCCGGCGCACCGGCGCGTCGGGTAAAGGTTCGGCAAGGAACTCTGTAGCGTCAGCTCTGGCGTCAAGCTCTGAAACCGCTCGCTGTCGATAGACGGAGGGCCAAAGTCCCACTTTTCCACAGGCCCAGTTCAACGGCTGCTGAAGCTTCGAAGCTAGCGGTAAAGTGCCGATGATCGCAGAAGTGAGACCCAGGGCACCCTCGGCATGTCTAAGGCTTTGGTTCGCCCCCCGCAGC
>NZ_JBPCKQ010000021.1:0-5633 GCF_051004135.1 Ornithinimicrobium sp.
CCCAGTGTGCGGGGTTGTGGCGCACCGCGTTCCGCCGCACCCGTTTTTTCTTGAGGGTCCGCCTCTTTTCGACCCGACTGACGTTGCCTGGCCGACCCGCGTCGGCCGGCCGACCGACGTCGGCCGGGTGGATGCCGAGATGGCCAGGATCGAGCGGCGGGCCGGCGGCTACGGCATCCGGCTCTCCCTCGCCGAGGTCAAGGGCATCAGTGAGGAGGAGGTGATCCGGATCGTGGCCGGCCAGTGCTACTCCGATCTCGCCGACTTCTGGCAGCGGGCCCGGGTGAGCCGTCCGGTCGTCGAGCGGCTGGTGCTGGCCGGGGCCTTCGACGAGCTGCACGCGGTCGGGGCCGGGCGAGGCGTGCGCCGCAGCGGTCCGACCCGGCGCGACCTGCTGCTGCACGTCGCCGAGCTGGACCGGTGGAGCAGGCAGAGCCGCGGCGGTGCTGGTGGAGGGCGGAGCCGTCGAGGGAGCACGGGACGAGGGGGCACCGGGCGAGGGGGACAGGCCCCTCCGCCGGCCCTCGGCGAACCTGTCGACCACCGCGCCGAGTCAGCAGCCCGCGTCGACGACGTCGGTGCCGGTGAGGTCGCGGCCCGGACCGTCGCCCAGTCCCAGGGCACCCGCAGCTGGCACGCCCGACCGGCCGCTGCCACCCAGCTGGCACTGGACCTGGGTGACGAGCCCAGGGTGCACATCGGCAGTGGTCTGCCCGAGATGACCCCCCAGGAGCAGACGACGGCCGAGCTCGAGGTGCTCGGCATGGATGTCAGCGCGCACGTGACGACGACCTACCGGCCGATGCTGCAGGAGCTGGGGGTGACGCCGGCCGACCGGCTGCTGGAGCGCCGCAACCACGCCGAGGTGCTCATCGCCGGCGCCAAGGTGGCCACTCAGACACCGCCGGTGCGGTCCGGGCGCCGGGTGGTCTTCCTGACCCTCGACGACGGCACCGGTCCCAGCGACGCCACGTTCTTCGAGGACGTCCAGGGCCCCTACGCCGGCCTCGTCTTCCACTCCTGGCTGCTGGTCGTGCGCGGCGTGCTGCGGCGCACCGGGCCACGGGGTCGCTCCGTGCGGGCCACCGCCGCCTGGGAGATGACCCACCTGGCCCACGTCTACGACACCGAGGGCATCGAGGCGGTCCGTGCAGTCATGGACCGGGCCGAGCAGGAGGCGCTCGCCGGGGCGGCGGGTGAGGGTGCGCAGGCGGGGCGCCGGGTCCTGGTGCACGCCTCCGGGTTCCGACAGTCGCCCTATGCCGATGTCGCCCCCGCGGGCACCGGAGCACGGGAGCGCCGTGCGGTCGGCAAGCTGTGGCACTCCAGCCCCGGGAGCTCCGGATGGTGAGTCAGCACACCGTCGCGCAGCAACAGCCTCCGGTGCAGCCGACGTGCAGCCGTCCGAGGTGAAGGGGGCCGAAGGATCCGAGGGCCTCGGCTGCACCGTGCTGCACGTGGACATGGACGCGTTCTACGCCTCGGTGTCCCTCATCGCCCACCCCGACCTGCGCGACCAACCGGTCATCATCGGCGGCGGCTGGCGCAGCGTGGTGCTGTCGGCCACCTACCCGGCCCGGGCTTTCGGCGTGCGCTCCGGGATGCCCATGGCGCGAGCCCGGCGACTGTGCCCCACGGCCAGCGTGCTGCCACCCGACTACGACGCCTACGCCCGGGCCTCGGAGGCGGTGATGGCGATCTTCGCAGTGGTGACTCCCGTGGTGGAGCCGGTCTCGATGGAGGAGGCCTTCCTCGAGGTCTCCGGTGCCCGTCGACGGCTGGGGCCCCCGGCGCAGATCGCCCAGTGGATCCGTGACACCGTCGCCGACGAGCAACAGATCACCTGCTCCGTCGGTGGCGCCGCGAGCAAGGCGGTGGCCAAGATCGCCTCGCGTGCGGCCAAGCCCGACGGTGTCTGCCTGGTGCCCCCGCACGAGGTGGTGCCGTTCCTGCATCCCATGCCGGTCGGTGCACTCTGGGGGGTGGGGGAGGCCACCGAGGCCGAGCTGCACCGGCTGGGTCTGCACACCGTCGCCGACCTCGCCCATCTGCCGCTGGCCACCCTGCGGCGGGCGCTCGGCCGCGCCGCCGCCGAGCGCCTGCATACCCTGGCCTGGGGCACCGACGCATCGCTGCACCCGGTGACCCCGGCCCGGACGGAGCGCAGTGTCGGCAGCTCCGAGACCTTCGCGCACGACATCGCCGACCCGGAGCTGATCCGGCGTCAGCTGCTCCGGCTCAGTGACCGCACGGCGACCCGCATGCGGCACGCCGGGATGCTGGGACGCACGGTCGTGCTGACTGTGCGCTTCTCCGACTTCACCACCATCACGCGCTCCCGCACCCTGCGAGCCCCCACCGACGTGACCCACGAGATCCATGACACGGCATGCCGTGCCTATGCCGCACTCGGGCTGCAGCGGCCCCGGATCCGGCTGCTGGGGGTGCGAGTCGAGGGCCTGACCGCGGGGGCCCAGACGCCCCTGCAGCATCGGCTGGACGCCCCGGTGCACGGCTGGCGCGACGCCGAGCGCGCCATGGACCGGGCTGCCTCACGGTTCGGTCAAGGTGCCGTCAGGCCGGCGAGCCTCGTCGGTCTGACTCGCCGCAGCGAGTTCGATGGGAACCCCCGGTAGTGCTTCGTGCGTTTACGACTTATCCTGGTGTCAGGACATTGAGTCGAGGACACTGCCGTCGAGGACGTCGTCGTCGACGCTGGTGTTCGCCCACCTACGGATCGTGACGACGGTCCGACTTTGAGTATTCGGAGGTTCCCGTGCCGCTTTCCGACCATGAGCAGCGCGTCCTGGAGCAGATGGAGCAGGCGCTCTACGCTGAGGACCCGCGGTTCGCCTCCAATCTCAAAAGCAATCGGGGAGGCACCGCCACCCGGCGACGCGCCGTCGTCGGCACCCTCCTGGTCATCGCCGGACTCGGTCTGGTCATTCTGGCTGTGACACAGCAGATGATCTGGTTGGGTGGGCTCGGCTTCGGAGCCATGGTGCTCGGCGGCGCGCTGATCTTCTCCCCCCGTCCTCAGGGGGCCCAGCTGGGCGCGGTCCAGCCGGACGGCACGGTGTCACCCGGAGGATCGACCGCAGTCAAGGGGGTTGTGCCCAAGAAGGGCAGGTCCTCGGAGAAATCAAGCGGCTCCTTTATGCAGCGCATGGAGCAGCGGTGGGAGAAGCGGCGCGACGACGGGCCTCGCTGAGCCCGACCCGCGCACGTCCTCTCAGCCTCGTCGGCCACGTCCCCTCAGCCACGCCTCACAACAGCCAGAGGGCCGCGACCCAGGTCGCAATCATCAGCAGAGCCGTCGCCAGCTCGATCAGAATGTTGAGCCCGATCGCCCGCAGCGCGTGACCGGTGGCTCGCCAAGCATCCTCGTGGGAGTCGCGGCGCACCCGCTGCACCAGGTAGATTCCCAGCGGGAACCCGAGGAGGGCCCCGATCACCGGGATCAGGATTCCGAGGGCGATCGCGACGACCACGGCAAGCACCAGGGTGCTGGTGCGCACCCCGGCCCGCCGCATCCGCTGTCCCGGGACGAGGTACTCCACCACGGCGCCCACGGCATACAGGGCCGTGACAATCCCCACGACCCACCATGCCGCAGCGCCACCCTCGGTCAGCGCCCACAGCAGCACCCCAACCCAGATCAGCAGCAGGCCGGGCATCACCGGCAGCACCACACCGACCAGGCCCACCAACATGAAGCCGGCGCAGACGAGGACGATGGCGCTCACGAGGAGAGTCTGTCAGTCCTCGAGCCGACAGGGCCGCAGCGTGCAGCCCTGACGGAGCGGGTCAGCGCGCGGCGGGGTCCTCGTCCTCGCGCAACCGGTGCGACTCGTCCGTGATCTGGACGTCCTGAAGGTTGCGCAGCTTGTCGAGGTGCTCACGACCGTGGTGAGCGCAGAAGTGCAGCTCCAGGTCGTCGCCGATTCGAGCGCGCACGAAGGCCTGCGCTCCGCAGCGGTCGCACCGATCGGCGGCGTTCAGTTCGGGTGCCAGGGTGGCGTTCACGTCTGTGCTCCTCTCCATACGGTGCATCTGTCGGGCGGACGTGACCTGCTCGGAACGTCCGAGGTGGCATCCAGTGAAGCACGCCACCGTGATCGGTCAACGCGGCACACCGGCCGAATGTGTCTGGTTCTGCCGTCGGCGTAATGTGGTTCATGATGGGATCCATGCCAGCGTCGTCCGACCCCAACCTCGCGGGGTTGCTCTCGGCGACCGCGGACGGTGACCAGGAGGCGTTCGCCGAGCTCTACGACCTGACCAGTGCGCGGGTGCACGGTCTGGTGGTGCGTGTCCTGCGGGACGTCGCGCAGGCTGAGGAGGTCACCCAGGAGGTCTATCTGCAGGTATGGCGCAGCGCCGGGCGCTTCGATGCCCACCGGGGCAGTGCGCTGTCCTGGCTGCTGACGCTCGGGCACCGCCGGGCGATCGACCGGGTGCGTTCGGCGCAGTCCCAATCCGACCGCGACCAGGCCTACGAATCCCGTGCTGACCGTCCGACACCCGATCCGACTGCGGAGGCCGTCGAAGACAGACTGCAGGGCCAAGGGGTCCGCTCCGCCGTGAAGGAGCTGGGCCCGCCGCATCAGGAGGCGCTGGAGCTGGCCTACTTCGAGGGGCTCACCCACCAGGAGGTCTCTGAGCGGCTCGGTGTGCCCCTGGGGACGGCGAAGACCCGGATCCGTGACGGGTTGCGCAAGCTACGAGATCAGACGGGAGGTGCGCGATGAGCGCTGAGGACACCAAGTCCCACGTCGAGGACCTGCTCGCCGCGTTCGCCCTCGACGCGGTGGACGAGCAGGAGCGCGCGCTGGTGGAGGACCACCTGCGTGACTGTCCCTCCTGTGTCGGCGAGCTCGCGGACTACGCCGACACCGCGGCCCAGCTCAGCGAGGGCCTGGAGGTCGCTCCGCCGCCCCAGTTGCGGGATCGGCTGTTGGACGAGGTGGCCCAGGAGGCCGCGGTCGTGCGGCCGATGCGGCGCTCGGGGCGTGCCGCCCGCTGGCTGGCCGGTGCGGCCGCGGCCGGGTTGATCGCCGTCGGCGGATGGGGCATCTGGAGCCTGCTGGAGGAGGACCTGACCCCGGCCCAGGAGGTGGTCCAGGCGGCCGACGCCGTGGAGCATGAGGCCACGGTCGAGGGTGTGCAGGTCACGGTGGTCACGTCGCAGGAGCGGGACGGTGCCGTGTTGCTGGGTGCCGAGCTGCCGGAACTGGAGGAGGGCCAAGTCTACCAGGCGTGGTACGTCCGACCGGACGGCGGCGTGGACTCCGCCGGGGTGCTCGCCGATGCCGGAACCGACGCGCAGCTCTCGGGGGACCCCCAGGGGTCCACGGCGATCGCGCTGAGTGTCGAGCCCACGGGCGGCTCGCAGCAGCCCACCACGGAGCCGATCGGTGCTATCCCGCTGCAAGGCTGAGCGCTAAGAGGCTGAGAGGCTGAGGCCCGAACGCCAAGAGGTTGAGCCTCGGTGGTGAGCGGCAAGACTGGACAGGGGGCGGGAATGCACACAGAGGAGGGCGCAGACGTCCCACCGCCCCCGCCCTCCCGCGCCGATCGTCCCCGAACCACCAACGAGCAGCAGCTTTTGCCCCCACAGCCCCCACACCGAC
>NZ_JBPCKQ010000022.1:0-4938 GCF_051004135.1 Ornithinimicrobium sp.
ACCAGGGCCTCACACCTACAACAGCACCGCGTACTACGAGGGCGGACAACCAGTGAGGCTCCGCCTCTGACCGCCGAGGTGCGGGCTGCCTGGGTGTTGTGGGCGCACGCGAACATGGGCACCGCGGCCCATATGGCTGGCCGCCGCCGTCTGCTGCGCCGAGGTGCCGAGCTCCAAGGGAGTCGGCCGTGCCATCAAAGTGGCTGGTCAGGAGGTTATCCTGCGAGTTGTGGAGCAGACCTGGCCAGTGTACTCGGCCCTAGAACTCAAGACAAACGTCAGAGTTCTAGCGACCGAGGATCCCTAGCGACCGAGGATCCCTAGCTGGTCCCTGCTCCTCGGTGGTGGGATGAGTCGTGCGGCGGCACCCTGCGACACTGCTCGGGGCCGACGTGGGCTGGCGTCGGGCTAGACCAGGGCTAGGCGGGAACCCCCGTCGGAGGGTCGGGTGCGTACGTTCCAGGGTTTCGGTTCAGCCAGAAGTCCGCTGCGCTGCCGGGCCGACTCATCCGGTCGTCCTGCGACGTCCAGATGATGATGTCGAGGAGGCGCAGGTCGGTCGCCACGTCGATGTGCGGCACGACTTCGCGCACCCGCTCACGCACAGCCGCCAGGCGCTCTGCTTGCTCGCGAAGCACCGAGCGCATCGCACTCAGGGTGGCCAGGATGCGCGCCCACCGCGGCTCTCTGCCTTCACTGAAGCCGGTCCGCTCGAATCCCATCGCGATGGCCACGTAGCCGTCCAGGACGGGCACCTGCTCGGGCCGGTACAGGGCGAGCATCTTCGTGATTTTGGGCGCCCAAACGCCTGGGTAGCCGAACCTGCAGGCGAGGGTGAGCGCGTCTAGCGCGGTGTCATTGAGGTCGGCCAGCGGTGCTCGGGGGATCGGCGCCAACCGGGCAGCAAGGTCCTCACGGCGCTCGAGCGTGAAGCCGGCCAGGTCGGGTACAGACAGACGGCCAGCCAGTGCGTCGGCCCATAGCAGGGACCAGGGAGCCAGCTCATCGAAATGACCAGCGGCCCGTGCCGCCGGGCCAGCAAGGTCGTAGGTCTGCCAGCCGCTGGTCGGGCTGGTGCAGAAGGCTGTGGTGCGCTGGACGGCGTCGTTGAGAGTGACCGTTCCAATACCGCCCACCATTCCCGGGGACAGGTCAATCGATTCGCTCTCGGCCCGGCTTCGCACGTCGAAGCCAAGGGCGCGCAGTACCGGGGCAACGTTGTCCTTGCCTCCGCGCAGCTCGTCCCAACGTAGAGGGGTTCCGTGCTGGTGCCCGTGCGCCGCGGCGGCGATCGCCTTGGACGCGTAGCGCCTGTGCTCGTACACGAGGTGATAGTCCTTCGCCGGACGAACCCCGTATTTCTCGAGGAACGCAGCCTCGCCCAGCCGGTCGTACTCGGCAATCGCACGCTTGACCGCTTCCGCGTCAGTGATGTCCCGTAGTCCCATCCCCGGACGGTACCGAAGCCGGCAAACAAGCGGCGCGTTGGTGTCGAGAAGCGGTCAGCCGCACCTCCCGGCAATCCGGCCGTAGCGTCAGCCCCGAGTCGGCCCGTCCGACTTTGCCCCGCTCACAGGTTGGTGTGCACAAATCGAGAACTACCAAAACGCACCGCCATACCGCGTTGCGTAGCACTGCCTCCTTCTTGGTCCAACTGAGCCGTTGCCTGAGACGTCCGCTACTTCCGTGCCGAACGCGTCTTTCCGCCGCCTGCGGACGCCCGTGACGAGCCGAACGGGGTTAGCGTCGGTGAGGTCCAGGTGCCTGGCCGCGTTGGCGGCGAGCGGGGTCCGGGCCGTTTGCCAGGTCGCTGCGTGAGGTGACCCCCATGTCCGGTCCGACCACCCTTTTGCCGTTCCAGCCCGCAACGATGTCAACCGCCCAACTGGCGGCGGTGTCCTACCTGGCCCGCTACTCCGGGCGCACCCACACCCTGTACGCCTACCAGCTGAAGCAGTGGTTCGCCTGGTGCGAGGGAAGCGCGCTGGACCCGCTGGTCGGGATTCAGCGAGCCCACGTCGAGCTGTACATCCGCCAGCTCGGCGACGGCGGGCTGATGGACTCCTCCGTCGTGACGATGCTGCACGCCGTGCGCGGCTACTTCCGGTTCGCCCACATCGACGGCCTTATCGCCGCGGACCCCGCCGTCTATGCCCGGCTGCCGAAGATCCACACGGATGAGTCCCGCACCCATGGGCTGGACCGGCTCGAGCTGATCCGGTTCCTTCAGATCGCCCAGACCCTCACCGTCCATCACGGCGCCCTGGCCTACCTGTTGGGCATCAACGCCCTGCGCGCCTCCGAAGCCGCGGCGGTGCGGATCGAGGACTACGCCGACACTCTGCGCGGACACCGGGTGCTGCACCTGGTCGGCAAGGGCAACAAGCCGGCCACCATGCCGCTCACCTTCCCGGTCCTGCGCGTCCTGGAAGCCTGCCGCGGCCAGCGGACCTGCGGGCCGCTGGTGCTGCGACCGGTCTCCGGAAAGCCGATCGAGCGACGCGACGCCTACCGTATGGTCACCCGGATCGCGAAGGTCGCAAGCATCCCAAGGCACATCAGCCCGCACTCACTGGCGGCACGCCGCGATCACCAATGCCTTGGACGCCGGCGTCCCCCTGCGGGACGCTCAGATCCTGGCCCGGCACGCCGACCCCTGCACCACCGAGCACTACGACCGCGCCCGAGGCAACCTCGACCGACACGCCGTCCACTTCCTCACCGCATACGTCGCCGGTGTCTGAAGAGCCGACCCACCAGCGGCGCTTCCGTCCAGTTTGGGCTGGGTCCAAGACAGCTAGCGCTTTCCCGTCGTGCTCAGTCGGCGACATGTGCTGTCCGCACGTTTCGCCCAATCCGTGCGCCTGAGTTTTCCGTGGCCATGGACACGGGTGTGAACTGATCCGCGTCACCGCCACTGCATGAGGCGCGAACGCGCCCCGGGATCGGGGTGCCCCCGCGTGCGTGCTGATGCGCGCCCCTGCTCTGGCTTGATCGAGGCGTCAGACCCATCCGCCCCAGCGACTCTGCCGCTCGTGGAGAACCCGCGTTCACAACGCAACGCCCCATGGTGGCCCGTCCAACGGGGGTATTGAACTCTCATCCTGTCCGCGGGCTCCATCGCTATCGGCGTCTTCTTCGTCGCGATGGGTGGGCGGCGGATACTGGTGGCCCCAGCGGCAGTGGCACTCATCTTGCTGGCTTGGCCGGTGCCGGCTGGCTGGCTGGCTGGAGCACCTACCCCGCTCGAACGAGCCTGGGACATGACACGACGCCGGGGCTGAACTCGCGCACCTGTCGCGAACAGCGCGCCCCTGGGGGCTTGTTCACGTCGACGAGTGTCATTTATAGTCGACACATGGTCGAAGTCGTCAGTACCGACGACTTCGACAAGTGGCTACGGAAACTCAAAGACCGGGTCGGCCGACTCCGCATCGTCGAACGTCTCGACCGGCTTGCTGCGGGCAATCCGGGCGATGCCAAGCCGATTGGCCACGGCATCTGGGAACTACGACTGACATTCGGTCCTGGATACCGCGTCTACTACCTACACGACGGCTCACGAGTGATCTTGTTGCTGCGCGGTGGCGACAAGTCAACACAGCCGCGGGACATCGAGCGGGCATACCAGCTGGCAGAGGACTACCGGAGCGAGGAGGGCCAGGACCATGGCTAAGAACGGCAAGTACACGCGCTTCGATGCCGCCGACTACCTTGAGGACCTCGACGACGTCGCAACGTACCTGGAGATCGCACTTCAGGAGTCGGCCGAGGATCCGAGCGCTATCCCCCGGGCACTGGGCGTCATCGCCCGTTCGCAGAACATGAGCGAACTTGCCCGGCGAGTGGGCATGAGCCGCGACGGGCTATACAAGGCACTCTCAGCCGACGGCAACCCGACGTGGTCGACCATTCTGAAAGTCACCAACGCACTCGGCCTGCGCTTCGAACTGCACACCGTCGCCTGACCCAAGACGCCAGCCAGGCTCACCAGCGCCGCTGCATTCTGCTCCGATGAGCACGTGCGTCCTTTCGCCGCCTGTCGGCGCCATGTCGTGCGCTGGAAGCGCGGTGGGTTTCGCCCTGCCGCACGTCTGCGAAAGCCCGCCCCGGTCCTGGAACGACGCTACGGTTGGAACCCAGCCTGTCCCGACTCCTGTGGTGTTGGATGGGACACCAGGAGAGGGAGCGCCGAGTCGATGATCCTCCCCAAGGTTCGGGACCCTCGCTTGGTGACGGTTCGTCGCGGCGGGAGTCTCACTGATTCGGATCACCATCTCCTCGCTCTCTGGGCGGCGTCGTGCGCGGACCACGTTCTTCCCCTTTTCGAGTCGGCTCAGCCTGATGACCCACGACCACGTGAAGCCATCGGACATGCCCGCGCCTGGGTCCGTGGTGAGGTCCAGATGATGCAGGCCCGTGCGGCGGGCGGTCACGCCATGGGTGCGGCCAGACCGCTGCGTGGGGCAGCGCGGCATGCGGCATACGCTGCTGGCCAGGCTGGCGCCGTCGCGCACGTCGCCGCGCACGAACTCGGTGCGGCCGCCTACGGCATCAAGGCCGCACGCGCTGCGGCGCCGGAAGGGCAGATCGAGGCTGCGGGCCGACTCGAGTGCCAGTGGCAGCGTGACCAGCTCCCTGAGGATATTCGTGAGCTGGTACTGGACGACCAACGCCTGCGCAACGACATCTGCTGGTCAGTGTTCGACTGTTGAGCGGGCTTGGGTGCGCCATAGGGACTTGGGAACTGGCGCGATCCGCTGATCGAGCCAAGCTGGAGAAGGTGCCGCATTCCGCCGCGAGAGGACCTAATTGTGAGGGGTCTGCTCAGTAGCCGACGGTGACTTCGGCGGAGCTGCGTGGGACGCTGAACGAGTGATGCGTATACCGCCGCCGGTTCTAGCGCTTTCTGCGGGTCTTGTTCAGCGTGCACTGGCC
>NZ_JBPCKQ010000023.1:0-4190 GCF_051004135.1 Ornithinimicrobium sp.
GCCTTCTCCAGCAGGGGCTTGCGCTCGGCGAGCACCTGGTCGACCGACGCCGGGTCCTCACGGTTCGTCGCGATCATGTCGCGGCGTCGCTGACCGCCCCGCACGACAGTGAGGCTGCCGTCCAGGATGGCGTCGACGGTGGCGTCGGCAACCGCCTCGGGGGACTCGTACTCGAAGCCCTCCTCGGCGCCGGCCTTCGAGGACTCCATCATCGGGGTGCTGGTCGCACCGGGGTAGACGGTCAGCACGTGCACGCCCTCACCGTACAGTTCACGACGCAGCGCCTCCCCGAAGTGCGCGATACCGGCCTTGGCCGCCGCGTAGGTCGCGTAGAACGGCATCCCGATCAGCCCGATCCCCGAGGAGATGTTGATGACCAGTCCGCGCTCGGACTCCCGCAGGCTGGCAGCGCAGCGCGGGTGAGCAGGATCGGCGCCGTCAGGGTGAGCGCAATCTGGGCCACGACCTCGGACTCCTCGATGGCCTCGAGCCGGCCGGCGCGGACGTTGCCCCGCGTTGTTCATCAGTACGTCGACACCACCGAACTCGGCCCTCGCCGAGGCCACGACCCGCTCCGGCGCGCCTGGTTCGGTGAGGTCCGTGGTCACCACATGGGCCTGAGCGCCCTGTGCGCGGCCCGGTCCGCCAGCTCGTCGAGGGGCTGCAGACGGCGACCCACCAGCGTGAGCCGGGGCGCGTGCTCGGCGAGCCGCAGCGCGAGGGCCTGCCCGATGCCGCTCCCGGCGCCGGTGATCAGGATCGCGGCGTTTTTCAGGTCCATGAGGTGCTCTCCTTCGAGGAATGGGAGAACGGTGACAGCGGACTGTCCGGATCGTGTCTGACCACCTCAGCGAGGTGTCGGCCGCGCGCCACAGCGGCATCAAGCGCTGTGCAGCAACATTGGGCGCGCAGTGCTTGAGCTCACCGTTCCAACGTCAGGGTGCTGCGCATATTCCTCACCCCCACTCATCTCGGTCCTCGCCGCACGCGCCGTGTCGTCCAAATCAACGTCTGCGCACGCCAACGCGGGTGGGTGTCCCTTTTCGCGGCGAAGCCCAGTGGTCTGCGGGCGTTTGGCGTTGCAAGGCCCGGGTGGCGATCAAGATCTGCAGGATTGCGGCTGGGCGGATCCACCGGGGCTGCAGCGGCTCGATCATCTGCCCCCGGCTGAAGCTGCGCACGCTCACACTGAGGAGGGGGGAGTACTTCCGGGGAGTACTTCCGGGCCCGCCGCCTGCGCCGATCCATCCGCGAGACCGTGCCGCGCCGTTTCGCTGGCAGTTCTTCACTGAGGCACCAGACCCGCTTCGCGGGCACATTAGGTGCCTCGTCGAACCCTGGTACTCGGTAGGATCCTGTGCCACACTGACCGCGCACACACGACGCACATCCAACCGGGTTGGGAGCAGTTCATGATCAGCACCGGCCCGGCGATGGCCTTCTCAGACGCTTGTCGCGTGACCGTCCGCGGCCGTGGCGGCCACGGTTCCCGCCCAGAGGACACAATCGATCCGGTGCGGCTTGCCTGCCACATGGTCGTGCGACTGCAGAGTGTGGTATCCCGTGAGGTCCCCCCGCAAGAGTCCGTTGTGGTCACCGTCGCGACATTTCACGCCGGCCTCAAGGAGAACGTCATCCCGGCCACTGCGGAGTTCACTATCAACGTGCGCAACCTGAACGCCGACGCGCGCGAGGAGGTGCTAGCCGGCCTGCGACGGGTGATTCTCGCGGAGGCGCCAGCCTCCGGTGCACGGCAGCCGCAGATCGAGGAACGCCACCAATTTCCGCTGCTCATCAACGACCCCGAGACCACAGACCGCGGCAAAGCGGCGCTCGGGGCGGCGATCGGTCCGGACAACATTCTCGGCCACCCGGCGCAGATGAGCAGCGAGGACTTCGGCGCCCTCCCGGACCCCATCGGCGTTCCCGGGGTTTACTGGTTCTCCGGCGGTATGCCAGACGAAGTCATCGACGGCGACGAGCCGGTGCCCTCCAATCATTCCCCGCTCTTGGCGCCGATCATCGAGCCCACCCTCACCACAGGAGTCACGGCGGCCTACACCGCGATTATGTCGCGCGTCGGGTCGGGCAACGGCCGGGACACCGGCGGCGCGTGACCGTGGAACCGCAGCAGCTGTCGGCACGTGTCCTGGCCGCGGCCCTCCGATCCAAGGAAATCTCGGCCCGGGAGGTACTGGACGCGCACTTCGCACAGATCGACGCCTGGAACCCGTCGATCAATGCGGTCGTCACACAGGTGCGCGAGGAGGCGTGCGCCGCGGCGCTGCGCGCCGACGAGATGACCGCCTGCCATGCGCCTGAGAACCTTCCCCCGCTTCACGGGGTACCGATGACCCACAAGGACACCCACAACACCAAGGGCATCCGGACCACCTCGGGCTCACCGGTATTCAGCGACTTTCTACCCGACTTCGATGATCTCATCGTCGCGCGGTTCCGGGCCGCGGGGGTTATCAGCACCGGCAAGAACAACGTGCCGGAGTTCGCGGCCGGCTCCCACACTTTCAACGAGGTGTTCGGCACCACGAGCAACCCCTACGACCTCTCCCGCACGGTCGGGGGGTCCTCGGGCGGCGCAGCGGCCGCGCTCACGACCAGGATCCAGGCCCTGGCGGACGGCAGCGATATGGGCGGTTTGCTGCGCAACCCGGCGGCCTTCTGCAACGTGGTGGGGTTCCGGCCATCCCAAGGGCTGATCCCCGTGGCACCGAGCCGCAACGCATGGGCGTGGTTGGCTAGGACCGGACCCATGGGGCGCGCGGTCGACGACATCGCATTGGCGATGTCCGTGCTGACTGGCCCGGACCCGCGGGTGCCGTTCCACTGCCCGGTCGATCCGGCAGACTTCGTCGCACTGGACGGCGCCGCTGGGTCGGGATCGCGTCCGCTGAGCGGCGTAAAGATCGGCCTTACGGTCGACTTCGGTCTGGGTGTGCCGGTGGAGCAGGAGGTGGCCGACACCATCCTCGTTCAAGCGCAGGTCTTTGAGGAACTCGGGGCGGTTGTCGAGCTGGCCTGCCCAGACTTGACCGATGCCGACGAGGTCTTCGACACCACCAGGGCCTTCGACATGGCGACGAACCTGCGCGAGATCGTCGTCGCGCACCCCGAGCAGGTCAAGCCTGAAGTGGTCTGGAACGTGCGCAAGGGACTGGACCTGAGCGCGGACGAACTGATGAAGGCAGCCCTGGCACGTACCAGACTCCACCAAGCGGTGCACCGGTTCTTCACCGACTACGACGTGATGCTCGCCCCCACCACGCAAGTACTGCCCTTCCCTTCCACCGACCGGTGGCCCCGGGTCGTTGCCAGCGTGCCGATGGTCAGCTACGTGGAGTGGATGCGCTCGGTCTGCCTAATCTCGGCGATGGGCTGCCCTGCGGTCTCCGTTCCCGCCGGCTTCAGCCGAGGCGGACTGCCGGTGGGATTGCAAATGGTGGCCCAGCACGGCCGGGACGCTCACCTGCTCCGCGTGGCGATGGCCTACGAAGAGGCCACCGGTCACGCCAATCGGGCACCAGAGCTCCCTGGACCGGCGACTGGGCAGCGTCAACTCCTTGCCCCCGGCGGGTGACGCGGAGACCGCGGCCCAGCTCACCCGGGATGACTGGCAGACCCTTCTCTCTCACCTTGGCCTCACCACCGTGAACGACTATCAAGACGAAGATATGAGCAATGATCAGCACATGCGCGGCGCCAGAGAACGTGACCCAGGCCGGAGTTCCGCAGTTGATGGGCACACGGGAAACTGAATCTGCGGGTTGACCCGCGGGTTTGCCGTGGCAGGCGTGGTGGGGTCGTGTTACTACACGATCGGGGATCCCGGGAGGGGCGCCGCGGATGGTCAGGCGCTGGTGGTGAAGTCGAAGTACTTGGGCGGGTCGGGCAGGCTCAGGGCGGTGAGGATGGTCTTCTGCCCTGGGGTGGTGGCCGAGCGTTGCGCGACGTGGCCGTCGGTGGTGGCCAGGGTGACCAGGTGCATCCGGTCCATCTCGTGGCGAGATGTTGCGCCAGGTGTGGCGGTGGTGTTCTCGGCGACTCGGATCAGCAGCAGCGCGAGCCAGCACAGTTGCACGTGGCCGCGGATCCGATCCTCGCGGTGGTGGAACACCGGGCACCACCCAACCCGAGGTGGCCTTTCATGTCCCGCCCGCCGCGTTCGACAGCGA
>NZ_JBPCKQ010000024.1:0-8088 GCF_051004135.1 Ornithinimicrobium sp.
CCCGCTCCAGCACAGCCACCCGCAGCTGCTCCACCGTCGGCTCAGCCGGAATCGGCGGCAGCGGATCATCGGACACCCACCAGTCACACCAGTATCAACCCGCCACGCCGAACACCTGAGTAGTTACCTTACTCGCTGGAAATCCCTTCAATGACCAGCACGACCCCACACGCGGCCGTGTCCATGGATCATCTGCTGGTGCTGCCCTTCCCCGAACCGGGCCCGGCACTGCGCACCGCCTACCGGGAGATCGCCCAGGCGGTGCACGGCACTGAGGACCAGAAGAAGGCGCTGGGTGACCCCCACCAGTTACCCCGACCGTGGGACCCGGCCACCTGTCGCACCAAGGTGCTCCGCGAACAGCTGTGGGACTGGCTGGACCGGGTCGTGACCTGGCTGAACCACGAATACGTCTGGGACCCCGCCGGCACCATCCCGCCCTGTTGGCCGCGCCACCCCCACCTGGTCCACGAGCTCGCGGTCCTGGCAGACCATCGCCGCCGCGCCGGCAGGGTACTCAGCTCCGACGCGATCGAAGAATGGCACCGGTACAACCTGCCAGCGTTCACCGAGCGGATGCGCACCCGACTACAGGATCACTGCACCGACGGTCACCAACCATGGCCCGCCCGATCCCGACACGTCGCCCACACCGGGCAGCAGCACACCGCGCACCGCGCGAAGGCCTTCAACACCGACACCGAGACCATGCAGCAACTGCTCGACGAAGGGAGCAGACCACTTGGTCTCCGCCTGCACGCCCTTCGGGTCGACCCGGACACCGTCGAGGTTCTCGATTGAAGACCAGCATCTCGAGTGCCAGTGGTCAGCGGTTCTAGAACCCCGGGCGGGTGTCGGGCAAGGTCAGGGCGCCTGCCGCGCATTGGACTCCACGATCGGGACTGAAGCAGGGCGGTGCAACCTATTCCGCCCACAATCGGCGCGTCCACAACATGCTGCACACCGCCCACAATGACGCGACCTCAAGTGTCCGGAACTGCTTGATATGTGGGTGATGCCCCCAACCCAAGAACGCTCCGCAGTTGCCGAGTAGCGGGCGTGCTCCATGACCCCTCGAGAGTCATCGAATTGTAGATGAGTGCCCAGTGCGCGGAGCGCAGCCATGGGCCCACCGGTGGCGACTGCCCACCGGTCACGAACGACTCTCGGCCACCTCGTTCCTGCGATCAGCCGACTGTCACCAAGCTGACGGGCGAGTACAGCTAGGTGGCGGCCAGCTCCTCGACGGGCACCCACGGCTCATCAAGGCCGAAGGCGTGCGGTCCCCAGACCTCGAGGGCCTCGGGTGTGCGCATGATCGGCGGCGTGGCGATGGCTAACACCCTGACCCGCTGTCCGAAGCGCAGCGCCTCCGTGGTGATCGCGCTCGCGGAGTCCAGATCCAGGATGGTAATGAGGTCGGGCACGATCGCCACGGTGCGGCCGTCGACTTTCGCCACGATGTTCTCGTTGCGGAAGTCGATGACCATCGGCAAGCCCGCATCGAACGGCTCGATCACTACGGTGCCGGCGGTGAAGCCGTCCACGACCCCACGGCTCACGTCCACGATCTTGCCGCTGAACAGTGGCCTGGCGTAGCCGTAGATGGAGCTGCGGACTGCCTGGATCAGCGCCGCGAACGCGTCGGTGTGCGCCTCCCTGGCCTCCCGGACGGAGCGCCCGAGGTCCCTGGCCAGCGACAGCGTCCCGGGGATCGCGGTGCGCTTCACGTCAGCCCCACTCATCGAGTACTCGGCGATGTAGGAGGCGCCACCCATGCGGATGGTCACCGCGCGGGCGAAGGACTCCATCTGGACGTTGTCGGTGCCGGTCTCGATGAGCGCGGTGTGGCCGGCGGCGTCCGAGACTACCAGCGGGCTGCCCGGCACACCGTAAACCCCGAATGTCTCCATCTGCAGCTCGGGGAAGGCCCGGCCCATGCCGTCACCGTCGACCACCGGGATGCCGGCGCGGGCGGCGACCAGCAACGGGATCATCGAGTTCAGCCCGCCGCACTCCATCGGGATCGTCGCCACCGCCGAGCGGCCCAGGTGCTCCTCGAGCCGGCGCAGCGAGGCGACCGCCTCGTCGCCGCTGGGCAGTTTCTCAACGACTACGCTCGGCGCGCCCATCATTGCGGTCGAGATCACCAAGTCGTCGTCGGCGACCTCGTGGGCGTCGATCACCTTCACGCGCAGGCCCTCATCCAGCGCCTGCTGCACCAGCATCCGGCCGACCAGGGGGTCACCCCCGCCGCCGGTTCCCATGATGGCCGCACCCCGGGCGATGTCGGCCAGCGTCTGCCCGTCCAAGTTGTACGACACGTCAACCTCCTAGTTTCAAGTCGCCGACCGCCTTGACGCGGACGCGTGTGGCGTTGCCCGGCAGGTAGGCCAGCGGCACCTCGTCGACCTCCACAATCTGCACGCTGTCGGGGTCGGCCCCGGCAGCGATGGCCTGTTCCACGGCCTCTGTGCGGGCCTGGTCCAGGACCGCTTCCCGGCCCCCCGGCGGCACTGAGAAGATCCGGTCGGTCTCTCCGCCTACCTGCGCGATGGCCGCGCCGATCGCGTTGGCCACCGCGAAGTGCTCGGGCATGTGCACCTTGCGCACCCCGTCCAGCGCGGGCGGCATTAGCACCGAGCCGCCACCGACCGCGACCAGGTCCACCGGTTCGGGCGAGGTGCGCATCCGGTCCACGCAGTCGGTCAGCAGCTCTTGGATCCGGGCCAGGCCGGCCTTGACCAGGTCCGGGTCGAGGTCGGCTACTAGTGAGGAGTCGCCGATCTGGTGGGTGCCGGCGGCCACTATGAGGTCGGTCGCGGTCACCGTAGGCCCGCCGAACACCTTGGCCTCCTGCAGCAGCCGGTATCCGACCGAGCGGGGTCCGACGATCACGGCGCCGGTCTCGTCGACGTCGACGTGGGAGCCGCCGCCCAGCCCGATCGAGGAGACGTCGGGCATTCGGAAGTTGGTGCGCACGCCCTGCACCTCTACCTCGACCGATGCCTCGCGGGGGAACCCGTGCTGGAGGACGCCGATATCGGAAGTCGACCCGCCGATGTCGATCACCATGCACTCCTTGAGCTCGGACAGGAAGGCCGCGCCCCGCATCGAGTTGGTGGGCCCGGACGCGAAGGTGTTGACCGGGTAGCGCCGGGTGTAGTCCACGTCCATGAGGGTGCCGTCGTTCTGGGAGACGAAGAGCGGCGCGCTGATGCCACTGGTGCGCAGCGTGGACAGCAGCCCCTCGCAGATCTCCACCGCCAGCCGGCTCAGGGCGGCGTTGATGACGGTGGCGTTCTCCCGCTCCAGCAGGCCGATCCGCCCGATCTGGTGGGAGAGGCTGACCGGGATGTCGGGGTGGTGTTCGGCGATGTAGTCCGCAGCCGTCTGCTCGAACTCGTCGTTGACCGGCGAGTACACCGAGGAGACCGCGAACGCCTGTGCCCCGGTCTCGACGGCCTGCTCTACGGCTGCGGCCAGTTCTTCGCGGTCGAGTTTGCTGATCAGGCGGCCGTCGAACTCGTGGCCACCGTGCAGCAGGTGGTATTGGCCAGAGATGGCCTCGCGCAGCCGCTGCGGCCAGCCGACCAGGGGTGGCAGCCCGCGGGTGGCCGGCAGCCCGAAGCGCAGCACGGCCACCGAGGACAGCCGCCTGGCCTCCACGAGGGCGTTGACGAAGTGCGTGGTGCCGACCATCACGCCGTCCACCTGGGCCGCGTCGAACTGGCGCTGCTGGCGCAGCGAGTCGAGCGCGGCAGCGATGCCGGAGGTGACGTCCTCTGTGGTTGGTGTCTTGGTGGCGGCCAACACGTTCAGCCCGTCCATGAGGACGGCGTCCGTGTTTGTGCCGCCGACGTCGATGCCTATGTACATCTGAGATGTCCTCCCTGCGGGTCAGGTCCCGGCCGCTCCGTGAGGCAGGGCGGCCGGGACGTGGGCGTCAGTCGCTGGTGGGCTCCGGCGCCAAGGGCGTCTGGGCTGGGTGCGTCTGGGCCGGCGCGGCGGTAGCGGGCTCGGGGCCTGCCTCGACGTACCTGCCCAACAGGTACTGGAGGATCCCGGCGACCAGTAGGCCGTCGAGGGCCGGAACTGTCGTGAGGGTGAAGGCGGTGTAGGTCGTCAGCATGGCGACTAGCGAGCCGATCGCCCAGGCGGCCATCGGAAGCATCCGTATCGACTTGATCTGGTGTTCGGCCGCGGTCGCGTACCGGTACTTGCGGATGAAGAAGTAGTCGGCCACGATCACACCGGCCATCGGCGGGATGAGAATCCCTAGCACTGAGAGGAACGTGATGAAGTTGTCATAGATGCCGGCTAGGGCCAGCAGGATGCCGACGATCCCGGCGATTAGGGTCAGTTGCCACTTCTGCAGACTGCTGAACATGACCGCAAGAGCCAGCGCTGCGCCATACAGGTTGTTGTCGTTGGAGGTCCACTGGGCGAACATCAGCAGGAACAGGGCTAGCACCCCCCAGCCGAGGCGCAGCATGATGTCGACGATGTCCCACGTCCCGGTGGCCTGGGCCATAAGGGTGCCGGTGACCAGGACGACGGGGGTCACGACGGCGAAGGCAAACACTGCGCCACCGATCGTGTGCGCGGAGGACTTTGAGTACCGGGACACGTCCGGAGCGATCACCGCGCCGACAACGAAGGAGCTGACCACCAGCGAGATGCCCACGCCCATCGAGACTGGCTCGCCGGAGCCTTCGAGGGCCCAGACGTCGCTGAGCGCGCTGTCGGACATGATCCGCCAGACCGAGGCCCCGATCAGCAGGAGCATGAGCGGGACCGCTGCCTTGCTGAGGACCTCGATGCCCTTGTAGCCGAAGATCGCGGTGCTGATCATGAGCAAGCCCCCGACGACGATGAACAGCGCTCCGGGTAGGCTCCCGCCGGTCAGCGACTGCCAGCTCACCGCCGCGGTTTCACCGAACAGACCGAGTTGGACTGCGAACCAGCCGTAGGAGCCGAGCGCCTGGATGAAGGCGATCAGCAAGATGGCCTGCTTGCCGAAGGTGAACCGGGAGATCATGGCTGTCGACAGGTGCGTTCGGTTGCCGACCATGCCGGTTGCCGACGCGATCAGGGCGAGAAGGACGCCGCCGATGAAGGAGGCGACGACGGCGGCGGGCAGAGTCATCCCGTTGCCGATCGTGCCGCCGGTCAGGAGCAAGCCAAGGCTGATGCCAACACCGGACCAGACCACGCCCATCGAAAGCCAGTTGCGGGTCTTGTCCCGAGGCACCTCATGGCGGCTGTAGTCCTCTAGAAGGGAAGGGCTGCTCGCTGCCTCACGAATCATAGTCTTGGCCTTTCTCGGTTGGTTCAGTCAAACGGGCCAGGGTCAGCCCAGGGGGGATTCAAGGGGACGGCGCCGCGGCGCGGCGCATCGCCTCCTCGGTACAGCGGCGGACGAAGTCCGGCAGCCACTGCTTGAACGCTTCCTGATCAGTCATGACCAGGTTGTAGTGGGCGTCATAGTCGGCGCGCGCCTCGGCCAGAAAGGTCTGCTGCTCTGTGTCAGACGTCGTGCGCTGCAGCACGGCGAGCAGCCGGCTGGCGGCGTCCATCATCCGGAACGCAGCCAGGCTGGGGGTCTCGCCCAGGCTGGTGGGGGCGCTGTTGACCAGGTAGACGACGATGTCGAAGAGGTCCTCCTCGACCTTCACTTGTTCGCTCACGTTGCTGCCTCCTGTCGGAAGACGGTGCCGAAGGAGTTGTGGTGCCAACTGGTCCGGAAGCCTTTGGCGGCAGGCCGAGGCTGCGGTACGACGTAGCCCACTGCGACTGTCACGTCCGGCCGGATATGGTCGGGCAGGTGGAGGAGGGAGCGCACCGCCTGGTCGCTCCAACTGGTGACCGTGCAGACGCCTAGCCCCAACGTCTGGCCCATCAGCGCCAGGTGGGCGCATGCCGCACCCGCGTCGATCCACGTCGCCGCGTCGACACCGCGCCGACCCAGGACCTCCTCAGCGCGGATTGTGTCGGTGCAGTGGACGATCATGGCTGGCGCGTTGTTGATGAAGCCGGGGAGCACCTTGCGGGCCAGGGCCATCCGCACCGGGTCGTCGACGATGACGAGGTGGCGCACGCCGGACCGCGCTTGCTGAGCGCGGGTGGCAGCCCAGGCCATCTGCTCCAGCGCTCCGCGGGTTACAGGGCGGTCCTCAAACTCGCGGTGCATGCGCCGACGGCGCATAGCGGCGGTGATGTCTGTCTCAGTCATGCCCGTCCTTTGCCGAGTTGCGACAAGGCTAGGGGCAAGGCATTACGGCCACAATGTGCGGAGTGCACGGCTTTTGGGCCGTCACTGGCCGTTCTGCATAGCCTGATCCGGTAGCTCGATGCTCTTGCAGGCTAGGTGGAGCGCGAGCCGCTCGTCCGGGTTCGTCAGATCGACACCGAGCAGCTCTTGCACCCGAGCCATGCGGGCCGCCACGGTGTTCCGGTGCACGCCGAGGACCGCGGCGGCGTGGACCAGGGATGACTCACAATCCAGGTAGGTTCCAAGCGTCGTAACCAGGTCGCCCGGGGCACGGGACAGCGGGTCCAGGAGCGCCTTGGCGGCTGGGCGGAAGGAGTCGGTGCGGGTCCAGCCCAGCAGCAGCTGGCCGAAGCCGAGACGGTCGACGTGGAGGAAGCGGCCGGTCTGCTCCCTGCTGCGCGCCAGCCTCGCGGCGTCACGGGCCTCGCTGATGCTGCCGGCGATGCCCTCGGTGCTGATACGGGCCCGACCCACCCCGACGTAGGTGCCGACGGCGGCGCTCGACTCGAACCGACGCTGGGCGCGACGCACTGCGGCGGCGTGGCGCACCGCGTCCTCCGACGATGGCTCGCCCTCGGTGGTGGTCCATGCGGCCCAGCCGTCGACCTGCTCTACTGCCTGGATGTCCAGGTCCTCGCTGGCGAAGGCGGCAAGGAGGTCGGAGCGGGCAGCCATGAGGTCGAGGTCCTCGAGCAGGCCGACGGAGATGCCGACGTGCCACCCGTCCAACTGCCAACCCAGGTCGAGTGCGCGCCGGCGAAGCGAGGTCGATAGCGCACTCGGGTGGCGGGTGATCTCCTCGAGTGCGGAGGTCCGGGCGCGGGCATCACGCTCGAGCCGGAGCCGGCGCTCGGCCAGCCGCTCCCGGATGGCGCTTACCGCGATCGGCAGCGCGGCGAGGACGGCGTTCCGCTCGGTGGACAGCGGCTCGGGGAGGCTGACGCACAGCCAAAACTGCCCTTGGATCACCGGCAGTGCGACCACCTCCCCGTCCTTGACCCGCTCCACGAGCAGGTGTGCCGGCGCGGCGGGGCGCTGGGCTAGGTGGTGGAGCAGCTGTTCCCGCTCCTCTTCAGTGACCAACTCCGGCCCGACCACCGCTCGCGCCGCATGGTCCAAGAGCGCCACCTGCCGCCCGAGGACCTCGGCCATCCCGCGCACCACGTCCAGCGGGTCGTCGCTGGCACTGAAGCACATCGCGACCATCGCCCGGACGATACGCGCCTGCTCCACCATGGGTCTGGTCAGCAGGTCGGTGAGGGTGCTGTAGGCATGGAGCGGATCTGGCGCCCCGAGCACCGGAAGGCCGAGCCTGCCGGCCAGCAGGGAGGTGGCGCCGCCGAGAGGTTCGTGCCCGGACAGCAGCAGCGCAGTCACGTCGGCAGCGTGCGCGCGGCTGACGAGCGCATCGAGCCGCCAGTCATCGCGGGGGATGTCATTGAGGACAACGAGCAGGGATCCCTCGGCTCGGTCCGGCCGCGCGTTCACGTCCCGCGCCAGGAGCACCGAGCCGACGGGGGTGTGCGTGCAGGTCCCCGGGGTGAGCAGCCTGATCGGGTCTGCTGACGGGTGGGCCAGCAGCGCGGACAGTGTTGTCGTGGTCCTCACGGCGGGCCCCCGACCACCGGCTCGCTTTCCAGGCCGAACGCCCGGGGCGCGACGAGGTGGATCCGCGCGGGGTCCATCCACCACTTTGGGCCGGGCAGGGTCAGCAGGATGACGTCGTCACCCACTTGCACCTGTTCGGCTGCCAGCGGTTGCGCGGTCCGCGCTTGGAGGACGCAGAGGATGTCGGGGCACGTCGCGACCACCTC
>NZ_JBPCKQ010000025.1:0-7006 GCF_051004135.1 Ornithinimicrobium sp.
CCCGCTCCAGCACAGCCACCCGCAGCTGCTCCACCGTCGGCTCAGCCGGAATCGGCGGCAGCGGATCATCGGACACCCACCAGTCACACCAGTATCAACCCGCCACGCCGAACACCTGAGTAGTTACAACTCGTCAAAGAAAAAGCGCCAGACCCCTTGACAACGATCACCCACATAACTACAAGAAGGGCCACCGGTATCTGACGGTGGTGGTGGACCACGACACGCGGGCGCTCATGGCCGCCGCGGGGCGGGACAAGGCCACGTTGCGTCGGTTCTTCGACGAGCTGGGCCCGGAGCGTTGTGCGTTGATCACCCAGGTCAGCGCGGACGCGGCTGACTGGATCGCCGCCGTGGTCACCGAGCGCTGCCCGAACGCGGTGTTTCTCACGGCGTGTCGCGTGATGATGTGAGGGTGTAGTTCCACTCACCGTGGAAGTCGTGCCGGGTCAGTGGCAGTGCCTCGACGTCCTTCTTGGTGTACCGCAGGCCGGTGGGGTAGTCCTCGGTGTCCAGGACGCAGTGGACGCGTAGCCCGGTGGTCGTGGTGGTGTGGGAGATGAGGTCGACGATGGTCTGGTGCGTGCGTAGTGGTCGCCCTGCCCAGTTGCGGGTGATCTGGGAGAAGAGGCGGTGCTCGATCTGGGGTGAAATGCAACCGGTACGGACCTGGTTTTGGGCATGCCTGTACGCGCCGCGGCGGGTGGGTCACTGCAGCGCTTGGTGGCATCGACTGAGGAACTAGACGGCGGGGCTGTTCAAGGTGAGGTCGACGTGGTAGGTGAGTTGTTCGAGTTGAGCTACGAGCCGGCGGGGCTGTCGTTGTGGGTCACTTCGACGCTGGAAGTAGTCGTCACCGAGGTCGTGGTAGCACTCGCCGGTGCTGAGCAGGTGCCAGACCAGATCGCTCAGGCTGTGGGCTACGGCTACTGCGGCTTTGTTGGGGCCTCGCCGTTTGGCGATCTGACGGTACTGCGCACCGAAGTAGCTTCCTTTGGTACGAGCAGCAGCGCGGGCGGCCTCAACGAGGGCGCGTCGTAGCCAGGGGTTGCCCGGGCTGACGCCGACCCGTCGATGCTTGCCTCCGGATTCGTGATTGCCAGGGCAGACGCCGGCCCACTTCGCCAGATGGCCAGGACCGGGGAACCTGCTCATATCAGCGCCGGTCTCGGCGATCACCGTGTCGATGGTCAACCGGCCGAAGCCGGGTACGGGCAAGAGCAGTTCTCTTGCGCCTTGGTAGGGCTCGGTGCGGATGTTGATCTGCTCGGTCAGTGCCGCCACGGTGCTGTCGAGGAAATCGACATGGTCGAGGATGCGGCGTGCTGCCACGGCGTGGTGAGCGCCGAAGTGCGCAGTGAGCGCTTCGGTCAGGTCCGGGATCTTCGGCCGCAGCTTGCCCTTGGCCAGGTCGGCGAGCTGTGCGGGATCACGCTGGCCGTCGATGAGGGCGTTGACCATCGACCGCCCGGATTGGGTGAGGACCTTGGAGGCCACCGAGGTGAGTTTCCCCTACCTGACATAGTGGTGGTTGCTAGTCGCTGCTCCGCCCGGCGCCGACCTGCTCGCCGTCGACAGCGACGTGTCCGCGCTGCGGCGGGGTGTCCGCGAGCTCCTCTGAGCCGAGACCCGGCCGCCGTGGCACGCCGGCATGAGGGATCATGGGCAGATGACGACACCCATTTCCTCGCTCAGCCAATCGCGCAGCAGGCCGGCCCGTGCCCCGCGGTGGGGCCTGCGGACGCTGGCCTTCCTCGGGCTCGCTCTCGCCTGCGTGATGACGTCCAACGTGCTCCTTCTCCAGGGCGACGACGACTGGGTGCTGGTGACCTTCGCGGGCACGGTCGTCGGGTTCGCCGGTGCGACCTACTGCACCGTCCGTGGCCTGCTGTCGGTGCGCGGGCGCAGCTCCCGCCGGGAGTGACCCCGGCTCAGGCAGTGGGAGCGGTGGATCGCCCCTGCACTTCGACCGGCCACCACTGCACGCTAAACGATCCCGCGGCCGCGGCCGCCCCGACGACAAGCCCGGTGCTCGACCGGGCCTGCGGGTAGACTCGCGCGGTCAGGGCGTGCCCGTCCCCCGCGAAGACCTCGACGACCGAGGCGTCTACGAGCACGCGCACATCCACCCCGCCGTCCCGGTCCAGGCCGACGGGCATCCGGTAGCTGCCGCGACAGGTGCCGGGGCGAGTGCTGGACCGCTGGCGGGAGAGGTACACCGCACCGTCGGCGTCGACGCCGACCTCGGTCCGCTCGCTGCCGTCGGCGGCGGCCAGCACCCCCAGCCACACCCGGCCGGCCGGCCCCGGGGTGAGCCTGGCCACGACGTCCAGGGCACTGCCGGCGGCACCGTCCAGCACCTGCGTGACGCCGGGCTGCACGCAGAGGCCGTCGCTGCGTCCTCCCTCGCCGCGCAGGCTCTCCAGCTCGGCAGCGGGCAGCGTCCGGGGTGAGCCGTCCGCAGCCAGCCCGACGACCCGGGGGACGGTGAGCAGGCCGGCCCAGCCGTCCTCAGCCACGTCGGCGTCGGCGCGAGCCTCCCAGGCCCACCCCAGAGCACGCAGCGGCCGGTGGAGTCCACGGTCAGCGCGGGAGCGTAGAAGTCAGGGCCGTGGTCCAGCCGCCCCACCACGTCCGGCTCCAGCCGGTCGTCGACGAGGCGCCCGCTGGCGTACATCACGTGCGAGGGACCGCCGTCGGTCCGCCACGCGGACAGGACGAGCAGTGCCTGCCGACCGCGGACCAAGAGCTGCGGGCACTCCCAGACGTCCCCCGTGTCGTGCCCGGCCACGACCGGGTGCCGCGCACCGCAGAACGGACCCATCGCGGTCCAGGACCGCAGGTCCTGCGAGCGGTACAGCAGGGCCACGCCAGAGCAGTCCCGGTAGCCCGCTCCCATCAGCATCCGGTACCCGTCCGGAGCGGCCCAGACGAACGGGTCGCGGAACTCCGTCAGCTCCCCGGCCTCCGGTGGCGTCTGCATGACAGCCGTATCCTGCGCCGGCACCCACCGCTCCCACCCCGGCAGGGGCCGGGCGACGCACACGGTCTGGTGCCGGGCGTGGTCTAGGTAGCCGCTGTAGACCAGCCACGGCTCGCCGTCCACCAGCACGGCGCTGCCCGACCAGCAGCCACCCTCATCCGGGCCCCCGGGACGCGGGGCCAGCGCGATCGGGTGCGTCGTCCAGTGCACCAGGTCGCGGCTGGAGAAGTGGGCCCAGTGCACCTCGCCGTGCACCGGGCCACCCGGGTTGTGCTGGCAGAACAGGTGGTAGGTCCCGCCCACCTGGACCGGCGCGTTCGGGTCGTTGACCCATCCCGACGCCGGGCGGACATGGAACCGCGGACGGTGGTGTCCACTCACCCCTTGACGGAGCCAGCGGTCATGCCTCGGACGAAGTACCGCTGCAGCGACAGGAAGACGATCAGGGGCACCACCATGGTCAGGAAGCCACCGGCGGTGATGAGGTGCCACCCCTGTCCCTGCGCTCCCAGCAGCCCGGCCAGCTGCACGGTCATCGGCGCGTTCGACCCCGGGCCGATGAAGAGCAGCGCGATCAGCAGGTCGTTCCAGACCCAGAGGAACTGGAAGATCGCGAACGACGCCAGTGCCGGGGTCGAGATCGGGATGATCAGCTTCCAGAACGTCTGGAAGTGGCTGGCGCCGTCAATCTTCGCCGACTCGATGAGCTCGATCGGCAGGCTCGCCATGTAGTTGCGCAGGATAAAGATCGCCAACGGCATGCCGAACCCGATGTGGGCCAGCCAGGCCGCCGGAAACGTGCCGTTGAGCCCGAAGTCGCCGTAGATTCGCAGCAGCGGCACCAGCGCGACCTGGCTGGGGACAACCAGCAGGCTCACGATGAGGATGAACAGCACGTCCCGGCCCGGGAAGTGCATGAAGCTGAACGCGTAGGCCGCGAACGCCGCGACCATGATCGGGATGATCGTGGCCGGCAGCGTGATCGCCATGCTGTTCACGAACGCCCGGAGCATGTTGCCTTCCACGGCGGCCTCGGCGTAGTTGCCCAGCGTGAAGTCCAGGGGCGAGCTGAGCGCCGTCCACCACCCGGTCGCGTTCGCGGCATCGGCCGTGCGCAGCGACGTCACGAGAAGCCCGATGACCGGGATGATCCACAGCAGGCAAATGATGAGCAGGACGATCTTGACCAGCCACCCGGCGCGACCCTGACCGGATCCGGCACCGTGGTCCTTGCTGGCCATGACCTTGCCGGCCTTGACCTTGTTGGTCTTGGCCGTCGAGGCCGGACCCGAGATGCTGGTGGTCATCGCATGGACTCCTGTTCACGGAAGTTGTGCACCTGGTAGGCCATGATCGGGATGACCGCGATCATCAGCATCACGACGATGGCCGAGGCGTAGCCGGCGTTGCCGTTGGTGAAGAGCTGGTTGTAGAAGTCGACCGCGATCACGTTGGTGTTGAAGTTGCCGTTCGTCATGACGTAGACGATGTCGAACACCTTCATGACGCCGATCGTGACCGTGATGAACACCGTGACGACGGTCGGCCAGATGGACGGCACGACCACCCGGAAGAAGGCCTGCACCTCACTGGCACCGTCGATCCGGGCCGCCTCGATCATCGAGGTGTCGACGCCCTTCAGCGCTGCCGAGAGCAGCACCATGGAGAACCCGACCTGGGCCCAGATCAGGATGACCATCAGGAAGAAGCTGTTGAGCCGGAAGCCGGACTCCTGCAGCCACACGACGGGATCCATGCCGAGTGCCGTGACGATGGCGTTCTGCAGGCCGATCTGCTCCCGGCTCGGGGGGCGGGCCTCGTAGATGAACCGCCAGATGGTGCCGGCGCCGACCATGCTGATCGCCATGGGGAGGAAGATGATGGTCTTGCTGAGCTTCTCTGGTCCCGGCTTCAGCCGGTCGGCGAGGACGGCGACCGCCAGGCCCATGACCACCGTGACGAACGGGACCACGGCGATCCAGAGCAAGGTGTTAAACAGGGTGGACTGGAAGTTGGGACTGGACAGCAGGTCGGTGTAGTTGGAGAAGCCGACGAACTCCGTGGAGTCCCGGTTGGCGAAGCTCATGATGATCGTGCGGATCGCGGGGTAGAGCAGGAACAGGGCGATCGCCGCGAAGGCCGGACCGATGAAGACGTAGGGCTTGAGGCGCTCCTCCCACCTCAGCGGGAGCATCTCGACCAGCTTGTTGACGACGTAGTAGACGATCAGGGCCCCGCCAACCCCGGCAAGGATGGCGATCAGCGCGTTGAGGATCTTGATGGTCACTGGACCACTCCTGGATTGGCAGGGAATCTCGGACGGATGGCCGGGGGGGTGGGCGGACCAGGGCCCGCCCACCCGACCGGAACGCGTACTACTGAGCCGGCCAGCTGGCCTCGATGTTGGCCAGCGCCTCCTCCATCGTCACGGCATCGTTGGTCCAGGAGACCATCTCGCGCCAGAAGCTGCCGGCACCGACCTCACCGGGCATCAGGTCGGACCCGTCGAACCGGAAGTCGGTCGCCGAGTACGCGATCTCGGAGATCTCCTTCATGATCTCGTTCGGCTGCAGGCTCACGTCGAACTGCTTGTGCGCCGAGATGTAGCCGCTCGTCTCCACCCATCCGGTGAACTCCGCGCTGGTGATGTACTCCAGCACCGCGACGGAGTCCTCGTCGTCGCCGCTGAACAGGCCGGCCACGTCGCCACCGCCCAGCACGGGGGCATCGTCCTCCTCGAGGCCGGGCAACTGGAACACGCCCACCTGGTTGTCCAAATCCTGGATCACTTCGTCCGGGAAGCTGCCCGGCAACGCCAGGAAGCTGGCCTGACGGTGCAGGTAGCAGCCCGGCTCCTCCTGGAACATCGGGTTGGCCGCGGTCGCGAACGCGGTGCTGGCGATCGCCTGCGTGCCGCCGAGCACGTTGCCTTCGGTCTTCCAGATGTCCTCGACGTACTGCCCGGCCTCGACCACCATGGGGTCGTCGAACGGGATCTCGTGGTTGACCCACTGGTCGTAGCCCTCGGTGCCGCCGACCCGCAGGACGTAGTCCTCCAGCCAGTCGGTGGCGACCCACCCGGTCGCCGGGCCGCTCTCGATGCCGATGCACCAGGGAGTGGTGCCGTCGGACTTGATCTGCTCGGTCAGCGCGAGCAGTTCCTCGTGCGTCTTCGGGATCTCGTAGCCGGCCTCCTCGAACGGCCCCTTGGGGTACCAGACCAGGCTCTTGACGCTGATCGACATGGGGGCGGCGTAGATCGCGCCGTCCTCGGTGCTGGCGGCCTCCAGGATGCCCGGCACCACGGACTCCTGCAGGGCCTCCATGTCGATCACATCGCGCAGGTCTGCCAGCTTGCCCGACTCTGCGATGTCCAGGGTGATGCCGGGCTGCGGGAAGATCGCGATGTCCGGCAGGTTCTGGCCGGCGACGCGGCTGCGGATCAGCTTGTCGAAGTCCGGGGTCGGGGAGAACTTGACGTTGATCCCCTCCTCCTCGGCCCAGGCACCCACCTTGTCGATGAAGGCATCGGACTGCTCGTTGGCGAAGCCGTACATGACCTCGACCTCGCCGTCCCCGCCGGCTCCCCCGCCACCGGTGTCGCTCCCGTCACTCAGGCATCCGGTCAGCAGCAGTGTGCTCGCTGCTCCGGCGGCGGCCAGTCTCGCTGCGCTCGGCACTCGCATCTCGTCCCTCTCCACTCACTGGGTTCGTTCGCGCCATGGCGCTTGATCGGACCAACGGTGACCTACGTCACGGCAGCCACGGTCAAAGTACTCGGGGGGCAGTCCGCACGCAACGCGGTCCCCAAACCTTTATGCAATCGTTGTCTTGGGACGCGACGGACCCTTGCCCCTGCGGACGTGGGCAAGGGCGTCATGCGCGGGTGCGCCGAGCAGGTGAAGCGGGTCACCCTGGAGCTGGGCGGCAAGAACGCCAACATCGTCTTCGCCGACGCCGACCTGGCAGCCGCGGCGGCCGCGACACCGGGTGGGGCGTTCGACAACGCCGGGCAGGACTGCT
>NZ_JBPCKQ010000026.1:0-4385 GCF_051004135.1 Ornithinimicrobium sp.
CACCTGGACCACGAAAGGGATCCCGTACTTGTAGCCGGCCGCTCCGTTGATCACGAGGCCGATGCCGATCACCACGCAGCCGATCGTCACCGCGATCACCGCCTGCACAAGGTTGAGCGTGCCTACGAGGCTGGAGCCGACGGTGAAGGTCCCGATCGAGACACAGCCACCCACCCATGTCAGGAGGTAGGAGGTGCGTCCCATGATCCGCTTCTGCTGCGGGGCGAGGGACTCCTCGCCGAGTGCCTTCTTGGTGACGGCGACCGGAGCGTTGGGCTCCTGCCCGCCATGAGGTGTGGTGTGAGACACGGCTGACCCTTCCTGGTCGATTCCATAAAATGGAATAAAAGTTCTGCGATAAGAAAAAGTATGCCCGGGTTCACAGCTGACTGTCAAGGGGACGCCCCGGCTAGGGCGGCACCGTCGGAACGATCCGCGAGGTGCCGCCGCGACAGGAAGGGCTACAGAATTGGTATCGCCCAATAAATATGTTGGGTATGATGGGCGCATGGTGAGCACCGAAGACGAGCCCGGCGGCACGTCCCGGGGCAGGAGCACATCGTCAACGCGCGCAACCGATTCAGTGAACAGGGCACGCAGCGCCACATCTGGCCGGCTGACGATGGCCGGGACTTCAAAGCGTGCATTGAGCACCCGGGCAGGTGCCCGAGCGCAGCCAGCAGACGATCCGCTGGCGCCGGAGCGGACCCGATGGCTCGCCGACGCTGTTGGCGGTCGCGCGACGCTCGCACGGATGCTGGGCGTCAATGCCAGTCAAACTTCCCGATGGGCCTCGGGGCAGGAGCAGCCAGGGGCACTGACGGCGCCGCTGCTCATCGACCTCGAGCATGTGCTTGCGCGCGCTCGCCTGGTGTGGGCCGAGCCGGCCGCCTCGGTCTGGATAGACAGCGCCAACGCCCACCTCGGAGGCGCGACGCCTGCCGATGTGCTGCGTCTCGAAGGCGTGGGTCCCGTGCTGCGGGCCGTAGACGCCGCCGCGTGGGGCAGCGGAGCGTAGGTGCTCGCCTACCGCGTCCTCCCCTACCTGCCCACCGTTTCTGCCGGACAGCCTGGTCACCCGCTCTACGAGCACCGTCCCCAGCAGGGCGGCCGCATCGACCACCCCGCCTACCACGTGTGGTACCTGTGCCGTCGACCCGAGGTCGCCGTCGGGGAGACCTTCGGCAACCTCGCCTCGTGGGATCCCTCGATGTTCGAGGTCCCGTTCCTCCCCGGCGGGCGGCGGGCACTGACCGTGGTACACCTTCCGGACGACCTGCGCGTCCTCGACCTGGACGACCCCAGCGTCCTGGTCGAACGCTCACTGCGGCCGACCCAGGTGGTCGCCCGCAACCTCGCGGTGACGCAGGCATGGGGACACCGCATCTGGGATGAGCGCGATCCTCATGATCCGGCGGCCCGCCGGTGGCAGGCAGTCCAGTGGTGGTCCTATCACCATCCCTCGTGGGAGGTACTCGCTAGCTGGGACAAACCTGAACTGGTCGATGTGGAGCGGCTGGACCTTGATCACGGTGCCGTCGTTGATGCCGCTCACGCACTGCGCCGGGTGCGCATCGGTGAGTGAACTACCTTCGGCTTGCCCGCGGCTGAGATTGAATCAGGCGTATGCGGAACAGGTCGACTGTGAGGTCGCGCTCCTGAACTGCACCTCCTCCGAGCCCATGGCTAAACCGCGCTCCTGACCGAGGCGTTCAGCCTGGCGGCCCTCCGCCAGGCCGCGCAGCGAGGGCGGCTGTATGCGGTGCCCCGACGGTGTCTGGCGGAGCTCACGCACGGAGGTGATGGCATACAAGAAGACCAAGGGCAAACGACGGACGTGAAGTCAGTCGGAGAACCTGGGGCGCTTCAGCTCTGCGCCTTTCCGCGGCGACGGGTCAGGACCATCCCGAGGGCGCCTGCACCGAGTGCGATCACGCCGAGCGCGAGCATGCCGGAATTTTCGATGCCTGCGGTGTCGCCGCCACCGGTGGCTACACCGTCCTCGGGCACCACCATCCCGATCACGTCCGACTCGTCAACGGAAGCCAGGAACTGCGGCCGCTGGCGGACCTGGGTCTGGTCCTAGAAGTCGTAGGCGAACGACAGCAGAGCCGCCTCGTCCCACCGGGTGCCGAAGAAGGAAAGCCCGATCGGCAGCGGACCCGCATACCCGGCCGGAACCGTCACATTCGGGTATCCCGAGACGGCAGCCGGTCCGGAGGACCCGAAGAGGAACCGGTCCCCTTCACCATCGGTCTCGGTGTAGCGCGTGACCCAGGCCGCTGAGTTCGTCGGTGCCACGATCGAGTCCAGGTCGTGCTCGGCGAGCACCTCATCGATCGAGGCACGGGCCAGTCGCTGGGTCTCCGCGCGCAGGTCCAACGTCTCCTGCGTGGGTGTCTCGGGCTCCTCCGCGGTGGCCTCGAAGATGCCCTGGTCGAACAGCGACAGCTCGACCGGGTCGGCCTCGTTGAACTCGATCAGACCCTGGACGGTCCGCGGCTGCTCACCCGGCGTCGCCTCCAGGTACGGCGGCAGGTCCCGAGCGAACTCACTGATGAGCAGCGGGAACTCCGCCTCACCGACCTCGTCCTGGTACGGCAGGTCGACCTCGACGACCGTCGCACCGGCCTCCTCCAACGCGTCGCGGGATGAGGCGAGCACCTCCTCGACCGCCTCAAGTCCGGCCTCCTTCTCCGGCGTCCAGCCCTCAGCGGGCTCCTCCCCGTCCAGCCGGCCGAGGACGTAGGGCCGCCACAGGCCGACCCGTGCACCCTCCAGCGACTCCTCGTCCAGCAGCGCAGCGTAGTCCGTCGGCTGCGTATCGGGAATCTCCGCCGTTGCGGCGTCGCGCTCGTCCTCACCCTGGAGGGTGGCGGTGGCGATGGCGACGTCCACGACATGGCGGGCAATCGGGCCGGCGGTGTCCTGCTCCGCCGAGATGGGGACGATGCCATCCCGGCTGACCAGGCCGAGGGTCGGCTTCAACCCGACGACGCCGGTCTGCCCGGCCGGGCAAACGATCGACCCGTCGGTCTCGGTGCCGATGGTGACCTGAGCCAACGCAGCCGCCGCAGCCACCCCTGGACCCGACGACGAACCGCACGGGTTGCGGTCCAGGACGTACGGGTTGTTGGTCTGCCCGCCGACGCCACTCCAGCCGCTGGTCGACTCCAGCCCGCGGAAGTTTGCCCACTCAGACAGGTTGGTCTTGCCCAGGACGATCGCACCGGGCTCACGTAGCCGGCGGACCAGCTCGGCATCATCAGGGCTGGTGCTGAGCAGGGCGAGAGAACCCGCGGTCGTGGCGAAGCCCTCCGCGTCGATGTTGTCCTTGAGCAGCACCGGCATACCCTCGAGGGCGCTGCGGGGGCCCTCACCCTCGCGCCGCTCGTCGCTGGCCAACGCCTCATCCAGGGCCTGGTCATCGAGGGCGATGATCGCGTTGAGCTCCGGATCCAGGAGTGCGATGCGGTGCAGGTAGGCCTCGGTGAGCTCCACCGACGTGAGCGACCCGTCGTCCATCCGCTGTTGTGCCTCGGGGATGGTCAGGGCGTCCAGATCGAGCTGGTCACCCCGGCCGTCGTCGTCGACAGGACCGTCCGCGCCGTACCGATCGGCGGTAGCAGCAGTGCCGACAACCGTGGTGTCGGCAGCGACGGCAACGGCCGGAAGCGCGACGGGTGCCGCGAGGGCAGCAGTGACCGCGGACACGACGCAGACCTGGCTGGCACCGGTTCGTCGCACGCGGGATGAACTCAAGGAGGGTTATTCAGAAGGCGGCATGGTGAGGTAAGAACATTCGGCGTGTCGCGAAAGAAAACAACGGTTCTCACGAGAGAATTGAGAGTTCATTCCAAAGAATTCTCAACTCCCGGGAGAACCGTTGCGTGCCCAGCGTACGACAGGACTGTCCACGGCGCAATTCGCTGATCTGGTCGAGCTGGCAGCAGAGGAGATCGGGCCTTGGGATCTGGGGAATGGTCGCCCTCGGGCACTGCCTTTCACCAAGGCGCTGAAAGCGACCGTCATGTACTTCAAGAACAACATCACCCAGGAGGTGATCGCCGAGTTGCTGGGCGTGAGCCAGCCGACGATCTCCCGCGTCATCGCCGAGCTCGAGACCGTGATCGCCAGGGTCCTTGGGGACTGGACGCCAGGACTGGCCGAGGAGGTCACCGGCCGCGTGACGATCGTGGACGGAACCCTGACACCGTGCTGGACCTGGGCAGGCGCCACCGGCATGTACTCCGGCAAGCACAAGACCACCGGCCACAACCACCAGGTTGTCGTGGACACCGCCGGGCGGCTGCTGCACATCACCGACCCAGCACCCGGTGCCCGCCACGACACCAGGGCCGTCGCCGAGTCGGGCCTGCTGGACA
>NZ_JBPCKQ010000027.1:0-18978 GCF_051004135.1 Ornithinimicrobium sp.
CGCGACCATCCCGGTCCCGTCCAACCAGGCCGCTGGCGCCTGGCCAAGGCCAGCAAGGGCGGGCGACCACCCACGGTGGACCCCGAAATGTACAAGCAACGCAACACCGTGGAACGTGCGATCAACAAGATCCGCACCGCCCGAGCCGTAGCCACCCGGTACGACAAACGCGAGTTCGTCTACAAGGGCACCATCGATGTCGCGACCATCAGGATCTGGCTCCGCGACCCCGTCCGTCACCATTCACGGGACACGCCCTAGTCCCGCCGTCGAGGGACGTTCTCCCTCGGATCCTGTCCGTGCCTTGCAGCATGCGCTTTACCGGGCGGCCAAGGCCGATCCTGGGCGACGGTTCCACTCGTTGCGGGACAAGGTCTATCGCAGAGACGTCCTGTGGCGGGCGTGGGTCAACGTGCGCCGGAACAACGGTGCAGCCGGTATCGACCAGACCACGCTGGCCATGGTCGAGGAGTACGGGGTTACCCGGCTGCTCGATGAGGTGGCCCGCGAGTTGCGGGATGGCGGCTACCGTCCGATCGCGGCGCGCCGGGTGTTCATTCCTAAGCCCGGCACGAGCGATCGGCGACCGTTGTCGATCCCGAGTGTTCGTGACCGGGTCGTGCAGGCGGCCATGAAGATTGTGCTTGAGCCGATCTTCGAGGCCGACATGCTGCCGTGCTCTTTCGGGTTCCGCCCGAAACGGTCAGCGCACGACGCCCTGCAGGTCCTCATTGATGAGTCCTGGCGGGGACGCCGGTGGGTGGTCGAGACGGACATCGCCAACTGTTTCGAGGCGATTCCGCACGAGAAGTTGATGCAGGCAGTCCAGGAACGGGTCTGTGACCAAGCCGTGCTGAAGCTGCTGCGCGCGATGCTGCGTGCAGGAGTGATGGACGGCGGGCAGGTCCGCCGGTCGGTGACCGGCACTCCACAAGGCGGGGTTGTTTCCCCGCTGTTGGCGAACGTCTACCTGCACCGGCTGGACCGGGCATGGGAGGACCGTGTTGACGGAGTGCTGGTGCGGTACGCCGACGACCTGGTGGTGATGTGCAAGTCCCGCCAGCAGGCCGACGCCGCGCTTGCGCGGCTGCGGGACCTGTTGGCCGACCTGGGCTTGGAGCCCAAGGCGGCCAAGACCCGGATTGTGCACCTGCAGGTGGGTGGGGAAGGTTTCGACTTCCTCGGCTTCCACCACCGGCTGGTGTCCAGTCAGGGTCGGGTCGGGACCAAAGGCGTCACCTTCCTGGCTCGCTGGCCCGCGAGCAAGGCGATGCAGCACGCCCGGGACCGGATCCGTGAACTCACGGTCCGGAGCAGGCTGCTGCTGCCGGTCGACTGGATGGTCGAGGATCTCAACCGGTTCCTACGCGGCTGGGCCGCGTACTTCCGGTACGGCAACTCCGCCGACCAGTTCGACGAGATCACCCGCTATGCCCGGATGCGGTTGGCAATCGTTGTCGCCAAGCGACATCAACGCAGCCGCGGATTCGGCTGGTACGTGGTGGCCTATGCCTCCCCGAACCAACTCGGGCTGATCGATCTGCATGGAACCGTGGCCGCACCCAGACCCTTCCGGGACTGGCGGGCAAGGCCGAATGCCGGCGGTGAACGACGTCGGTGAGCCGTGTGCGGGAGAACCGCATGCACGGTTCGACGGGCGGGGGCTGGAAACGGAGCGTAAGCACTACGCCACCGCGGCAGCCCCCGACCCTACACCTTGTCAAGGGATCGAGATCGGGGGCCGGTCTGTGCCAGAGTAAGCCCATGACAGAGATCACCGTGCGCCGACTGACCGAAGAGGACTGGGTCGACTACCGCGAGGTGCGGTTGCGGGCGCTCAAGGAGTCGCCCGAGGCGTTCGTGGCCTCGGTCGAGGAGGAGAACGACTTCCCCGAGGAGCGGTGGCGTGATCGGATGCGGCGCTCCCAACGGCTGCTGGCGCAGCGGGACAAGGATGCCGTCGGCGTCGCCAGCATCGGCACAGAGGGCACGGCGGAGGACAGTGTCGGGGAGCTCTTCGGGTTGTGGGTCCACCCCGACCAGCGCGGCACCGGCGTGGCTCGACGCCTGTTGGAGGCCGCCGCCCGCACCGCGCGCGAGGACGACCTGCACCACCTCGTCTACTGGGTCGGCACCGACAACGGCCGGGCCGTCGCCTTCGCGAGCAGCTTCGGCTTCCGTCCCACCGACAACCGTCGGCCGATGCGGTTGCGCGGGGTGGAGGAGGACGAGGACGCCACCGAGATGGCCATGGTGCTGCCCGTGGGCTCCTCCTCCGGAGACATCCCGACCAGCCTGTGAGCAGATCCGGTGCGCTGGTCTGCCGACTCTGCGCCGGAGGCATGCGGGCAGCGCGTCGGCCAAGAACGGCGTGCGTATGGTGCCGAGTGTCACCCTACGCACCGGGGTAGCGCTTGCAGGCTGTGCGTATGGTGCCGAGTGTCACCCTACGCACACAACGTCGTCAGGCGCCCGGACAGCGCAGGTCGACGGGCGCTCACGGGACCGCGAGAACGACGCTCAGCGGCTCTGCGCTCGTCTCCTCGCCGCCGTCGACGTAGGTGACCCCGGACGGGCACACGCTGGTGTTGACAAAGCTGACGTCGAGGGTCACGCCCCCGGTCGGGGCTTCAGGGCCGCGCGGCCAGCTGCTCGATCAGCTGGCTGGGCCCGGACACGATCATGATGTGATGCGGCCCGACCTTGGTCTCGGGCACCGCATGCGTGAAGTCCTCTCCCGGTGCCTTGACCCCGACGACCGTCACCCCGTAGCGCTTGCGGATGTGGGAGTCCCCGAGGGTGAAGCCGATCATCTCCTGCGGAGGGCGCATCTTGACGATGGCGTAGCCGTCCTCGAACTCGATGTAGCCCTCCATCTTGTCGTTGACCAGGTGCGCCACCCGCCCGCCCGCCTCGGCCTCGGGGAAGACCACATGGTGCACTCCGATCCGCTCCAGCAGTCGGGCGTGCTCGGCGCTGACCGCCTTGGCCCAGATGGAGGGGGTGCCGGCGTCGACCAGGTTGCCGGCCGTCAGCAGCGAACCCTCGACGGCCGTGCCGATCCCCACGACCGCGATCCGGAAGTCCTGCGGCTTGGCCTTGCGCAGCTCCTCGGGGTCGGTCGCGTCGAGCGACTGCACGCGCATCAGCTTGCGCGAGTAGCGCTCCGCGACCTCCCCGTCCATCTCGATGCCATGCACCCGGTAGCCCAGCCGATCCATCTCCAGCGCCGCCGCAGCGCCGAACCGTCCCAACCCGATGACCAGGACATCCTCGTCGAACAGCCGGTGCTTGCCCATCGTGGTCTCCGTCTCCTGCCGAGTGCTCGAGTGCCGGAGGCCGGGGTCCGGGTCGGCTAGCGTAACTCCATGATCGGTGCACACGTCGTATGGGACCACCGTTTCACGGCCTACGACTTCGGGGAAGGCCACCCCATGCACCCGATCCGGCTCGAGCTGACCCATCTGCTGGCCGAGCAGCTCGGGCTGCTGGCCGGCTCGGGCGTGCGCGTCGTGCCCGCGGAGCACGCGAGCCGCGCCCTGCTGGCCACGGTGCACACCACGACGATGATCGACACGGTCGCCCGGTTGTCCGAGGATCCCGGTTCCGCGGTCGGTGCCCACGGTGTGGGCACCGAGGACACCCCGGCCTTCGCCGGCATGCATGAGGCCAGCGCGTTGGCCGTGGGCGGCACGGTCAGCGCATGTCGCGCCGTGTGGGAGGGAGGCGCTGAGCACGGGGTCAACACTGCCGGCGGCCTGCACCACGCCATGGCGGACCGGGCCTCAGGCTTCTGCGTCTACAACGACATCGCCGTCGGCATCCGGTGGCTGCTGGACCACGGCGCTCGACGGGTGGCCTATATCGACCTCGACGTGCACCACGGGGACGGTGTCGAGCAGATCTTCTGGAACGACCCCAGGGTGCTGACGGTCTCGCTGCACGAGAGCGGTCAGATGCTCTTCCCGGGCACCGGCTTCCCGGGGGACACGGGAGGTCCTCAGGCGCTGGACACCGCCGTCAACATCGCGCTGCCGGCCGGGACCGGGGACGAGGGCTGGCTGCGGGCCTTCCACGCGGTGGTGCCCGCCGTCGTGGAGGCGTTCGACCCGGACATCGTGGTGAGCCAGCACGGCTGCGACACGCACTTCTCCGACCCTCTCGCCCATCTCGCCGTCTCGATCGACGCGATGCGCACCGCAGCGCAGTGGGTGCACGAGCTCGCCCATGACGTCTGTGACGGCCGCTGGGTCGCCCTGGGAGGCGGTGGCTATGAGCTGGTGCAGGTGGTGCCCCGGGTCTGGTCGCACCTCATCGGGGTGGCCGTGCACCGACCGGTCGACCCCACGACGCCGGTGCCCCCGGACTGGCGGGAGCTGGTCCGCGAGCGCCTCGGGGTCGTCGCACCGCTAGGGATGAGCGACCTGGGGGGCCGGGACATCCGCTACGGCTCCTGGGCGGAGGACTACGACCCGCAGGACCCCCTGGACCGTGCCGTGATGGCCACGCGACGCGCGAGCTTCGCCGGCTGGGGCCTGGACCCCTATCTGGACTGAAAAGATGCTCGGCAAGCGAGACCGGGACCAGACCGTGAGGCTGCTCACACCACGGGACTGTGGCGTGTCGCGCTGGACATCGCAGGTTCTGCACTTCCGCTTCGGCCGATCTGCCCATAGTGTGTCCCTCACATCGGATTCCGCCGCGTGCCGCGCCGCGTGTCCGTGAGGACGACGAGACAAGGACCCGTGATGGCTGAGGAGCGCCCGGTGACGGAGCTGACGTTCATGACCGTGGCCGAGGTGGCCGATCTGATGCGGGTCTCCAAGATGACCGTCTACCGGCTGGTGCACAGCGGTGAGCTGCCTGCAGTGCGGGTCGGTCGTTCTTTCCGGGTGCCCCGGCAGGCTGTCCACGACTACCTGCGCGACTCCTACCACGGGACGGCCTGAGCCCGTCCGATCCAGGGTGGGGTGCAGACCTCCCCGCTCAAGCAGGTAAAGTGCGAAGTCAAATTTGTACCACTCCATATGTCCCTCTCGACGAAAGCAACGGTTGTTCATGGGTTCAGTGATCAAGAAGCGCCGCAAGCGGATGGCCAAGAAGAAGCACCGCAAGCTGCTTCGCAAGACGCGTCACCAGCGTCGCAACAAGAAGTAGCCGATCCGCAGCCGCGGCTGGTCACCTGTGCCTGAGCACGACGCCGCGATCGCCTTCGCGGATCTGCCGCCCCGCGACCACACCGGGGCCCCCCTTCGCGTGACCATGCTCACCCGCGGTGGGTGTCACCTGTGTGAGCGGGCCGCCGTGGTGCTTGACGAGGTCTGTGCCCAGACCGGCGTCGCCTGGACGCAGGCCGACATCGATGAGCACCCCGTCCTGCTGGCCGAGTACGGAGACTGGCTCCCCGTGGTGTTCGTCGACGGCCGCCGGCACGACTACTGGCAGGTGGACCGCGCCCGCCTGGCCGAGGCGCTGGCCGGCCGCTGATCGGTGAGCCGTTGACTTTGTGCATTGGTTCACAAAGTCTTACCCTGGGGTGTCGGCACATCGCCGACGTGGGTCTGATATAGGACCGGACGAGCGGAAGGAGTCGGTGTCGCCGTGACGGCCGAAGCCGCTCGCCGTGGGGTGCCGGAAGCCACCGTGGGGCGCCTGCCGGCCTACCTGCGGGCGCTGACGGCCTCGGCCGAGCGGGGCACGACGTCGATCTCCTCCGAGGAGCTGGCCGCCGCGTCCGGTGTCCGCTCCTCCCAGCTGCGCAAGGACTTGTCCCATCTCGGCTCGTACGGAGTGCGTGGAGTCGGCTATGACGTGGACCGCCTTGCGGCACAGATTGCCGGGGAGCTGGGACTCACCCGCGAGTGGTCGGTGGTGATCGTCGGGCTGGGCAACCTCGGCCGCGCCTTGGCGGCCTACAGCGGCTTCAGCGGCCGGGGCTTCCGCATCGTCGCGCTGGCCGATGCAGACTCCTCGATCGTCGGCGAGACGGTCCAGGGTCTGCGGGTCCAGACTCTGCAGGAGCTGGCGCTGGTCGGCACCCCGCCGGCCATCGGAGTCATCACCACACCGGCAGACCAGGCGCAGCTTGTCGCTGACCACCTCGTGCGGCTGGGCGTGCGCTCGATCCTCAACTTCGCGCCGAGTGTGCTGAGCGTCCCCGACGACGTCGCGGTGCGCAAGGTCGATCTGGCGATGGAGCTGCAGATCCTGGCCTTTCACGAGCAGCGGCGCATGCCCGCGGTCCACCCTGGACGGGAGGGGGTCCGTTGAGCACCCTGATCGTGGGGCTGTCCCACTACAGCGCCCCCTTCGAGATCCTCGAGCGGGTGGCCCTCGGGCCGGAGGCAGGCACCGCGCTCGTCAGCCGGCTGCGCAGTCACGACGACATCAGCGAGGTCGTCGTCCTGGCCACCTGCAACCGCGTCGAGGTGGTCGTGGAGGCCGAGACCTTCCACGGTGCGCTGCACGCCGTGGGCGAGCAGTTGAGCACGGTGACCGGGGTCGGGCTGGACACCCTGTCGGAGCACCTCTACGTGCACTACGAGGATCGCGCCGTCTGCCACCTCTTCGAGCTGGCCTGCGGTCTGGACTCCCTGGCCGTGGGCGAGAGCCAGGTTCTGGGACAGCTGCGCGGGGCGCTTGCCGCCGGCCAGCAGACGGGCGATGTCGGACCGGTCCTCAACCCCCTGCTCCAGCAGGCTCTGCGCGTGGGCAAGAAGGCGCACGCTGTCACCGACATCGACGTCGTGGCCCGCTCCCTGGTGGGACTGGGGCTCGAGCACGCCGCGCGTGTGCTGCCGGACCTGTCCCGGGCCCGGGCCGTCGTGATCGGGGCCGGCGCGGTCTCGGGTCTCGCCCTGGCCATCCTGGGCCGCGCCGGGGTGAGCGATCTGACCGTCGTCAACCGCACCCGGCTGCGCGCCACCCGGTTGGCCGGTCTGCATGAGGGGCGCGTCGCCGAGTGGTCGGATCTCGGGCAGGTGCTCTCGAGCGCCGACCTCGTGGTCTCCTGCACCGGGTCGACCGGGCACGTCCTGCCGGCCGGGCTGCTGGCACACGCGCGCGCCGACCGCGCCGACCCGGTGGTGGTGCTCGACCTAGCGCTGCCCCGGGATGTCGCACCCGAGACCGCCGACCAGCCCGGCGTGCATCTGTGGAGCCTGGCGGACCTGCAGGGCGACACCACGGGTCGCGGCGCCGAGCGCACCGAGCACCCGGCCGTCCGCGAGGTGCGCGACCTGGTGACGGCGGAGGTCGCTGCCTACCTCACGCAGCGCCGGGAGCAGCGGGTCGCGCCGACGGTCGCCGCGCTGCGCGCACGGGCCGGTGAGGTCGTCGACCTGGAGTACGCCCGACTGATGCAGCGGCTGCCCGGTCTCGGGCAAGCCGAGCAGGCCGAGGTGCGTCGCACCGTGCAGCGCGTCGTCGACAAGCTCCTGCACACCCCGACAGTTCGGGTCAAGACCCTGCAGTCCGGTGACGGCGCGGGGGACTACGCCAACGCGCTGCGCGAGCTGTTCGACCTCGACCCGCGCGAGGTTACGGTCGTGTCCACCCCGCCGGCGTCCGGGCCGGAGGTGACGCCATGACCTGGGTGCGGCACACCCCTCCCTTCACGAGCGCCGAGCAGCAGTGCATGACCGGTCGTCCGGAGGAGCCCAGCGCCCAGGGCGCGCGGGTCCTGCGACTGGGGACCCGGACCAGCACGCTGGCGGCGACGCAGGCCGGCTGGGTGGCCGACCGGCTGCGCGGCCGCGGCCAGGACGTTGAGCTGGTGCCGGTGCGCACCGAGGGCGACCTCAGCACGGCTCCGCTCACGCAGATCGGCGGCACGGGAGTGTTCGTCTCGGCGTTGCGCACGGCGCTGCTGGACGGGGACATCGACGTGGCAGTGCACTCCCTGAAGGACCTCCCGGTGGCTCCCGAGCCGGGGCTGGTGGTGGCGGCCGTGCCCGAGCGGGAGGACCCGCGCGACGTCGTCATCACGCGGACCGGTGTGAGTCTTGCGGAGCTCGACGTGGGGGCACCGGTGGGCACCGGGTCTCCGCGCCGGGCGGCGCAGCTCCAGCTCCTCGCGCCGCAGGTGCGCATCGTCGACATTCGGGGCAACGTCGACACCCGGATCGCCAAGGTGCGCTCCGGCGAGGTCGACGCGATCGTCCTCGCGGCCGCCGGGCTGATCCGGCTGAACCGGATGGAGGACGCCACGGAGATCCTCGACCTCGACCGGATGCTGCCGGCTCCCGGCCAGGGTGCCCTCGCCGTGGAGTGCCGGACCGACGACATCGGGGTGCGCCAGGCCTGCGCCACGCTGGACCACCGGGGCACCCGCGCCGAGATCACCGCCGAGCGGGCGCTGCTGCACCGACTCGAGGCCGGTTGCACGTCGCCGATCGGAGCGCTGGCCCGGGCCGACGCCGAGGGACTGAGCCTGACTGCCTTCGTGGCGCTGCGCGGCAGGTCGCTGCGTCACACCATGGCCGGGTCGCTCCCGGCCGAGCTCGGTCAGTCCGTGGCCGAGCACCTGCTGGACCGCCTTGCCACCGCACAGCCGACCCCGGCTGAGTCGCCCACGACAACGGAGCGTGACCTGTGAGCACCCAATCCGCCGCATCCACCAGCAGCAGCACCAGCGCGCCCTCGGCGAGGGTGGCCTTCGTGGGGGCCGGCCCCGGGGACCCCGGTCTGCTGACGGTGCGGGCCCGGGACTACCTGAGCGCAGCCGACGTCGTCGTGCTCGACTCACTGCACCGGGCCGAGGAGGTCCGCCGCTACACCCGGACCGACGCCGAGATCCTGGACGGCCGGCAGGGCGAGAGTGGCAAGGCGCTCACTCCGGCCTCGCGGGCCAGCCTGGTCGTGCGCACGGCCCGCCGATTCTCCGACCACGGGATGCTGGTGGTGCGCCTGATGGACGGGGACCCCAGCGCGTTCAGCGGCTTGACCACCGAGGCGCTGGCCTGCAGCAAGGCAGGGGTGCCCTTCGAGATCGTGCCCGGGGTCAGCACGGCCTGGTCGGTGCCCGCGTATGCCGGGGTCCCGCTGACCGGTCGCGGCGTCCGTGAGCTGCACATGATCAACGCCGGCGACACCAAGACCGACTGGTCCCTGTCGGTCGCCGACGACATCACGGTGGTGCTCCTTGGCGCGCCCGGTGACCTGCGCAAGTCTCTGCTGGGGCTGCGCAAGGCAGGCCGGGACGTCCAGACTCCGGTGGCCCTCACCGAGCACGGCACCACGGTCACCCAGCACACCCATGTCACCTGCCTTGACGACGCGGTCGAGCAGCTGGCCGGTGACGAGCTGGGCGAGGTCAGCGTCGCGGTGGTGGGCGAGCAGGTGGCCCTGCGCGGAGAGCTGTCGTGGTATGAGAGCAAGCCGCTCTTCGGCTGGCACATCCTGGTGCCTCGCACGCAGGACCAGGCCGGACCGATGCGCGAGCGGATCGCCGCCTACGGTGCGACGGCCGCCGTCGTCCCGACGATCAGCGTGGAGCCGCCGCGCACCCCCCAGCAGATGGACAAGGCGATCAAGGGCCTGGTCACAGGTCGCTACGAGTGGGTCGGCTTCACCTCGGTCAACGCGGTGCGCGCGATCCGGGAGAAGTTCACCGAGTGCGGTCTGGATGCCCGGGCCTTCGCGGGCCTGAAGATCGCCGCCGTGGGCGGGGTGACGGCGGAGGCGCTGCGTGAGTGGGGACTGGAGCCGGATCTGATGCCCGAGCAGGAGCAGTCGGCCCGCGGTCTGCTCGAGGCGTGGCCGCCGTTCGACGACGTGCTGGACCCGATCAACCGGGTGTTGCTGCCGCGGGCCGACATCGCAACGGACACGCTGGTCGCCGGTCTGCAGCAGATCGGGTGGCACGTGGACGACGTCACGGCTTACCGCACGGTCCGGGCCACACCGCCCCCGGCCCCGGTGCGCGAGGCCATCAAGGGCGGCGAGTTCGATGCGGTGTGCTTCACCTCCTCCTCGACGGTGCGCAACCTGGTGGGCATCGCCGGCAAGCCGCACCCCTGCACGGTCGTGGCCTGTATCGGCCCGGCGACCGCCCGGACTGCCGAGGAGCACGGGCTCCGGGTCGACGTCGTCGCCCCCGAGGCGTCCTCCGCGTCCTTGATCGACGCCCTGGCGGCGCACGCCGGCGACGTCGCCGACGCCACGACCCAGGCGGGCGAGGAGGTACTGCGGCCGAGCCAGCGCCGGCCCGCAGGAAGACGAGCCCAGCCCAAGGCCCGGGCGTGAGCCGCACGCTTCCGCAGGAACGGCCCCGGCGGTTGCGCAGCACGCCGGCCATCCGTCGTCTCGTGCGCCAGCATCGGCTGAGCGTGGCCGATCTGGTGCTGCCGATGTTCGTGCGAGAGGGCTTGCGGGAGCCGCATCCCATCTCCGCCATGCCCGGGGTGGTGCAGCACTCCCGTGACTCGCTGCGGGTGGCGGCGACCGAGGCCGTCGCCGCCGGGGTCGGGGGGCTGATGGTCTTCGGGGTGCCCGAACACCGCGATGCCCTCGGCAGTGGGGCGACCGACGCCGACGGCATTCTCAACGTCGCGCTGACTGACCTAAGGGCCGAGCTGGGGGACGACACGGTGCTGATGGCTGACCTGTGTCTGGATGAGTTCACCGACCACGGTCACTGCGGGGTGTTGGACGCCGCCGGCAGGGTCGACAACGACGCCACGCTGGAGCGCTACGCGCAGATGGCGGTGGCGCAGGCCGTTGCAGGCGCGCACGTGGTGGGACTTTCCGGGATGATGGACGGCCAGGTCAAGGTCGTGCGCGAGGCGCTGGACGAGCAGGGGCACCAGGATGTGGCCGTGCTCGCCTACACCGCGAAGTACGCCTCGGCCCACTACGGGCCGTTCCGGGAGGCGGTCGGGTCGACCCTGCGCGGTGACCGGTCGACATACCAGCAGGATCCGGCCAACCGCACCGAGGCGCTGCGCGAGCTGCGGCTGGACCTTGCGGAGGGGGCCGACCTGGTGATGGTCAAGCCTGCGCTGCCCTACCTGGACGTGCTCAGCGACGTCGCGGCCGCCAGTGACGTGCCGGTCGCCGCCTACCAGGTGTCGGGGGAGTACGCCCAGATCGAGGCGGCCGCCGCACGGGGCTGGATTGACCGCGACCGTGCCGTCACCGAAACGCTGACCTCCATCAAGCGAGCGGGAGCCGATCTGGTGTTGACCTACTACGCCGTGACGATGGCGGGGCTGCTCGCCAAGGCGGACCGGTCGTGACACCGACCAGCCCGGCCCAGGACCCCCGCGCCGAGGTGGCGGCGCCCGCTCATGCCGCCGCGGAGCCGGTGCGTTGGCTCGATGACCAGGAGCAGCTGTCCTGGCGGGCCTTCCTGCGCGGCTACTACCTGCTGATGGAGGCGTTGGACCGCGACCTCGCCGAGTTCGGACTGCGGATGAGCGAGTGGGAGATTTTGATCCTGCTGTCCGAGGCGCCGCAGCAACGCCAGCGGATGTCCGCGCTCGCCGACCTGGTCGTGCAGTCCCGCAGCAGGCTCACCCACGCCGCCAAGCGGCTGGAGGCCGCAGGGGTCGTGCAGCGCAGCCCGGTCCGGGGGGACGGGCGCGGAGTGGAGCTCGCCTTGACCGCGGCAGGGCAAGAGCTGGTGACCCGCATCGCCCCCAGCCACGTGCACGATGTCCGCCGACGGCTGGTCGACCTGATGTCCGCGCAGGAGATGGAGACTCTCGGCGTGGTGATGCGCCGGGTGATCCTGGCCAACCGCACGTCCGAGGCGCAGGGGCAGGACGCGTTCGAGTAGTGACCGGTGGGACAATGAGAGGTATGACGCCCGTGCACCTGAGCCCCGATGGGAGCGCACCGACCACTCCGTATGCCGACGAGGCTCCGGCGTCCGCAGCCCTGTTGGATCGGGCCCGCCAGGTCATCCCCGGCGGGGTCAACTCCCCGGTGCGGGCCTTCCGCTCGGTCGGTGGCAGCCCCCGCTTCGTCCGCCGCGCGCAGGGCCCGTGGCTGGAGGACGCCGACGGGCGGCGCTACGTCGACCTGATCTGCTCCTGGGGGCCGATGATCCTCGGGCACGCGCACCCCGCGGTGCTCGACGCGGTGCGCGAGGCGGCCGCTGAGGGCTTCAGCTTCGGCACCCCCACCGAGCGGGAGGTGCTGCTCGCCGAGGAGATCGCCCGCCGGGTCCAGCCCGCGGAGCGGCTGCGGCTGGTCAACTCGGGCACCGAGGCGACGATGAGCGCGCTGCGCCTGGCCCGAGGCTTTACCGGCCGCTCGGCGGTGGTCAAGTTCGCCGGCTGCTACCACGGTCACGTCGACGCGCTGCTGGCCGCCGCCGGCTCCGGCGTCGCGACCTTCGCGTTGCCGGACTCGCCCGGGGTGCCGGCCTCCAGCGCGGGGGAGACGATCGTGCTGCCCTTCAACGACGTGGACGCGCTGGAGCAGGCCTTCGCCGAGCGGGGCCACGAGATCGCCGCCGTCATCACCGAGGCCGCGGCCGGCAACATGGGCGTGGTCCCGCCCCGCCCCGGCTTCACCGAGGCGCTGCTGCGGATCACCCGCGAGCACGGGGCACTGCTGATCTCCGATGAGGTGATGACCGGCTTCCGGGTGGGCCCGGCCGGCTGGTTCGGCCTGGAGGGGCCGTATGCCGGGGGCGCACCGGACCTGTTCACCTTCGGCAAGGTCATGGGGGGCGGCTTCCCCGCCGCGGCCTTCGGCGGGCGGGCCGACGTCATGGCGCTGCTGGCGCCGGAGGGCCCCGTCTACCAGGCCGGGACGCTGTCCGGCAATCCGGTGGCCTCCGCCGCCGGGCTGGCCACGTTGCGGGCCTGCACACCGCAGGTCTACGCCCGGCTCGACGAGGTGGCCGGTGCGCTGGCCGGTGCGGTGCACGACTCCTTCTCCCGGCACGGCATACCGCACCGCATCCAGTGGGCCGGCTCCATGTTCAGCGTCTTCCTCGCCGACGGCGACGTGCATGACTTCGCGGGGGCGCAGCGACAGGACGCTGCCGCATACGGCCGGTTCTTCCATGCCATGCTGCGCCGTGGCGTGCACCTCCCGCCGAGCTGTTACGAGTCATGGTTCGTCAGCGCCGCGCACGACGACGACGCCGTCGAGCACACGGTGCGGGCCATCCACGCCGCGGCGGCACAGACCGCCCAGGGCGCGACGGGCTCGCAGCGATGACCCCGGCGACGACGATCGTGCACGTGGTGCGGCACGGCGAGGTGCACAACCCCTCCCGGGTCCTCTACGGCAGGCTGCCCGACTTCCACCTCTCCCAGCTCGGCGTCGAGATGGCCGAGCGGAGCGCCGACTACCTGGCCGGGCGCGACGTCGTGCACGTCGTCTCCTCCCCGCTGGAGCGGGCCCAGGAGACCGCCGCGCCGATCGCCGCCCGGCACGACCTGGAGGTCGCCATCGACCCCCGGCTGATCGAGGCGGAGAACGCCTTCGAGGGCACCGTGGTCGCCGGGCGGCGCGGGGCGTTGCGACGACCGGCCACCTGGCGGCTGCTGACCAACCCTCTTCGTCCCAGCTGGGGGGAGCCCTACAACCGGATCGCCGAGCGGATGGAGGTCGCTGTCCAGGCCGCCCGCGAGCAGGCCTGCGGCCACGAGGCCGTCCTGGTCTCCCACCAGCTGCCCGTGTGGACCCTGCGCCGGCACCTGGAGGGCAAGCGGCTGTGGCACGACCCGCGGCGCAGGCAGTGCACCCTCGCCTCGGTCACCTCGGTGCGCTACCAGGGCGAGCGCGCGGTGGAGGTCCTGTATGCCGAGCCGGTCGGCGAGCTGGCCGAGCAGGCCCAACCCGGGGCCGGGGCGTGAGGACGGCTGCCCGGCGAGGGTCCGGGCCTGCGAGCGCGCTGTCCGTCGTAGGGCGCACCGCCGCGCTGGCGACTTTGCTCGCGGTCGCCGGGTGCAGTGACAACACCGTGGAGGCGCAGGCCCAGGCGGGGCAGGAGAAGGGCTACATCTCCGGCGACGGCGCCGTCCAGGTCGTCACCCCCGAGCAACGGGAGCAGAGCCTGGAGCTCGACGGGACGACCCTGGAGGGCGACCCGTGGTCCGCGCAGGACCAGCGTGGTGAGGTGCTCGTGGTCAACGTCTGGGGCTCGTGGTGCGGTCCGTGCCAGGCCGAAGCGGCCGACCTCGAGCAGGTCTACAGCGACTACGCGCAGGCCGGTGAGCCGGTCGACTTCATCGGGGTCAACGACCGCGACAGCGACTACGCCGCGCTGGCCTTCCAGGAGGCCAAGGGGGTCAGCTATCCCTCCCTTGTCGACGACGGCGGGCGCACCCTGCTGGACCTGCGGGGGTTGGCCCAGGCACGGCCCACCACGCTGGTCCTGGACCCCCAGGGCCGGGTGGCCGCCCGGGTGGCGGGCCAGGTCGACGCCTCCACGCTGAACGCTCTCATCGAGGACGTGCTTTCCGAATCGTGACCGAACTGGTGTTGAGCGGTCCCCTGCTCGCGGCGCTCGCCGTCGCGTTGCTGGCCGGCCTGGTCTCCTTCGCCTCGCCTTGCGTGCTGCCCCTGGTCCCCGGCTTCCTGGGCTATGTCAGCGGGATGAGCGCGGCCCAGGGCCCCGGCCAGGAGGCCGGCCGCGGCCGGGTAGTGCTGGGGGCAGCGCTGTTCGTCGCCGGTTTCAGCGCGGTCTTCATCGCCATGGGTGTCGTGCTGTCCTCGGTCGGGCTGATGTTGCAGGAGCAGCAGGGGCTGCTGCTGCGGCTCGGAGGCCTCGTCGTCATCGGCCTCGGGGTGCTGATGGTGCCCCCCGGCGCCGGGGGGTGGCAGGTGCGCTGGCGCCCCGGCGCGGGACTCCTGGGTGCGCCGCTGCTCGGGGTGGTGTTCGGCCTGGGGTTCAGCGCCTGCACCGGCCCCTCCCTCGCGGCGATCCAGACCCTGGGGGCCTCGCTGGTGCCCAGCGACGGAGTGGTCGAACGAGCGATCCTGCTCGCCGTGGCCTACTGCCTGGGGCTCGGCATCCCCTTCGTGCTGATCGCCGCGGGGGCCGGATGGGTCGGCGGTGCCTCCTCGGTGCTCCGACGCCACCACCAGGCACTGCTGCGCGGCTCCGGTGTCCTGCTGATCGTGCTCGGTGCCCTGATGGTGCTCGGCGTCTGGGAGACCGCGACCGCCTGGGTGCAGACCCGGCTCACCTCCTCGTTCGAGACGATCCTGTGACCCGGCTGGCTGGAGACCGCGTGGGCCGGGCCGACCCGACCATCACACAGCCCACCCTCGGCCCGGTCGGGTGGCTACGCTGGATCTGGCGGCAGCTGACCAGTATGCGGACCGCGTTGCTGCTGCTGCTCCTGCTCGCGGTGGCCGCGGTGCCCGGCTCGATCTGGCCGCAGCGCAGCGTCGACCCGCCGCGGGTGACGCAGTATCTGCGCGAGCACCCCGACCTCGGTCCGTGGCTGGACCGGCTCGGCCTGTTCGACGTCTACGCCTCACCGTGGTTCGCCGCCATCTACCTGTTGCTCATGGTCTCGCTCGTCGGCTGCCTCGTGCCGCGCACCAAGGCGCACTGGCGGGCGCTGCGCACCCCGCCCCCGGCGGTCCCGCGACGGTTGGAGCGGCTGCCCGCCCATCGGCATACCGTGCTGGACGCCGACCCCGACCAGGTGCTCGCGGCGGCCCGATCCGTGCTGCGCGGCCACCGGGCCCGGCTGCGCACTACTGCACCGGGCGAGCGGGGCCTGTCCGCCGAGCGCGGCTACCTCAAGGAGAGCGGCAACCTGCTCTTCCACGTCGCGCTGCTCGGGGTCATCGTCTCGGTTGCCGTGGGAGGGCTGTGGGGCTGGCGGGCCGAGGTGATCCTTCCCGAGGGGCGCGACTTCGCCTCCGACGTGGCGACCTACGACACGATGCGGCCCGGGCCGTGGGTCGATCTCGATGCCCTCGAACCCTTCACCATGCGGATCGAGGACCTCAACGTCGAGTTCGAGACCGAGGCGACCGGTGCCCAGTTCGGCGCCCCGCGACTCTTCGAGGCCCAGGTCAGTGTGGCCGCCGCACCGGGGGAGCCCGAGCAGGTGCAGCGGCTCGCGGTCAACGACCCGCTGCACCTGGACGGCACGTCGGTCTTCCTGCTCGGCAACGGCTACGCCCCCGAGGTGACGGTGCGGGACGCCGGCGGCACGATCGTCTACCGGGACGCCGTGCCGTTCCTGCCGCAGGACGACAACTACACCTCCACGGGAGCGATCAAGGTCGCCGGCGCCGACCCCGAGCTGGGCCTCTACGGCGCCTTCCTACCCACAGCTCGCTTCGACGCGGACCGGGGGCCGACGTCGGACTTCCCCGGCCTCGCCGACCCGCAGCTGGCGCTGGGGATCTACGAGGGAGACCTGTTCCCCGACGGCGCCGCACAGTCGGTCTACACCCTCGACGTCAGCGGCATGGAGCCGGTCACCGACGCCTCCGGGTCCCAGGTCCAGCTCCTGCTGTCCCCTGGGGAGACCGAGCAGCTGCCCGACGGGCGCGGCAGCGTGACCCTCGACGGTGTCTCCCGGTGGGGCGGCCTGGTCGTCCGGCACGACCCGGGCCGGCTGGCGGTGCTGGTCTTCGCAGTGGGGGCCCTCATCGGTCTGACGCTCATGCTGGCGGTGCGCCGGCAGCGGCTCTTCGTCCGGGTCACCGACGAGGACCAGGGGGACGGGCGGCATACTGGAGTGAGCGTGGCGGGCCTGGCCAAGGACACCGACCCACGACTGGAGGAGCTCGTCGACCGGATCGCCGAGCAGATCCGGGACCGAGTGGAACCGACAGCGACGAAGGGCAAGCGATGACCGACCAGAGCCTCGCTGCGGCCTCCGACCTCGGGGTGTGGGCCACCATGGCAGCACTGGTGCTGGCGATGCTGGCCTTCGCGGTGCACCTCGCGGTGCACAACACCGACAGGACTGACCAGACGGACCGGGTCGAGGAGGCGGAGGCCACCCGCAGCGGTGGCGCAGCGGTCATCACCGCGACCGTCGCACCCGCGGTCGGCGGGCCGGCGCAGCGGCGCTGGGGCGTGCTCGGACTGCAGCTGACGATCCTGGCGACCCTGCTCCTGGTCGCCGCGACGGCGCTGCGCGGACTGTCGGTGCAGCGGGCGCCGCTGGGCAACATGTATGAGTTCGCCCTGGCCGCCTGCTCCTTCGCGCTGCTGATCTACAGCGGCTGGAGTCTGCGCCGGGACCGGCTGTGGCTCGGCCTGTTTGTCGTCACCCCGGTGCTGCTCATCCTGGGCGCGGCGCGACTGGCGTGGTACACCGAGGCCTCCCAGCTGCTGCCCTCGCTGAACAGCATCTGGTTGGTCATCCACGTCACCGTCGCCACGCTGACCGTGGGGCTGTTCATCGTCGGCTTCGCCACTGCCTGTCTCTACCTGCTGCGGGAGCGCGCCGAGCGAGCAGCGGGCGGGGTCGAGGTGTCCGGCTGGCGCTCCGCACTGCCGGGTGCCGCGGCGCTGGAGCGGCTGACCTACGGTGTCCACGTGGTGGCCTTCCCGCTGTGGACCTTCACCCTGGTCGCCGGGGCCATCTGGGCCGAGCAGGCCTGGGGGCGCTACTGGGGATGGGACCCCAAGGAGGTGTGGACGTTCGTGATCTTCACCGTCTACGCCGCCTACCTGCACGCCCGCGCCACGACCGGGATGACCACCCGTCGGGCGACCTGGATCGCGGTGGCCGGCTTCGGCTGTGTGATCGTCAACTATGCCGTGGTCAACATCTTCTTCGTCGGGTTTCACAGCTACTCGGGGGTATGACGCCGGTGGTCCTGCGCTACACCGTTCTGCGGCTGTTGATCTTCGCGGTCTTCCTGCTCGCGCTGACCTGGCTGGGCGTGCCCGGGCTGTGGGCGTTGGTGTTCGCAGCGCTGTTCTCCGCCGTGACCTCGTTCTTCATGCTGCGCCGCCAGCGGATCGAGATGGCCCAGCGGGTGGAGCGCACCGTGCAGCGCCGCAGCGCCCAGCGGCAGCAGCGGATAGCCGCGCAGCGCACCGACGAGGACGACGAGGACGACGAGATCGGTCCCGCCTGAGGCTGCACCCGGCTGCGGCTCAGCCGACCAGCAACCCCAGGCTCAGCAGCGCGGCGTAGGTCAGCTGGGCCACGCCGGTGCCCCCGAGCACCGGGATGAGCGCGGCTCCGGTCGCCCCCGAGCGAACCAGCCGCACGAAGGGCCAGGAGACCGGCAGCGCGAGCAGCGCCAGCAGCGACCAGGGATGCCCGATCGCGACCAGCGGCACCACGAGGTGCGGCAGGGCGATCAGGGCGACGTAGAGCAGCCGCGTGCGCTCCGCCCCGATCTGGACCGCGAGCGTCCGCTTGCCCACCGCCTGGTCCCCCGGGATGTCGCGCAGGTTGTTGGCCACCAGGATGCCGCAGGCGAAGGCCCCGGTCCCGACTGCCCCGGCGACGCCCGCAAGGCTCAGCTGCTGCGCCTGCGTCCACTGCGTGCCGAGCACGGCCACCAGACCGAAGAAGACGAAGACCGCCACCTCACCGAGCCCCCGGTAGCCGTACGGGTGGGCCCCCCCGGTGTATCGCCACGCCGCCACGATGGCCAGACCCCCGAGCAGCAGGAACAGCCAGGAGTTGGTCAGCGCCACCAGTGCCAGTCCCGTGACGGCTGCCACGCCGAAGCAGCCGAACGCCGCCGCCTTGACGATGGCCGCGTCGGCGAGGCCCTGGCCGACCAGCCGGGTGGGCCCGACCCGGGTCGCGTCCGTGCCGCGCACCCCGTCGGAGTAGTCGTTGGCGAAGTTGACCCCGACCTGCAGGGCCACCGCGACGACCAGGGCCAGCAGGGCAAGGCCGGCATCCGCAGAGCCTGCCGCATGCGCTGCACCGGTGCCGATGGCGACGGGGGCGAAGGCGGCAGGCAGGGTCCGGGGGGGGGGGGGGGGGGGACAACCGGGGGGGGGGGGAACGAAGAGGAAAGACCCCCCAGAAAAGCAAAGAGTTCGTCGTAGTGACGCGGAGCTAAGGA